>NZ_JBQMTM010000002.1:0-284994 GCF_053470325.1 Colwellia sp. MEBiC06753 | reverse complement strand
TCCAATGATTAATGACATCTAGGGCTTGAGAAACGAGCATAAAAAATCCGATAAACAATGTTTATCGGATTTTTACATACTCAGAAGATCGTTCAATTGATCTGTAAATAAATGCCTAACTGATCGGTATTACCACGTTATGTGGGCTTTTTTTTACGATTAATTCAATTTAGTGGTTTAAACTGCAGTGCTGAACGAGCCTACTAACCTAAGCTACTAACTTAAGCTACTAACTTAAGCTACTAACTTAACGACTACTTAACCAGCTAGCTGAGCGACTGATAAAGCCATTAGTTACCAAATAATTTGCCTAGCTTATCTTTAAGTTTATCTTTGGCTTTCTCTTCCAATCTTTTCTTTTGCTGCTTAACCACATCACTGTTAGCAAGGTTTTCAAGCGCTTTGTCAGAGTCTGAAATTAAGGTTTCTAAATCCAGCAACTGGGCATATTCACCTTCGGCAAGTGATAAACTGTCACCTAGTTTGGCATTTAAGCCAACCTGTAACTTTTGTTTAAACTCAGTTAATTTAGCTGATGCCTGCTGTTTAAATGCGCCAGCTAATAAACCATTTAAATCAGACGATAACTGCCAACTTGGTGACAGCCAATTACCTGTTGCCGATAAATCCATTGATAACGATGGCGTGTTTTTCAAGGTATCTATTAGCACGTTAGCCAGTTTAGATTCAGCACCGCCGGTAAACTGATTTTTCATCAAAGCAAAATCACTGTTAAAGCTTAGTTGTCCTTGGTCAATGGACATGTTGCCCGCCACTTTTAATAACGCAGATACTAGGTTTAAGTTAAACTTGGACGACTGTTGAATTTCAATATTATTTAGCGGAAATTCCGCGACATTCCAATCACTATTAGCGCTAAGTAATTGGTTACTATCAAAAGCAAAGTCTGAATTAAGCTTAACCGCACCAATGTTTGCTTTATTATCAGCGGCAACCTTAACTGTTGAGCGCTGGCCAATCAGCCAATGCTGATGCGTAATATTAGTCAAATTAGCGATATAAGTTGCTTCGCCCTGCGCCATTGAGATATCAGCTTTTTTCAACCAGAAACTTGGCGTAGGATTTTCTTCATCAAAATAGACGAAACGACCTTTACTACCGGAATCAACTGGCGCACTCGTTGGTTCTTCACCTGATTTATTATTGATAAGCGGCTTAACATGCTCGAAAATAATATCTGCCCACTGATAATATTCTCGCGCTTTTTCACCAAATAAAAGGTGAGCAAAGTCTTCAGATTCTATGGTATCAAGCTGATATTTTGACGAGATATCTTGCCAATCTTCTGATGGCGCATTTTTTAACGCGGTAAGTTCTTCCGTAATTTGATGCTTAGCTGCAACTACCTGTTCTTGCACCGATTTTACTTGCGCTTTATCTTTTTTAAACTCTTGCTTAAGTTGATCAAACTCGGTTTTGATCTTTTCTAAATCTTCCAGCGTTTTTACTTTTACATCAGCTAACGCTTCAACTCGCTTCTCATAACTTTTTAGCTTTTCAGCGTCAGGTAATTGCTGCTTAATATTCTTAAAGTCAGTTCGTTGCTGCTGGTAAGTTTGCTCAAAGGCTTGAGCTCGTTTAACTGTTTTTAAATTTGCATTAGCTAATAGCTCTTTTGGCGACGGTAGGTTTTGTTGAATATCGTCAAGCCAATTAAACGATTGTCCAGCGTCATCCGTTTCTTCTGGTTGCCGGTACACCTCGCCAATGGATGCCCGAGTTTGACCGAAAGCCAATGATTCAACGGTTAACTGATCAATAATGGTTTTGCCAAAAATTAATGGCCAAAACTCGACACTAGCCAATGCTTGGTTAAAGCTGACCATATTATTGCTTGGCTTTTTCGGATCGGTTGCCTGTAAGCCATCAATAGTTAAGGTTAATGGCATTAATGCCACTGACACTTTTTCAACATTAACTTCTGCACCGGTATATTCTGCGCCATATTTTTCAATCAGCATTTTAGCAACCGGCCCTGATGCCAACAATAAAATACCGAGAATTAGTGCACTAATAACAATAAAAGCTATAGCACCTTGCCATCTGATATAACGCATATTATCTGTCCCCTGCTGATGGAAGCTGTTGATAGAGCTGGAAAATACGAGTGGCTTTTAACGCTTTAACTACAGCCAATTGCTCGAAATATGCTTTGATATTCACGCGATATTTTTCAACCAAGGTCTTAGTTAACCAGTAAATAGGCAAGGCCAATACTAAGCCAAGTAATAACGCCCCTGAGTTATAAGTATGATGCCACTGTGCCAGTTTAAACCAATCAAACTGGTATAAGCTTGCCATTAAGCCGCTCGTTGCATTTGAGGTAAGTAGCCATTCGCCAACATTAACCGTGATCGGTGAAATAATAATGGCAAGGCCTTTAAATAAAGTTGCAGCAACGATGAAAGCGCTCAAGTTAACCCTGACTAAAAGTACAATAAATAACAATACGATAGCTTGCAGTGAAACAAGCGGAGATAAAGCAAAAATAAACGCTAACGCAACAGCAGCGGCAATTTGCCTTGTCGAGCTTTCAGAATTTAACGCTTTAAGCAATTTAGCTAAGATTGATAACATGGTGTCTCCTTTCAACCAATAACTTAACTGGATATGTTTTTAATTGGATATATAAAAAGTGTAGCAAGCATGCAAAAAAACGAAGTTCAATTTTATTGCACGCCACTCTATTGATTAAAAACTATGTTGGCAGCAATTAATCTTCTTGCTTTCGGGTAAACACTAGATCATTACCTTTACTTAATGATTCATTAAACTCATAACCTGCCACATCAAAGCCTTTTAACTGTTCAACACTGGTTAATTGGTTTTCGATAATATATCTCGCCATTAAGCCGCGAGCTTTTTTCGCGAAAAAACTGATCATTTTATATTGACCGTTTTTCCAATCTTTAAATGATGGCGTGATCACCGTTGCTTTTAATTGTTTTTTCTTTACAGATTTAAAATATTCGGTAGATGCTAGGTTAATCAGCACATCATCACCTTGCGCAGCTAATGCCTCATTAACTTTGTCGGTGATAATATCGCCCCAAAACTGGTAAAGATTATCGCCACGCGGATTGGCTAATTTTGTGCCCATTTCTAGGCGATAAGCCTGCATTAAATCTAACGGCTTTAATAAACCGTATAAGCCAGACAGAATACGTAGATGCTGCTGAGCAAAGATAAAGTCTTTATCTGTAAAACTTGCTGCATCAAGTCCTGTATAAACATCACCATTAAAGGCTAAAACCGCCTGACGAGCATTATCGGAATTAAACGGGGTTTGCCACTGACCAAATCGAGCCGCATTAAGACCAGCAATTTTATCACTAACTCCCATTAACGAGCTGATATCTGCTGGTGTTAACGTTTTACAAACGTCAATTAACGCCTGACTATGGTCTAACAACTCTGGTTGTGAAAATTCATTTGTCGCCAGCGGCGATTCGTAATCTAAGTTTTTGGCAGGAGAAACAACAATTAACATAAAGCGACCTGTACTAATAAAAAATTAAGCCACTATACCACATCAGTTTTTTGCTAAAAATGACAATAACAGGACAATTTAACTGAAAAAGATCAATTATTCTTAACAATTCCGATTTAATCTTAAGCAACTGGTATGCAGTACCAATAAAATTTGATAAATATACTACAAGTTTAAAAAGGGAAGTCATTGTCGATTACACAACAAGCTCGCTGGTTGTTGTCGCTATTTAATTCAATTGGAATAACGTCAATGTTCCCACTAATTTCCCAATTAAGGTAAAACCATGAACCAACTAGAACAGTTAAAACAAATGACTACTGTTGTTGCCGATACTGGTGATATAGAAGCAATTGCCAAATTTCAACCACAAGATGCAACAACAAACCCATCACTATTATTAAAAGCGGCTAGCTTACCTGCTTATCAAGCGTTATTAACTCAAGCTTGTGAATGGGCGAAAACGCAATCTAACGATGCCAAACAGCAAGTGCTAGATGCCGCAGATAAGTTATCGGTACTGATCGGTTTAGAAATTTTAAAAGTCGTGCCGGGTCGCATTTCAACAGAAGTTGATGCTCGCCTTTCGTTTGATACTGCGGCTAGTGTCGCTAAAGCCGAAAAGTTAATTGCGCTTTATAACGAAGCAGGTATTAGCAATGATCGTATTTTGATCAAACTTGCATCAACTTGGGAAGGCATAAAAGCGGCTGAAATATTAGAGAAAAAAGGCATAAACTGTAACCTAACCTTATTGTTTAGTTTTGCTCAAGCTCAAGCTTGTGCTGAAGCTGGCGTTTACTTAATTTCACCGTTTGTCGGCCGCATTTTAGATTGGTACAAAGCCAATACTGATAAAAAAGAATATGCACCGCTAGAAGATCCTGGCGTAGTGTCAGTAACCGAAATTTATAACTTCTACAAAGCACAGGGTTACAACACTGTGGTCATGGGCGCAAGCTTCAGAAACACTGGCGAAGTGCTCGCACTAGCTGGCTGTGATCGCTTAACCATTTCACCACAATTAATGGATGAATTAGCAGCAAGTAACGAAACGGTTGTTAAGCAATTAAATGCAGAACAACCAAAAACTGCACCAAGTGCAGCGCTTACTGAATCAGCATTCAGATGGGCAATGAACCAAGATCCTATGGCCACAGAAAAGCTAGCCGAAGGTATTCGCAACTTTGCAGTTGATCAAGAAAAACTGGAAACCCAGTTAGCTGAATTAGTTTAAGAATTCTAGTTTAAATTCTTCAGTTAATAGCCCGCAAATTTATACTAAATTTGCGGGCTTTTTATTGTTCAAATGCGACAATTCCAGCTAGGGCCTGTTAACCTTTCAGTTTATAACGCTGTTGTTTTTGAAAAAGCGGTCAATCGCGGCGCTTAATATAAAGTTTGGTTGTTCCAAATGCATATTAAGCAACAAAGAGTGACACTTTTTCAAAACAACCCGAAGGGCTATGGCTAATTTTCAACCTAACTGCGTTGAAAATAGTTAATGTAGAATAACTACATTACACTCCGTTCGCCTTGTCATCTTAAAAATTAGCCTATAGCAGAGACTAAAATGAAAGATCAACAGACCCTAACTTCTTGACAAATATCAACAACATTTAACGACGTTTTATCACCGGTAATTTTAAGTTAAAAAATTTCATCTTTTTGTAAAAGAAATATCACAAAAACTATTTTATTATCAGCGCAGTTATGATATTAAAAAGATGCAGTTGTAGATAAAAGGAGCATTCCATGGATAAACTTCAAGCAGTATTGGATTCGTTCGAACAGCAACCGAAATCCAAAGCAAGTACTAATAAAAAACGTAAGTGGCGTGAGATTGAACAACTGAAAGAAAAGTTCCAACTTGAAAAAGAATTGAGGATATACGAAGATTCGTTGGAATATATGTTAGATGAATTTTAAGCGCTAGAAATTCAGCTAATATGTTAAAACCCGGTAATGACCGGGTTTTTTATTGCCTAACTTTTAAAACCAATAAACTTTAACAATAACCGTTAACAATCAATATTACTACTAAATATTTCCATTACCGAGTACAGACCAACACTTCATGCATTACTATGGCCTAGGCGATTTATCCGCCCCAATATATATCTACATTGAAAATGTTCCACCACTGCCGCTTTATCAGCAGTTAGATGACATGCATGCAATGAGTGACGGTGAGGTTTTTCTAATTGCCGAGCAAACAGGCAATCATTGGCGAAAAATATTTAATGTATTGGCAAAGTTAGCATTTGAGCGTATCGCTTCAAACGCTCCTGCAAAGAATCCTAGCAATGATCAAAAAATTAATGATCTAAAGAGCGAAAATGTAAAAAGCAATTTTCAGCGCTATGCAAGTTGGCAAGCATTGCGCGACAACAGCTTACTACAAGCAGGAAGCGAGCAATGCTTACTGTTTAACAAGCCTGAATTTGATCGCTTAACCAGTGATAAAACTCATATCATTATGGGTAAGCAATATGCTGATAAAACAGGCATCGCTCAACACTGTTTTTGGCTAAATGAGTTTTTTGCTTACCATCAGCAAAAAAAGATCATAATTTGCCCTTACTTTGATTATCGTCAGCTCAGTAATATCAAAATTACGCAACTGGTTAAGTTAATTGAGCATGTCAGCCAGTAAGAGGTTTAGGTTAATTTAATAACTTATTAACTAACGTTCAGTATTCCAACTAAACAAATAAGCACCAAGACTTAAGAAAATAGCTGACATCAGCACCAACACACTAATATGGTAACTAACGTCAACTAAGCTCGCTCCTTCCACCATAATTTTTCTTGCTGCCGCCACTAAGTGAGTTAATGGTAAAAAATCTGCAGCAACCTTCACGGCATTAGGCGCACCTTCTAAACTAAACCAAACACCCGATAACAACATCATTGGCCAAGAGGTTAAATTTAATAAACCGCCAATGAGCTCTTCACTTTTACTTCTAGCCGCCACTAATAAGCCCAAAGTAATTAGACTAAAGGCACCAAGCACGGCCACTAATAGCAAATCTAAATAGCTGCCGAGCATAAAGAAATCGAAGATAAAATTACAGCCAATAAACACCAGCGATGACATGCAAGTTACAATAAATAACCGTGAGCAAAGCTGCGCAGAAACAAACTCTAACGCAGATAATGGCGTGGCTTTAAGCCGCTTTAATACATGATTTTTTCGATAGCGAACAATAACGTAGCCCACGCCAAATAAGCAGCTGAACATCATGTTCATCCCAAGTATGCCTGGCAATACCCAATCAACATAACGAATGGCCTTGCCTGTTACTTTCTCGGTTGTGAAATTTGGAGCACTGGCTAACAATAATTGCCGAGTAAAATACGAATTAGCCGAAAGCTCGTTATACCACAAGGTTTGTTTTGAAAAATCAACCAGCAAATCAACACTGTGGCGAGTCAACAATGCTTTGGCGTTGTCTGCATCATCATAGTAAATAAAGTCGATATATTTCGTGGTTAAAAAGCTATGTGTTACCGGCGCTTGATCTAACACCCCTACTTTATAAATGGCTTTATCGTCATTAGAAAACACGATAGAAAAGCCAACAAGCAACAGCACTGGGAAAATAATATTCCAGCCAAGCGATGATTTATCTCGAAAAAACTCCAAGTTTCGCGCTTTAAATACCGCAAAAAAACGCCCAAGATTAAACATAATTATTCCCTCAACGAATGACCGGTTAGCTTCAAAAACAAGTCTTCTAAATTCGCCGACTTTACATGTAATTGTTCAAGTGAAACTTGCTGCTGAATTAATTCACTGATGGTGGCCTCTACATGATTAGTGGCAATTTCCACTTGCTCGCCACGCACATGCCAGCCTTTAGCATTAAGTAAAGCCTCTGGCACTTGTTGGCGTGGTAAGTAAATAAAAACCTGACCAAAGTGCTTGTTCAGTAGTGATTGTGGTTCACCCTGTTCAATAATTTTGCCATTGTCCATCACCACAATTTGATCACATAACTGCTCGGCTTCATCCATATAATGAGTCGTTAACACTACGGTTTTATTTTGCTGCTTAATATTATTAATTAGTTGCCAAAAATTACGGCGTGCTTGTGGATCTAAGCCGGTGGTAGGTTCATCTAAAAAGATAATTTCCGGATCGTTAATCAGCGCTAAAGCCAGCAATAATCGTTGGCGTTGACCGCCAGACAGCAAGCGATTATCACGGTTGAGAAAGTCTTTTAAATCACACAGTTCAATTAACAACTCTTGCGATAAAGTATGTTGGTAAAACGAGCCAAATAACGATAGCGTTTCTTTAACCGTTAAAAAATCTTGCAGCGCGGTATGTTGAAATTGTATGCCAATTTCATTGGCAAAGTCAGCCGTAACCGCCTGCCCTTTGTACAACACTTTGCCAGAAGTAGCGGGAATAATACCTTCAATAATTTCGATAGTGGTGGTTTTACCTGCGCCATTTGGACCTAGTAAACCAAAACATCCCCCTGACGTTATAGAAAAACTAATATCGTCTACGGCATTAATATCTTTATAGCGCTTAACCAAGTGCTGTACTTCAATAATTGGCTGCGTTGACTGTGCCATCATATTCCTATTTTTAAAATATCTTCAAAACCAGTGTTCAAAACAATACTGTTCAAACCTAAGTTCAAAACCAAGTTGTTCAATACCATGCTGTTCAACACTATGCTTAGATTTACCCAAAAATGCCTTGAGTTATTCACGGCACTAGTTAATCTAGTTACAAAATGATAATAATTGTCATTTGCAAATGAAAAAGTTTGTCGTTAAGTTATTAACCACGATTATTGTTGAGGGATCAAGACTATGCCATCTATTTCTCCGTCATTACCAGTAAAAGTAAAAATTGAGCTAGCCAGTGATTTGCTGATCAAACTTATTTGCCAAGGTGAACTCAAAGGGTGTGATTGTCGCTGCTTAGATAAAAATGCCAAACAAGTGCTTTGGCAATCATTGCTTGATACCAGCACAAAAAACCTTGGAGGTTAGCAGTGATTTCAGCTAATTCAAATACTGAGCGGCTTGAAACTTGGCTGGTAACATTGATTAATGCCTATCAAAACTCAGCTGATCAACAACTGCTGAAAATACTGATATAACGCTTTTTTTCCAGTAAAGCCAAATTGCTGACAAATTTCACTATCTGATTTTAATAATAAGCACTTAGCAATAAGCGGGCTTAGCTTATCACCACTTGGCTTATCCAGATTTTTATTAGCATGCGTAGTAACAACGGTATAACTTTGATCGGTACATTGGCGTAACAACCAAGTGCTGATAGCTTCACGAGCAACACTAAATAAATGAACATTATGCTTAAACGCTGCAAGCTTAGCTAAATCGCGAGCCGTTAGCTCAGGAATATCCTTAACATCAGCAAGTGACAGCAAAAGCCGAATTAAATTTAATGGTAAGTGCTTAAATTCATCAGTTAGCCATAAGCGAAAGTTATGGTGAAACTCAGCAGATAAAGAATGGCTTAGATCGCTAGCCTGCCTTGTTAACGGCTTAAGCATTATTAATGAATGTTCACCACTAGAAGCATCACGGTTAAACCCTAGCTTAACGGGTACATGGCCACTTTTATGCCAAAACTTCACCACTTGTTCATTAGCCGCAAAGCTAGTGCCAATAAAGTCAATATGCTGAGCTTCTCCATACTGTTCGACAGCGCTTAATAACATACTACCAAGCCCTTGACCTTGAAGCTCTGGGTGTACCGCAATCCGCATAACTCTCAAATAATTGAAGTTAAAAGCATTATCAACCAATAGCTGTTGCGTTAATGCCTGAGGAATAAGTTGCCCTTTGATTCGGCGCTTACCTGCTACTATTTGGCTAGCTAATTCGGTATCAACGTTTCCTTCAGCAATTATCAACGCCACCGCTAGTGGTATTTGCGCTTTATTTTGCGTTGTATTGTCCCTAACATTTTGGCTAAGCACCATCACAGAAATGAGCGGATCGTCTAGCATCATCTTTAAATCGCTAGGTTTGGTTTGATAATGGGCTGTAACTAATATCGCAAATATTTGCCTGAGCAAGACTTCATTTTCTAGTAACTCTTTCCCTTGAAAATATTGATAAGTGAGTTGATTAACGTCAGGAGTATCTCCCTCTTGAATAGGGCTTTCTGGCAGTTCAGCGTTTAATAAGCAGGTTTCAAAAATAAGTGTTTCTAGTGGATCGCCGTTTGCCCAACGTACAGGTTCAGTTAATTGCCAAGTATTGACCGTATGAGCATATAGCTTAAGCAGAGGTAAAAACTTGCCGGTAAATCCTCGCCCAGCACCTTCGTAACCATGAATAGTGGACGAAAATACCATGCGATGATGGTGCTTCATAAGCTCTGTTAATAAATACACTGGCACGCCAGCAGCTTCATCAATGAGCAATAAATCAAGCGTTGGCCGCAGGTTAATCAGTTCATCTATCGGTAAAAACTGCAATTGATGTTCGCGAAAATGCACAGATAAATGAGTAAAACTTGCTTCAGGCAATTGATGTCTTAAATGCTGATAAAACACCGATAATGCCATTTGATGAGGGGCCGTAATCACAATTTTAAGCGCCCGAGTACTTTCACGAAAAAGCTCGGCAACGGCTAGTGCCAACGCGGTTGATTTTCCTCGACCACGATCGGCGGTTAACACGAAAGGCTTGTTGCGTTTACCGGTTACGACATTAACTATATGCTTAATCGCCGACAACTGTCCTTTTGTTATTGAAGGCTGTGTAATTAAAGGCTTTGGTATTGAAAGTTTAGCTACAGTGGGTAAAACATTAGTACTTAACCCGTTATCATTAGCAAAATCCAGATCGATCTTTGGCAAAGATTTGTCTTGCTCAAGCCAATAAATGTCAGGTTTTTCACTGGCAATAGTAAGTAAACGCTTAAGATAAGGAGAGTTTTGTTCACTTATGTTCGTTGGTAACCAGATATAAAAGCGACCACCGGCAACAAGTGTGCCCGACAACGCCGCAAACGCATCGACATTAAAGTTGCCATCTGCAAAAAATATTGCCTGATTTTCTGTACCCAAATGGTGACGATAGGTTTTGCTAGACACGGTATTTTCTGCACTTTCATCATCAGAAAACATCATTACAGGCTTAATATCAGCACTTTCCACGAAAACTTGCGCCCAAGCAAAATCACCTTGTAGAAATATGGCAGTTCTATGCTGCTTATAAGCTAATTTTGTCGACAACATTTGTCGCCAGAGGCTTGGCGAAACATTTTTCATTTTTTTGCGCTGATTTCGTGAAAAAATGCTATTGTAATCTAAACTTAGCTAAAAGTACGAATTAACACCCTGTTTACAACCTTGGTGAAATTCATTGATTATTCTAACCAAATCAAATGATTACAATATTTTAATCAGCAGGAATAGCTTATGAATATGGAAAATAGTCAAGAAGATATTCAGCAAAAACAATATGAACGCAATACCTTTGTTTTTCTGGCAATTTTTTTAGCACCAATTCTTGCGGTGGCTATCGTCGGCGGTTACGGGTTCATAGTTTGGATCAGCCAGTTACTGATTGGCCCACCAACCTCCTAGGGTTCGAGATGTCTAAATCAATAGAAACTGTCAGCAATCCATCCCGTCGCAGGCTCTTTAAAGGTCAACTAGCAGCAAGCCACTCTCCCACAAGATTACGTCTTCCGTGGGTGATCAGTGAGGAAGCATTTATCAATGGCTGTACTCAGTGCCAAGCCTGTATCGAAAGCTGTGAAACTCAAGTAATTAAAAAAGATGAGCAAGGTTTTCCTTATGTCGATCTAACTTCCGAAGAATGTACTTTTTGTGGCAATTGTCACAATGCCTGTCAAGAAACGCTATTTTTACCTAAAGCACAACAGGCTATGGAAAAACCGTGGCCTATATCTATCGAAATAAATAATAACTGTTTGGCTAAACATCAAATTTATTGTCAAAGCTGTCGAGATGTTTGTGAGCCGGAAGCTATCGTTTTTCAATACAAACAATCAATACCAACACCCGAAATAAATCAAATTGATTGTACGCTTTGTGGAGCCTGCTTAAGTAGCTGTCCGCAATCAGCAATCGAACTTGCCGGAGAAATGTATGAATAACACTTGCCCGCAACAAGAATATCATATTGCCAGTTTTATCGCGCATAGCCCGCCAGCGAAAATTGACCACAGTGTCAGCTTAATAGAGCGGTTTGACGGTGCTCAAGTGCATGGCAAAAATGAAATTGGCAAAATTGTTTTTACTATTGAAGGTAACAGCCAACAAGCTATCGCTCAAATTATCGATCAAATTCGATTAACCGATCAGTTCTACACTATTTCGCCAGTTTACCACCAATTCCTAAACGAAAATAACGCCCCCTACATTAACAAAGACACTGTTGAGGTGAATAAATATGACTATTAATCGCCGAGAATTTATTAAAGCAAACGCTGTAGCCGCAGCCGCAGCGGTTGCTGGAATTTCTGTTCCGAGCAAGGCATCCAATATCATAACAACATCAGATGCTACTAAAATAAAATGGGACAAAGCACCTTGTCGATTTTGCGGTACCGGTTGTAGCGTTAACGTGGGTGTAATGAATGGTAAAGTAGTTGCTACTCATGGTGATATAAAATCGCCAGTTAACAAAGGCTTAAACTGCGTTAAAGGCTATTTTTTATCCAAGATAATGTACGGTAAAGACCGCTTAACCACGCCATTGCTGCGCATGAAAAATGGTGAATACCACAAAGAAGGTGATTTCACCCCCATTAGTTGGGATGCAGCATTCGACATTATGGCTGAAAAAGCTAAAGCCACTTTAAAAGAAAGTGGCCCAACCGCTATTGGCATGTTTGGTTCAGGTCAATGGACAGTGCAGGAAGGTTATGCCGCGGCAAAATTAATGAAAGCTGGTTTTAGAACCAATAATATTGATCCTAACGCTCGCCACTGTATGGCTTCAGCGGTGGTTGGCTTTATGCGCACTTTTGGTATCGACGAACCAATGGGCTGTTATGACGATATAGAAGCAACCGATGCTATGGTGTTGTGGGGCTCGAATATGGCAGAGATGCATCCTATTTTATGGACACGCATTACTGATCGCCGACTTAGCGCCCCTCATGTCAAAGTTGCTGTGCTATCAACCTATAAACATCGCAGTTTTGATCTAGCCGATAATGGCATGATTTTTACTCCGCAAACAGATTTAGCGATATTAAACTTTATTGCCAATTACATTATTCAAACCAACCGAGTTAACAAGCGCTTTGTTGATAAACATACTAATTTTGCCTTAGGTAATACTGACATTGGCTATGGTTTGCGCCCTGAACACCCGCTTGAGCAACAAGCTAAAAATAGTGCGGCTAATAAATCTGGTGGTTCAACACCAATAAAGTTTGAAGAATATGCAAAATTTGTCAGCACGTACACAGCCGAATACGTTTCAGAATTATCGGGAGTTTCAGTAAATCAGCTCAATGAACTAGCCGAACTTTATGCCGACCCTAAACGTAAAGTCTGTTCATTCTGGACGATGGGCTTTAACCAACATACCCGCGGTGTATGGGCAAATAACTTGGTGTACAATATTCATTTACTAACCGGAAAAATTTCAACCCCAGGTAACAGTCCGTTTTCTTTAACTGGCCAGCCATCAGCTTGTGGTACCGCACGAGAAGTTGGTACCTTTGCTCACCGCTTACCTGCAGACATGGTAGTAAACAACCCGAAACATCGCGCTATGGCCGAAAAAATATGGAAGCTGCCCTCTGGCACTATTCCACCTAAACCGGGGTATCACGCCGTACTGCAAAACCGCATGTTAAAAGACGGCAAACTGAATTTTTATTGGGTGCAATGTAATAACAATATGCAAGCCGCTGCCAATATAAATGAAGAAGGCTTCCCAGGATATCGCAACCCCAAAAACTTTATTGTAGTGTCAGATCCGTATCCAACGGTGACAGCACAAGCAGCAGATTTAATTTTACCCACCGCTATGTGGGTAGAAAAAGAAGGGGTTTACGGTAATGCCGAGCGCCGCACTCAAGCGTGGTATCAAATGGTTGAAGCGCCTAAAGGCGCAAAATCAGATTTATGGCAATTAGTCGAATTTTCCAAACGCTTTAAAACTAATGAAGTTTGGGATGACGAACTACTTAACAAAAACCCTAGCTATAAAGGCAAAACTTTATACCAAGTGTTATTCGCCAATGGTCAAGTAGATAGATTCTCACTAAACGAAGTAGGCACCGAAGCCCTTAATGATGATGCCCGCCATTTTGGTTTTTATCTGCAAAAAGGTTTATTCGAAGAATACGCGACATTTGGTCGAGGTAAAGCACATGATTTAGCGCCTTATGATCGCTACCATCAAGAGCGTGGCTTACGCTGGCCGGTAGTTGATGGTAAAGAAACCTTGTGGCGATTTAAAGAAGGTTATGATCCTTATGTCACGGAAGGCAGCGACTTTGAATTTTACGGCAAACCTGATGGCAAGGCAGTGATATTCGCCCTACCTTATGAACCAGCGGCTGAGTCTCCGGACGAAGAATACGACTTATGGTTATCGACTGGTCGAGTACTTGAACATTGGCATTCTGGTTCAATGACACAACGAGTGCCTGAGCTGTATCAATCAATGCCTGATGCCCTGCTTTATATGCACCCAGACGATGCGAAAGACAGAGGAATGAGACGAGGCGACTTAGTTACCATTCAGTCACGTCGAGGTGAAGTACAGTCTCGGGTTGAAACCCGAGGACGAAATAAGCCACCGAAAGGATTAGTATTTATGCCTTGGTTTGATGCTAGCCGATTAGTTAATAAAGTCACCCTTGATGCAACCGATCCGTTGTCTAAAGAAACCGACTTTAAAAAGTGCGCAGTCCGCGTGGTCAAAGCTTAGGAGCAAGAAGATGAACATATTCACTAAACTATTAACTATCGTTGTGATCATGTTATTGCTTCCTGCAAGCTTGGCACAACAAAATATCGCAACATTAAGAGACAATACCGCGATTGATACGCAAGCTCAGCCTTCCGCAATCGCCAATGTCAAAAATAATGATATTAAACAAAAACGTACTTACCCAATGCAGCCACCGGTTATTCCGCATACCACACGTAATTACGAGGTGAATTTAAATACCAACAAATGTATGTCTTGCCACAGCCGGCAGCGCACCCAAGATTCACAGGCGCCAATGGTCAGTGTTACTCATTATATGGATCGGGATGGCAATTTTCTCGCTGAAATTTCGCCACGACGTTATTTCTGCAACCAATGCCATGTCAACCAATATCAATCAAAACCTTTGGTTGAAAACACCTTTGTTGATATGCACACCTTGCTAAAACAAAACTCGGCTAAAAAGTAGGGGTTGCTAATGAAACAAATTATTCAAATTGCTTGGCAAACCATTAAAAAGCCGAGTATCCATTACAGCTTAGGCTTTTTGGTGATGGGTGGCTTTTTAGCGGGGATCATTTTTTGGGGCGGATTTAACACCGCACTAGAAGTAACCAATACCGAAACCTTTTGTATCTCTTGCCACGAGATGGAAAATAACGTTTACGAGGAGCTAAAACCTACCATTCACTTTACCAATCGCTCTGGGGTTCGAGCCACTTGCCCAGACTGCCATGTTCCTCATAAATGGACCGATAAGATAGCACGTAAAATGCAGGCTTCTAAAGAAGTGTGGGGCAAAATATTCGGCACCATTAATACTCGGGAAAAGTTTCTGGCTCAGCGCCGACGCTTAGCAGAAAACGAGTGGCGACGTTTAAAAGCCAATGACTCCTTAGAGTGCCGGAATTGTCATAACTTTGATTATATGGACTTTACGGTACAAAGTAAGCGCGCCTCTGAAATGCACTCAACATCGTTAGCGAGCGGCGAAAAAACCTGTATTGATTGTCACAAAGGTATTGCCCATAAATTGCCAGATATGAGTCATGTTGCTGGCTGGGAGTAATGGCAAAATAAAAATTTGAAAAATATAAAATTGTTGCCTATGTTCAAATTAATGCCGCCTAGTTGCTCATCAGCTGGGCGCATTAATTTGGCTGTAAATATAGGAATAAAACAATGTCTTATAACTTTAGCAACAACATAGTCAACAGCAAAGATTCTGCTGATTTTGAACAGGATTTTCCGCTAAATGAAGAGTCAATCAAACATACAAAAGTTAGAAAGCGTATTGATGAATTATTAGAGCAAAAACGCTTAAAAGAGCTACTTGATGACTCGAATGACTGGGACGTTTAACCTAGCTTAGCCTAGATTAGTTAACTAAGTGATTTTAATTATCCATTATCACTATTAGATAATTTCTTAACTTTGCAGTAAGGTAAAGTAACTGATAACAACAAGCACTTTACCACCATGAAAAAACTACTATTAGCTTCGACTATTACCTTTTGTTGCCAAGCGTTTGCAGCAATCGATCCACTTAAAGAAAATGTCGCCGAGATGGCATCATCTATTGAACCGCAAGTGATCAAGTGGCGCCGTCATTTCCACCAATATCCTGAATTATCCAATCGCGAATTTGAAACAGCTAAGACTATTGCCAAATACTTAACCGAGCTAGGGCTCGATGTACAGACAGGTATCGCCAAAACTGGTGTAGTTGCAGTATTAGATTCAGGCAAGCCTGGGCCTGTTGTTGCACTACGAGCCGATATTGATGGCTTACCTGTAACGGAAAATACCGGTCTGCCGTTTGAGTCTAAAGTAAAGTCTACCCACAATGGCATGGACGTTGGCGTAATGCATGCTTGTGGTCATGATACGCATATTGCAATGTTAATGGGCGCCGCAAAAATCCTAACCACGATGAAAGACCAACTCTCCGGTAAAGTTAAGTTTATTTTCCAGCCAGCAGAAGAAGGCGCACCTGCAGGAGAAGTTGGAGGCGCAGAAATAATGGTCAAAGAAGGCGTATTAAAAAATCCAGATGTAGACGTTATTTTTGGCTTACATATCAGTTCAGACCTTGACGTTGGTGCGGTTGAGTATAAAGAAGAAGGTATCATGGCTGCAGTGGATCCGTATAAAATCGTTATTAAAGGGAAGCAATCTCATGGTGCTTATCCTTGGTTAAGTGCCGATCCTATTGTATCTGCCGCACAAGTTATCATGGGTTTACAAACCATAGTTAGCCGTGAAGTGAAACTAGTAGACAGTGCAGCAGTAGTTACAGTAGGAATGATCCACGGTGGTAATCGTTCAAACATTATTCCGAGTGAAGTGGAGTTAGTCGGCACCATAAGAACACTGAATCCAGAAATTCGTAAGCATATTCATGAAGCAGTACATCGTAAAGCTTCAAACATTGCAGCCAGCATGAACACCACGGCAGAGGTAACTTTACCATTGGATTACCAATACCCTGTTACCTATAACGATCCATCGCTAATGCAACAAATGCTACCAACATTAGTTGCGACTGCGGGTGAAGATAACACCAGATTAACTAAAGCCGTGACTGGCGCGGAAGATTTTTCATTCTTCCAAGAACAAGTGCCAGGGCTATACCTATTCGTTGGTGGTAAAAGCTTAGATATTCCGGCAAGTGAAGCACCAGGTCATCACACCCCTGAGTTTAAAATTGATGAAAGCGGTATGAAGTTGGGCGTTAAACTGCTTACGAATCTTACGCTTGATTATATGAAGCAACACTAAGCACTTAATTTAAACTAGTCACTCGCTAGCGTACCGAAATGCTAGCGAGTATTCTGTGTTATGAGTTAACATTAGCTATCTTTGTTAGCTCAGTGAACATCATGACTTTTTTGGAAAAAATACGCTGCTTGTTGACCTTTGGTCAAGGTGTAGCTTTACCCTTACCAGCCCTTAACGAAAATACTAACCCAATTACTTTATTCGAAACCTGGTTTGATGAAGCCAATAAGTCAGGTATTCTGTTGCCCGAGGCTATGTCTGTTAGCACTTGTAATCGCGAAGACAAACCTAGTTCACGTATGGTTTTACTAAAATCATTTGATAGTGATGGTTTTGTTTTCTACACCAATTACGGCAGCCGTAAAAGTCAGGAATTATTAGAAAACCAAAATGTAGCGCTACTATTTCACTGGAATGTTCTGCAACGTCAGGTGCGTATTGAAGGGACAGTAGAAAAAGTCTCAGCACAGCAGTCAGCCGATTATTTTCATAGTCGCGATCGCGGAAGCCAAATAGGTGCGTGGGCATCAAAACAAAGCCAACGCTTTCAATATGAACACGAATTAACGGATCGCGTAAGCCATTTCCAAAAAGAATTTTCAGAAGGTGAAGTGCCACTACCCGATTTTTGGGGCGGCTGGCGAGTGAAACCTGAATACATTGAGTTTTGGCAAGGTAGAGCCAGTAGATTGCACGACAGATTATGCTTTGAAAAATCAGCTGATAGCTGGCAGCATTTTAAATTACACCCGTAATTAAATTTTTCACCTTAAATTAAAAAAGCCTTAAGTTTTCACTTAAGGCTTTTTATTTATCCTAACTTAGCTAATTAATTTATTAGTTAATCTCATTGCCAACTAGGTTATGGCCCAACCAATGCCAGTAAAATACCAGCAGCAACCGCTGATCCAAGTACACCAGCAACATTTGGCCCCATGGCATGCATTAATAAGAAATTATGCGGGTTAGCTTCCAAACCAACCTTATTAGCAACACGTGCTGCCATAGGTACCGCAGATACGCCAGCAGCACCAATTAACGGATTAATCGGCTCTTTTGTTAGCTTATTCATAAGTTTCGCCATTAATACGCCTGACGCAGTACCGATAGAGAAAGCCACTGCACCTAACCCCAAAATACCTAAAGTTTCTACGTTTAAGAATTTATCCGCGCTTAATTTAGAACCAACGCCTAAACCTAAAAAGATAGTAACGATATTAATTAACTCATTTTGAGCAGTAGAACTTAACCGATCAACCACGCCGCTTTCCCGCATCAAGTTACCTAAACAGAACATACCCACTAGTGGCGTAGCTGCTGGCAAAAATAGAATGGTCATTAACAACACTGCCAGTGGGAAGATGATTTTCTCAATCTTAGTTACATGGCGCAGCTGTGCCATTTCTATTTTACGTTCTTCTTCAGTGGTAAATAGCTTCATAATTGGTGGCTGAATAATCGGCACCAAGGCCATATATGAATAAGCTGCCACCGCAATAGCTCCCAGCAACTCAGGCGCTAATTTTGATGCTAAGAAGATTGCAGTTGGGCCATCAGCGCCACCAATGATAGCAATAGCCGAGGCATCTTGTAGGGTAAATTCAAAGCCAGGGATCGCATTTAGCGCGATTGCGCCAAATAATGTTGCAAAGATACCAAACTGAGCAGCAGCTCCTAAGAATAAGGTTTTAGGGTTAGCGATTAACGCACCAAAGTCAGTCATCGCCCCTACTCCCATAAAGATAAGTAGCGGGAAGATACCTGTATCTATGCCAACATCATAGATATAGTGCAGTAAACCGCCAGCTTCAGAGAAACCGGCTACTGGAATATTAGTTAATATAGCGCCAAAACCAATTGGCACTAATAACAAGGGTTCAAAGTTTTTAGCAATAGCTAAATAAAGTAAGCCACAGCCCACTAACATCATGATAACTTGGCTTAGCTCGAAGTTGGCAAGGCCAGTCGACATCCATAACGTATGCAATTGTTCCATGTTTACCTCTACGCTAAGCTCAACAACACGTCGCCAACGGCAACTGAGTCACCTTCACGTACATTCAAGCTAACCACCTTGCCGCCCGCTACCGCGCGAACTTCGGTTTCCATTTTCATCGCTTCCATGATCAACACAACTTGGCCTTCGGCCACTTCATCACCTTCATGAACCAATACTTTGAAAATGTTTCCAGCCAATGGTGCGTTTAACGTTTCTTCAGCGCTTACAGAAGCCGTTTGCTTAATTGCAGCATCAGCAGCTTGCGCCACCGATGTAACACTACCGCTTGGACCAACAACAACATCATAGACTTTACCATCAACGCTGACTGCGTAGCTCTCAGCCGCGGCTGGAGAGCCTTTGGGCGCTTGAGTAACAACATCTTCTTTTGATGGTTTTGGTTCGAAAGCATCTGGATTATTGCGATTTTCTAAGAATTTAAGCCCTATTTGTGGGAATAAGGCATAGGTTAAAACATCATCAATACTGTCATCAGCAAGCATGATATTTTTCTCTTTTGCTAATTGTTCAAGCTCTGCTGTTAGGTTATCCATTTCTGGCGATAATAGATCAGCTGGGCGACAAGTAATTGCCTCACCACCATCTAACACACGCGCTTGAAGTTCTGCATCGACTGGTGCCGCGGTTGAACCATATTCACCTTTTAGCACCCCAGCAGTTTCTTTAGTAATGGTTTTATAACGTTCGCCAGTTAATACATTTAATACTGATTGAGTACCAACAATTTGCGAAGTTGGTGTAACTAATGGAATATAGCCTAAGTCTTTACGAACTTTTGGAATTTCAGTGAGCACTTCATCTAAGCGATCAGCTGCGCCTTGTTCTTTTAACTGACTTTCCATATTAGTTAACATACCGCCAGGAACCTGAGCTAATAAAATTCGAGCATCGACCCCTTTTAAGCTACCTTCAAATTTGGCGTATTTTTCCCGAACATCACGGAAGTAAGCGGCTACTTCTGCAAGTTTTTGCATATCTAGCCCTGTATCTCGTGGGCTACCTTCAACAGCCGAAACAATGGTTTCTGTTGGTGAATGACCGTAGGTCATACTCATTGATGAAATAGAGGTATCAATAACATCGACATCAGCATCAATTGCTTTCATATGAGTAGCAACACTTAAACCTGTAGTCGCGTGACAGTGCAAAGCAATAGGTAGCGACACAGTTTCTTTAAGTTTGCTGATCAGCTCTTGCGCATAGTAAGGCTTCAATAAGCCCGCCATATCTTTAATACACAACGAGTGCGCCCCCATATCTTCTAATTGCTTAGCCATGGTTAACCAGCCATCTAGCGTATGCACAGGGCTTTCTGTAAAGCTCAAGGTGCCTTGAGCATGTGCGCCAACTTTAACTGCCGCTTTAATGGCAGTTTGTAAATTACGTACATCATTCATTGCATCAAAAATACGGAAAACATCGACACCGTTAATGTGTGCACGCTCAACAAATTTTTCTACAACATCATCAGCATAGTGGCGATAACCTAAAATATTTTGCCCACGAAATAGCATTTGTTGCTTAGTGTTTGGCATCGCTTTTTTTAACTCACGAATGCGATGCCATGGATCTTCGCCTAAATAACGAATACACGAATCAAATGTGGCACCGCCCCATGATTCAATTGACCAAAAACCAATTTCATCTAATTTTGAAGCAATTGGCAGCATATCTTCCAAACGTAATCGGGTGGCAAGTAAAGACTGGTGCCCATCTCTTAATACAACTTCAGTGATACCTAATGGCTTTGTCATAACCTAACTCCTATTTATTATTTTTTATTCTTTTGGCGGTATTGCGAAACAGCTGCCGAGATTGCGGCCACAACAGACGGCGATACACCATTAGTTTCAACAGGTTTATTAACTCTAGAACGAGTCACAGATTGTGCAACTGGATCGGGAAATTTATTAGCCAGTGGCGCTAACACCGTATTAATCACAACGACTAATATCCCTAAAAATGCAAAGACAAATACCATGCCTGCTAACATTAAGGTGCCAGCTTCGATAAACAGCTCTCCTAATGACTCCATTTGTTACTCTCTTTTATTTATTTAATTAACATTAGAATAATCACTCCAATAATCAAAAATCAAATAAAAATTGAACGATTATTAAAAAAACTCTAAGTCAAGCACACCACTAACGTTTATTGATAAAAATTCATAATATTTTGATATTTATTCAATGAAAATTTCGGAAAAACAGAATTTGTATACAATATTTTATATTTAAAAACCATTTATAAGCTGGAAAAACCACAAAACAGCATATTGTATCCAATTTATTTTGTATTCAGCGTTATTGAATACGTCACTTTTATGTCATTACTTTAATCATTAAAATTTTTTGAAACTTCAATTAACCATAGCAATTAATCACTGATTTGTAATGACCTCTGTTAATCGTTAAACAGCTAAACATTGGAATAGTAAATTAACAGAAATTCAGAAATAGCACCCGGTACTATTTCCGCTAAAACTAGATACTAAGGCTAGGAGCTAAAACTAAGCTCTAAAGTTAAGCTCTAAAACTAAGCGCTAAAACTAAGTGCTAAAGCGAGACAAAATTGGAAACAAGTTGCACTAAAGACTTTTAAATAATCTCAAATAGATAAGAGGTAAGAGAGAAGAGAGAAGATAAAAATTAAAGAAAGAAAACGACTACAAAGTCGGCTTTCTTAAATGTGGCGATTGCTGTAGGAGTCGAACCTGCGACCGAATAGAATTGCTCGTAGCCAGCTTTTCTTCTCGTAAATAACAAACAAAAAGCTATCCAGCTGAGCTACCCCTTAAGCCAAGCTGAACATCGCCCTAGTAATAGAGTTTGAACAACCTAAAAATTAGGCATAAAAAAACCGACTATAAAGTCGGTTTTCTTAAATGTGGCGGACGCGGCAGGAGTCGAACCTGCGACCGCCTGGTTCGTAGCCAGGTACTCTATCCAGCTGAGCTACGCGTCCGCGGTCAATCAATATTTTATATCCCGAGTTAGGGATAGCGATTAATATCGCGTTCACTTTAGTTTTATATCTGAAGTGGCAGATAGGCATAAAAAAACCGACCAATAGTCGGCTTCCTTAAATATGGCGGACGCGGCAGGAGTCGAACCTGCGACCGCCTGGTTCGTAGCCAGGTACTCTATCCAGCTGAGCTACGCGTCCGCGGTCAATCAATATTTTATATCCCGAGATAAGGATAGCGAACCTGTTCGTAACCATCTTAGTCAAGCATACTGCCTATCCAGCTGAGCTACGCGTCCGCGGTCAATCAATATTTTATATCCCGAGTTAGGGATAGCGAACCTGTTCGTAGCCATCTTAGTCAAATAAACTTTCTAACTTAACTACATATTCGCGGTATATTAACTTCTTTAACCAGCCTTAATATTAGCTGCTATTTTGCGAAAAACCACTTTAGTAAAAAAGTGGCGGACGCGGCAGGAGTCGAACCTGCGACCGCCTGGTTCGTAGCCAGGTACTCTATCCAGCTGAGCTACGCGTCCGTCGCATTCTTTTATTTCACATTCCGTAGGAATGAAGATTAAAAGAAAAATGGCGGTGAGAGAGGGATTTGAACCCTCGATACGGCTACAAACCGTATACTCCCTTAGCAGGGGAGCGCCTTCGGCCACTCGGCCATCTCACCAGTGGGTGCGAATATTAATGGATATAAAAAATATGTCAAACAGTTTTTTAGCTTTTTTGTTTGTTTGAACATAATTCAGGCAACACGCTTATATTTAGCCCAGTTACTCAATGAATATATGAAAAAATCATTCAGTTAAGTTTGAAATTAGCTGGCTAAAGCATTTCATTTTCCGGCATAAAAAAAGGCTATCAATACGATAGCCTTTACGATTAACACAAGTTTAAGCAAGTTTATTCAACTTTACTCATGTCACCACCTTTAATAATACTGAAGTCATCAACTTTAAAGTATTTTTTTACCACCTGATGAACGTCGTCAGCAGTTAATGCCGCCAAGTCCCGCTCATAATGTTTGCTAAATTGCATGGTTTTATCAAAGAACAAATTGCTATTGAGTTTACCTACTAACTCTTTGTCTTGTGAACGACTCACGCGCTTACCTTGCAATAAGCCAGATTTAGCCGAAGCAATTTCTGCCTCAGTAAAGCCATCTTTAATCAGCCTAGCTAACTCTTCTTTAAATCCTACTTCAACCTTGGCTAAATTTTGCGGCGCACATATCGCATACGCCCCCATTGACGCTCGTTCATCATTGCCACTCATATTAACAAACGAGCCTGCCCCATAACTTAAGCCATCTTGTTGGCGTAAACGTGTCGCTAAACGGCTATTGAGGAAGCCACCGCCAAAAATATAATTGGCCAACTCTAAAGCCGGTGCATCTTTGCTATTTATTCCTACCGGCAAACTAGTGGCAGCAACAAACACAGCATTTTCTTTGTCTGGTGTATCAAACACTTTATTTTCAGGCGTCATTTTTTGATAAGGCTGGGTAATACGCTGATAGCGACTATCTGACTGCCAGTGGCCAAATAATTTATTAAGCGCTTCTACTACCTGTTGCTCGTCAAAATCACCAATCACACTAATTTGCATATGGTTAGCTCCATAAAACTGGCGGTGAAATGCTTTTAACTGTTCGAGTTTTATTTGCTTTAATGCTGCCAACTCTTCTACCATGGTCGCCACATAGCGCGGATGCGATGGTTCAAATGGGCTTTGCTTACGAGAATACTCTCTAAACACTATTGCTTGAGGATCTTGTAATTGTTGCTCAATATCCACTTCGGTGGTCGAAATCAGCTGGTCAAACTCTTTTTGATCAAACGCTGGAGATTTTAACACTTGCGCAATCAATTCAATGGCCGCCAACAAGTTAGTTTTGTCAGTTTGAACGCTAGCAAAAATGCCTTCAGCCGAGCCGCCAGCGCTAGCACTGGTTTTAATGCGATCAAACTCATCTTTTAACTGCTCACGTGTTAACTTTTGCGTGCCTCGCATTAACATAGCGCCAGTTAATTCACCTACTAAGCCTTTATTCTTTAAGGTCTCTAACGTGCCCATCTGCGACGCAATTGATACAACAACAGACTCACCTCTCGTTTTCTTAGTCAACATTGCCAGTTTAATGCCGTTATTTAACGAAACTATTTGTGTTCTTTGATCAATGTTGTCATGGCTAGGCTCAAACGCCTCGCCTTGCGCGACCGCTTCTTTTCCTTTATACCCTTCGAGCATAGCTGCAACACTTTCAACCTGAGGGATTTCAACACGCTCAGGTTTCTCAGTTGGTATATAGCGGCCAGTTGTTCGGTTATTTTGTACTAAATAAGTGGTCGCAACTCGCTGTACATCGGCTAATGTTACTTGCTCAATGCGATCACGATTTAAAAACAATAATCGCCAATCGCCCATACCAACCCACTCACTTAACCCTAATGCAACTTGTTCAGAAGAATTAAAGGTTAAACCGATATTTTTGGCGATCGTTCGTTTAGCCCGCTCGACTTCATCTTCGGTAAACGGTTTCGCCGCTAGACCTTCAACTGTTTCATTTAACGCGGCTTCGGTTTTTGATAAATCGGCATCTTTGTCCACTTCGGCAAAATATAGTGCGACACCCGGCTCTTGCCATTGAAAATTAAAGCCAAATGTACGGCTAGCCAATTGGTTTTCCACCAGCGCTTTATGCAAGCGACCGGTAGAGCTAGCGCCTAAAATTTCTGTCGCTACTTCTAACGCTGCAAAATCAGGGTGCGAGCCCGCAGGCACATGATACATAGTACCTACAAGTTGCACATCACCCACTCGACGTACGGTCGCAATTCGCTCACCATCTTGTGCTGGTTCTTGAGTGTATAACGGCTGAATCACTCGTTCAGGTTTTGGAATAACGCCAAAATATTGCTCAATAAGTGCCAGCATCGCTTTATTTTCAAACTTACCAGCAACAATTAATGTGGCATTATCTGGCTGATAATAATTTTTATAAAATGCCTGTAGGCGCTCAATATTGACATTTTCTAAGTCTGAACGCGCACCTATGGTTGATTTGCCATAGTTGTGCCATTCGAAGGCCGTTGCCATCATTCGCTGTAAAGTTACGTTCGACGGGCTATTTTCACCGCGCTCAAATTCGTTGCGCACCACTGTCATTTCACTATCGAGATCTTTCTTGGCGATAAAAGAATTGACCATGCGATCAGCTTCCATATCTAGCGCCCAATTTATATTTTCTTCGGTAGCAGAAAATGTTTCAAAATAGTTGGTTCTATCGGTCCAAGTTGTGCCATTTGGGCGTGCGCCATGCGAACTTAATTCAGCTGGAATATCTTTATGACGCGGCGTGCCTTTGAACACAAGATGCTCAAGTAAATGCGCCATTCCAGTTTCACCATAGTTTTCATGTTTAGAGCCAACATGATAAGTAACGTTTACCGTTACGGTTTCTTTAGTGGGATCGGGAAATAATAATACTTGTAAACCATTAGCAAGGCGGTACTCGCTAATTCCTTCGACTTCGGTAACTAGCTCTGCTGCCATATTAGGTAATGACACTAAGCCTAAACAGGTAATGACCAATGAATTGAGCAGTATGTGCTTACGTTGGCGCAAAAGAAACATTTGCTTCTCCTTGTGGTAAATGTAAAGCCAATAAAAGCTTTTTGCGTTACTAAAGCTGGCTATTACCCAGCTTGATACTGCTAACTTAATTGAAGAAAAAACAATTGTATAGGGAGGATAAACAAAAAAGGCCGGCAATTGCCGACCTAATATGTAAGAAAATAAGGCTAAAATTGATTGCCTGACGGCTCAGAGTCACCTTTTTCAGCTTGTATGCGCATATAAATTTCTTCACGGTGTACTGAAACTTCTTTAGGTGCATTTACGCCAATGCGCACTTGATTACCTTTAACACCTAACACAGTTACAGTGACATCATCACCGATCATTAACGTTTCACCGACGCGACGAGTTAATATTAACATTCTACGGTTCCTTTATGTATGAATTGAGATCCACTAAATATCTTTAAGCTAGTTTTGGTCTAAGACCTTATCTAAATTAGACTACTTTTGATAAAAGTTCATGTTTAACAGCATAAACAATTAAAAAATAATAACTTAGACGGGTAAATCTAATCCAAAGTCCTGATGCAACATTTGTACAGCAGCAACTAAGTTAGATTCATCAATCACGACAGAGCATGCTATCTCTGACGTTGAAATTAATTTGATGTCAATGTCTTCAGTGGCAAAGCGCGATAAGATCTTACTTACAGCGTTTGCATAAGAATTAACGCCAATGCCGACTACAGAAAGTTTAGCAACAGAATCAGCAATGTGTATAGTACCAAACTTGTTACATGATGTAATCAATTCCAGCGCAGATTTTAGGGAATTCAACTTGTTACGAGCTAAGGTAAATTTCAGCTGTTTTTTATCCACATCAATATCACTAAGCGTGACTAAATCCGTTTCGATATTAGCTTCACTTAATAACTGAAACACTTCTGCCACTTGCGCTGGTGTTAAGTCACTCATTGCCACTAACGCTTCTTGTTGATGATGGACAATACTGGAAATATGCGCCGGCGTTATAGACTCGGCTAACAATTGCTTTTCACTCATCACTAAGGTTCCTTCACCTTGCTCAAAACTGCTTAATACCCGAATAGGCATATTGTGTTGATAGGCATATTCCACCGATCGATTCTGCAACACTTTAGCGCCAAGGCTTGCCATAACCAACATTTCATCAAATGATAAAAATGGTAGCCTTCTCGCCGCAGGTACTATACGAGGATCGGCCGAGTAAACACCGTCAACATCGGTAAATATTTGAGTTTCAGACGCGCCAACAGCAACCGCTAGCGCCACCGCACTAGTATCTGAACCACCACGGCCTAAGGTGGTAATATTGCCATCACGATCTTGTCCCTGGAAACCTGCAACTACCACTACTTGCTCTTGTGCGAGTGCTTGATTAAGGCGCTCAGTATCAATATGTTCAATACGAGCGGCACCAAACTGGTTATTGGTTTGAATACCTACCTGGTGCGCAAGCAATGATATTGCCGAAATACCGCGCTGTACTAGCGCTATCGCCAGCAAAGATATACTGACCTGTTCTCCGCTAGACAGCAACATGTCTAATTCACGGCTTGCAGGTTGTACATCTAATTGCTGAGCCATGGCAAGCAGACGATTGGTTTCACCCGCCATTGCTGACAATACCACCACCACTTGGTGGCCTTGTCGTACCGTATTGATTACGTTTTCTGCAACGGCTTCAATACGAGAAAGGGAACCTACCGAGGTTCCCCCATATTTTTGAACAATAATTGCCACAAATAACTTAACTCAACTGCTGAGATAACCAAGGTTGAACTGAAGCTAACGCTGACTCAACGTTTTCTGGTTGGCTACCACCGGCTTGCGCCATATCTGGGCGACCACCACCTTTACCACCGACTTGCTGAGCAACAAAGTTCACGAGTTCACCCGCTTTTACTTGACCCACTAGGTCTTTAGTGACACCAGCAATTAGGCTTACTTTGCCGTCGCTTGCCGTTGCCAACATAATAATACCTGAGCCCATTTTCACTTTCAGCTCATCAACCATTCCGCGAAGCGCTTTGCCTTCAACGCCATCTAGGTTAGCAATCAATGCTTTAACGCCGTTAATGTCAATAGCTTGGCTAACAAGGTCTGCGCCAGCTGCTGATGCTAATTGTTGTTTAAGCTGAGTAATTTCTTTTTCTAATTGCTTATTACGGGCAATCATTTGCTCTACTTTGCTAGTAGTACTAGCAACATCTGATTTCACTAACTGTGCAATTAAATCTAAGGTATCAGCTTGTGCATCAACAAACTTGAGCGCAGCTTCAGCGGTTACGGCTTCAATACGGCGTACACCAGCTGCAATACCTGATTCTGATACAATCTTAAATAAGCCAATTTCACCAGTGCGATCAACGTGAACACCACCACAAAGCTCGGTAGAAAAATCACCTAAGGTTACTACGCGTACTTCGTCATCATACTTTTCACCAAATAATGCCATTGCACCTTTCGCTTTAGCTTCGTCAATTTGCATTAATGCAGTTTCACGAGCGAGGTTACGGCGAATCTCAGCATTTACCATTTGTTCAATAGTTTGTAATTCATCATGAGTAACGGCTTCAAAGTGTGAAAAGTCAAAGCGCAACTTATCTTCATCAACTAATGAACCTTTTTGGGTAACATGATCGCCCAACACTTTGCGAAGAGCTGCATGCAAGATATGCGTAGCGGTATGGTTTTTAACAATCGCCGCACGGCGCTCAGCGTTAATTACAGCTTTTACTCGTGAATTAACACCAAAATCAGCTTGCGCTATACCATGGTGAGCAAAAGCATTGCCCACTTTTACGGTATCCGTTACTTCAAAAGTACCGTTATCTAACTCTAAAACACCTGAGTCACCAACCTGACCACCAGATTCGGCATAAAACGGCGTGTTATCTAAAATTACCACACCTTTGTCACCAGCACTTAACGCAGAGACTCGCTCGCCTTCTTTAAATAGTTCAACAACCGTACTTGAGTATTCGTGTTGCGTATAACCTTTAAATTGAGTTTGCTTATCTGACTTTAATTGCTCGTTGTAATCGGTGCCAAACTGGCTCGCTTGCTGAGCTCGCTCACGTTGTAAGCCCATTGCTACATCAAAACCGTTTTGGTCAATACGTAGTTGACGTTCACGGGCAATATCTGCAGTTAAATCGGCTGGAAAACCGTAAGTGTCATAAAGTTTAAAGACATCGTCACCAGCAATGGTATCGCCGTCTAAATCACTAATAATATCTTCTAACAACGCTAAACCGCGATCTAATGTACGACCAAATTGTTCTTCTTCAATGCGTAGCATTTTTTCAACAATTGCTTGTTGTGCAACAAGTTCAGGATAAGCTTCACCCATTTGTTCAATTAATGCTGCCACTAGCTTGTGGAAGAAGAAGTCTTTAGCGCCAAGCTTATTACCATGGCGAATAGCTCGGCGGATAATACGGCGAAGTACATAGCCACGACCTTCATTTGATGGCATAACGCCATCAACAATCATAAAGCTACAAGAACGAATATGATCGGCAATTACACGTAGTGATTTATTTTCTAAGTCGTCAGTACCAACAACACTAGCCGCGGCTTTAATTAAGCCTTGGAAAATATCAATTTCGTAGTTGCTGTGAACGTTTTGCATAATTGCAGAAATACGCTCTAAGCCCATGCCGGTATCTACAGACGGCTTCGGTAAATTTTCCATCGTGCCATCGGCATGACGGTTAAACTGCATAAATACTAAGTTCCAGATTTCAATAAAACGATCGCCATCTTCTTCTGGAGAACCCGGAGGACCACCCCAAATATGCTCACCGTGATCATAAAAAATTTCAGAACAAGGACCACAAGGACCGGTATCACCCATTGACCAGAAGTTATCTGAATCGTATTTTTTGCCGCCTTTCTTATCGCCAATGCGAATAATTTTTTCAGCCGGTACGCCTACTTGCTTATTCCAAATATCAAACGCTTCATCATCGGTTTCATAAATAGTAACCAGTAATTTTTCTTCAGGCAGTTTTAATACTGTTGTTAGAAACTCCCAAGCAAATTTCACCGCATCTTCTTTAAAGTAATCACCAAAACTAAAATTACCTAGCATTTCAAAGAAGGTGTGGTGACGAGCGGTATAACCGACATTTTCCAAATCGTTATGCTTACCACCTGCACGCACACAACGCTGAGATGACGTAGCTCGGGTATAACTACGCGACTCTGCACCTAAGAACACATCTTTAAATGGCACCATACCAGCATTGGTAAATAATAAGGTGGCATCGTTACCTGGCACTAATGAAGCGCTCTGCACGATCTGATGTTGTTTTGAGGCGAAGAAATTTAAAAACGATTTTCTTATCTCGGCACTGCTTAAAGTCATGGTAATTCCAACGTTATTCTATTAAACGGCATTCAATACGGCTAAACATTCGTCGATTGAAAACCCTCGGTATTGTAAAAATCTCAGTCGTTTGGCTTTATCTTTTTGATCTTGAATTTCACTGTCACCGAAGCGTTTTTGGTAGGCAAGTTCAGCTTGTAAATGCCAGTCAACATTAAGCTCGTTTAGCGCGATAGTATAAATATCGCTATCAACACCTTTTTGCTTAAGCTCTTGGCGAATAGCTTGCCAGCCGTAACCGCGTGACACTTTATTACGAATAACACTTTCGGCAAATCGACTGTTTGATAGATAGTCATTATCTATCAAAAACTCGATTACCGGTTCGATATCGCTTTGGTCAAACAGCTTTGATTGAAGCTTCTGACTTAGCTCTTTTATCGAATGTTCGCGCCGAGACAACAGGTCAATAGCACGGTGTAATACGTCTTTATTCAAGTAAAATTTAACCAGACAAATAATAGTCGGTATTCTAACTATAAACCGTGGTTAATGTGTAGTGATTTGTCGGAATTTTCTGGAGGAAAATAAGGAAAGTTAACGCTATCAGAGCTATTTAATCATTGAGATAGCGTTAACCTAATATTTATAGGGTACTAGGAGTTATTTTAAATCTTTAATTAAGGTTTTTAGCCATTTTTCTTCATTGATAAAACTCCATGAAAGGTGTTTGTATTTTTCATGAATACCTTGCGCTAAAATCTCTTGCTCAGACTTACCCGCTTTTAGCTGCTGCTCGACCAGGGCAATACTTTCCTCAATCATGGTGGCAAATGCCTGATAGCCTTTTTTATCTGAAAGCTTACCGTGACCTGGAATAATAACAACGTCATCAGGATAACGATTAATTAATTGTTTAACGTTTGCTAGGTATGCTCTAACGTTACCACCACCATTTAAATCGACATAAGGAAAACCGATTTCAAAAAATAAGTCGCCAGTGTGTAATACATTTGCGTTTTTGAAATAGACCACTGTATCACTATCCGTGTGACCAGAAGGTAAATGGGTTAACTGCACTTCTTCATTTTCAAGGTAAATCGTCACGCCTTGCTCGTAGGTTACTACGGGTAAAGCCGCTACGTCTGCATCTGATTTTTCCGCTAAACGTTTACGAACATTACTATGAGCAAAGATTGGTGCCTGATGGGAAAAGTAGCTATTACTGCCGGTATGATCGCCATGATAATGGGTGTTAATCACGTATTTTAACTCTTGATCAACAAGCGACTTCATCGCCTGTTCGATCTGCTCAGCAAGCGGAGCAAACTTATTATCAATTAGCATCAGGCCTTTTTCTGTTGCTAGTACGCCAATATTGCCACCATCGCCAGATAACATATAAACTTGTTTAGCTACTGGTGTTACCGTTATCGCTGATTTTTCAGTGCTGGTTGCCAGAGCAAACTTGCTGATGATCAACGAAGTTATTATTAATATTATTTTTTTCATCGTTATATTTTCCCTAATTGATGCACAACTACAAACATTACGACTGTAGGGAAGAAAAGATCATTTGTACAGCCAAACGCCCTATCTTGCCTAGCTTTTTAAAACTGCCAGCCAAGTTGCAGGTCATTTACAGCATCACTTTCCAACCCGATATGAACGCCTAGCAAGCGAACCGCTTTACCATTACCGCGCCCTACTGCTTCAATAAGCAATTGCTCCACCAAAGCTTGGTTAATATCACTGCAGGCACATTCTTTGGCAGTTTGCTGAAAGTCTAAAAATTTTACTTTTACTCCCAGTTTATTCATTGTTCGAGCGTCTAGATATTTAGCTGCCCGACGTTTCAATTCAGGTAGTAGCTTTTCGGTAATGATTTGATTCATTTCTTCCAGGTTGCTGATATCTTCGGCAAAAGTTCTTTCAACACCAAAAGATTTTCGCGTACGTGAAACCTGCACTTCACGCTGATCAATACCGTGACTTCGCTGCCAAAGCACCACGCCATATTTACCAAAGCGATTAATTAATTCGCTTTGCTCGGCACCTCGAATATCACCGCAGGTATTAAAACCTAGGTTTGCCAGTTTTTCAGAGGTAACTTTACCAACACCTGGAATTTTTTTAAGTGGTAAAGTACGGACAAATTCATCAACTTCATTAGGCGCAATAGTACATTGACCATTAGGTTTATTAAGATCTGATGCCACCTTGGCAATAAATTTAACCGGGGCAATACCGGCCGATGCAGTAAGCTGTAATTCGCGGTAAATAGTATCGCGAATATCTTGAGCAATTAAGGTGGCACTGCCATTAAACAAGGTGCAATCAGTAACATCTAGGTAGGCTTCATCTAGTGATAGTGGTTCGATAAGATTGGTGTAACGCAAAAATATTTCACGAATTTGCTCAGAAATTTGTTTATAGACATCCATTCGGCCGTTGATAATTAACAGATCAGGACATAACTGTTTGGCTTTAACTGCAGGCATAGCTGAGCGCACACCAAATGCTCGAGCAGCATAGTTACAGGTACATAACACGCTACGAGGACCATCCCAGCCAACGGCAATCGGTTTATCTTTTAGTGTTGGATTATCGCGCATTTCAACTGCAGCATAATAACAATCCATATCAATATGGATAATTTTTTTCATCTAGCTAAGCACAAAAGCTGTATATAAACACAGTATCATTATTTTATTGATAAAATGCAAGTTAATGAGAAGCTAGCCGATAAACTGCGATTAAATAGGTAAACTTATCAGCTAGTTTTTAAAATGAAGCTAGCTGATCACATTTGGCTAAACGTTGCTGTAAATCACTCACCACATATTCCTGAAAATTGGCAAAGTGCTTGTTATCAAAACCAGCCTTATATTGCGCTATATCAATCAGCTCTAATCCAACATCAATAGTTTTAAAAACCTTGGGCAATTTATCGCCTGGCGCTTGAATATGATGCAAACCACCACTGTATACTACCAGCATTTGGCCACTGTTAATCCTTTGTAGAATTTCAGCCACACCAGGCTTAATAGTCATTGGCTTGCCATGCTTATCTAGGCCATTACGCCTTTTCATGCGCCCTTCGGGCAAAATAGCGGTGAGATTATCGTGGTCAATTTGATCAAGAAAATACTGCCAAGACGCATCTTTTTTGCGGGTTATTGGTACACAGCCAGGAATAAGAGTTTTTAATAATTTACCCGCAAATGGCCGTTTTAATGTGCTCTCTGCCGCAGGAATAATTAATTTATTGGCGATAGTTTTTACCAAAGAATTTGGCGCTACGCCCAATAAAATAGGTTCAAACAAACTGGTGTGATTAAGTAATACAATCAACTTTACCTGCTGCCAATCATTTACGGATAAATCTACCGAGGTATGAACATTAAACCGGTAGAAACTTTTTGCGACATACTTAATCTTTAATAAAAATAAGTATTGGATAAAGCGTTTCATTAATTATTATTCTCACTTAAACCAATTGAAATAAGTATTTAATTCAACTGGTATTACAACTTTCCCCCATCATAACACCAGTAAAAAAAAAGAGCCTAGCGGCTCTTTTAAATATTTTTCACATCAATTTTTTGCTGTTCAAGTGCTTGTTTACGCTCGCGTTCTTGGCGTTTTTCACACGGTTTCTCACAGTTACAGGCTTTTTCTATTCCTAAACTACCTAAACCACCACAGCTACCAGCAAGCGATTTCTGCTGAAAAATATAACCCACTGCCATACCTAATACGATCAGCAGAAAAAAGCCTAATGTTACTAAAAATAATGCCATTGAAGTTCCCAGCAAAAATAACTCAAACAGAAAATAACTAAGGTGGCCAATACACAGCCAACAATGTTATTTTAAATATTGCATGAATTTTACCGTATTAATCTCCTCAAAACCATGATCAGTTTTCACTACCATAAAAACAGCTAAGTCATGGTTATTGGCAAATTCAAGCCCTTGCTCTGGTCCCATCACCATAATCGAAGTTGATAAACCATCTGCGGTCATTGACGATGGGTGAATAACAGTGACCGACACTAATCGATGATCAATAGGCAAGCCAGTTTTAGGATTGATGATATGCGAGTAACGCTTTCCATCAACTTCTATATAATTACGATAATCGCCCGATGTCGCTACAGCGTTATCTTTCGGCACAACAATATGCTGTACCGAGCGCTCATTTGAAACGGGCTTTTCAATGGCAATATGCCAAAGTGTACCGTCAGCTTTAAACCCTTTTAATCGCATTTCGCCGCCTATTTCCACCAAATAGTTATTGATCCCTTTGGCTTCTAGTAAATCGGCGACAACATCAACGCCCCAACCCTTAGCTATAGTAGATAAATCTAAATAAACATCTGCTTGAGTTTTACTTAAGCCTTGGTCAGTTAGGACAATTTTATTTAAACCAATACGCGCTCTAGCCGCACTTTGTTCTTCGGTTGATGGAATACGTTCAGGCTGTAAGTCTGGGCCAAAGCCCCATAAATTAACTAGTGGGCCAACAGTTACATCTAGCAAGCCATTGGTGATTTTTCCTAAGCGAATCGCTTCAGTAAGCACCGTTCTAAAGCCTTCAGAAATTACTTGAACATTTGTGCCTTCGCTTTGGTTAAACACGGTAATTTCTGAGTCTTTTTGATAGGTCGACATTTCATTATTAACTTGCACTAATGCCGCATCAATATCGGTTTGAAGCACCTTTAAATTATAGTCACCCTCTTTTGCTACCACTTTTATATTATAAGTGGTACCCATAGTACGGCCCTGTAAATGGTACTCCTGTTTGCCGTTTGGCTCTGGTGCAGGAAAACAGCCCGATATCACTACAACAAATAAACAATATGAAACGAATCTCAACATAAGATTATTACTCAGAATTTTTACGTAATAGCCGCCAAACAATAGTGCCCAGCAACAGCGATAAATATTGCGCGGCATATTAACAAATTAGATCATTTTCTCACAGTTGAAAGTGCCGATTGATCTTACCTTTAATAGTAAGAGTAGGTATATTTAGCCCAAATCCATTGTTTTAGGAATTTAAGATTAATGAAAACTAAACTTTCGGCGCTTGCAATATTATGCACAGGCGTTGTACTTTCTCAGTCAGCATTTGCAGACACATTTAACTTTCAAACGGAATTCAACAACCAAGCCAATGCGTTAGTGTTATTTCAATCAAACGATAATCGCTCTGCTACTTTTAACAGCCTAGACCAGCAAAGTCAGGGTCAGTTGTCTAAAGCGCTAAAAGTAAATGGTTTTGAAGGTGCGTATAATAGTTTTACTGAAATTCTGGCACCGCATGGCATTGATTATGATCGTATTATAATTGTTGGCTTAGGTGATAAAGCGCTCAACCAAGCTAGCCTGACTAAAGTTGGTGGTAACCTTGCCGCCCAGTTAAATAATGACCAAATAGTTGCGATAAATGTCGATGCACAAAGCCTGACAGCGGAACAAGCCGCACTCTTAGCACATGGCATAAATTTACGCGCTTATACTTACGACAAATATCAGCAAAACAAATATCAAGAAAAAACCTATAACTTTGATGTTACAGATGTAAAGGCTACAGATACTCAATACCAACAACTTAACCATATTCAATCGGGCATATTTCTCGCTAGAGATTTAACTAACGAAGTACCAACAGAGCTAACGACAGTTGATTTTGCCAATGAAGCGAAAAAACTGAAAAAGCTTGGTGTTAAAGTGAAGGTACTTACCCCTAAAGAGCTTAAAAAACTAAATATGAACGCCCTTGAAGGAGTAGGCCGAGGAAGCCGCGAAGGGTCGCGTTTAGTCGTTGCTCATTATCAAGGTAGTGATGCTGCACCAATCGCTATTGCAGGCAAAGGCATTACTTTTGATTCTGGCGGATACAATATTAAAACTGGCGAATCAATTGTTCGTATGAAATCTGATATGGCAGGCGCAGCTGCAGCCCTTGGCACAGTTAAAGCGCTGGCTGAAATGAAAGCTAAAGTTAACGTAGTTGCTGTTATGGGCATGGCCGCCAATATGGTGTCAGAAAGCTCAATAGCCCCGGGTGATGTCATCAGAACAGCGGAAGGCTTATCAGTAGAAATTACCAATACCGATGCCGAAGGCCGATTAGTGCTTGCCGATGCTATGTGGTATGCCCGTGAAAACTACCAACCTAGCGTATTAATTGATATTGCAACGCTCACTGGCGGTAAAGTTAGAGCATTAGGTAATGAGCTAGGCGGTTTGTTTAGTGCTGACGAACAGCTAGTGAGTGAATTAACCTATGCAGGTAAAGCAGTAAATGAACCACTTTGGCAATTACCTTTAGGTTATAAAGATAAGCTGAAAAGCCCTATTGCTGATTTACGCAATACCGGTAGCGGCGGACCAAGTGCAACAACCGCTGCGACCTTCTTACAACAATTTACTGGCGAAACACGCTGGGCGCATATTGATATGGCCGGCAATGCATTAATGGCATCAGCAAAAGATGAATACCCAGTAGGCGGTACAGGGTATGGCGTACGCTTACTCACCGAATGGATTTTAAATCATCACCAAGCTAAATAGTGTATTCAACTTGTTAGCACGGCAACGTTAACAAAGTTAAAAGCCCTGAAATAGATCAGGGCTTTTTTAGCAAGGCTTTACCAAGCTCGTCGAAACAGTTCATCTCTATTGAAAATAAACCTAATACCTACAAGCTATAAAGTAAGGTATCCACACAATCAAACGTTACTATTCGACATTTACAGATGACATATCTACGACAAAGAGATAGCAAACATCAGAGCGTTCCATACGATCAAACGCTTGGTTAATTTCATCGATTAGAATCATTTCACTAGTTACAGAGAAGCGTCAATTACCCCATTAATTTATTGCCATTCATGAATACAAAATTGATCCAACTGTGCAAAATAAATATTGATAAAACTAAAGGCTGTTAAAGGCTTTTTATGAACCTTTGTTTAAACCCATCCGAGATTTACTCAGAAGTGCTTATTGCGAAAATAACTAAAGCTAACTAGATTTAAATAAGTTTAACTTTACAAAGGTGTGCATTGTGGAGTTTTTCAATTCAATTGTTGCAAGCTTTGATATTTTTGATGGTAAATACGACTTCCTGATAGATTTACATCGTTCAAATAATGCCAGTGAAGATCATCTTATCGATGCTAACAATCAACTACTTACCAACCTTATTAACTCACACGCGAAAAGCGATCTCATCAGTCAATACGTGAGTATGAACAGTCAATTATTTGAACAAAATATGTCCCGTCTTTTTGGCGATTTAGAGCTTATCAAAGAGGTGATAAAGGTTGGGTCAAACTTATCTGATTATTTTGGCTATTGTGGTTTTTCTTCAGATTCGACAAAAATTTCAGATGGTTTTTCATTAGTGATTGATAAAAACTGCTTGGCGTTTTCCCACAACGATGTGCATTCTTTATCTGACTTAATTTCTAAGAACATTCGCTTTAGAAAAGCGATAAATAAAGCGACAAATTTCGACCCTTCTTATCAATTACCCACTTATTCAGTGTATGGAGTAAATTTTCACATCGTGCCAGTCGAGGAAATTAAATACCCGTATATTGAGATTTAATGCCTTAAAAAATACCCTTGAAAAATACTTTGAAAATTTGCCTTAGCTTTACATAGCGCTCAGTTTAAATAGATAGCTAGAATAAGTAGCTGCAACCACCAATAATTCGAAATCCAGAGCCTCATTACAATTCCAATCAAGTAAATATATTAAAAGCTATAAACACAAAAAGAGCGACCTAAGTCGCTCTTTATTTCTCTTTTGAGATTCCAGCTTTCGCTGGAATGACAATCGATAGAATTTTTAAATCTAGGCGGCGATATTTACTTCAGTTTCTAGGAGGCTGCGCGGAGCATACAAATGTATGTGAGCACAGCCGACAACGAAAATGGAGAAAATAGCCAGTCTAAATCAAAAATTAGCCACCGAAGTCATCTAGAAGAATATTCTCATCTTCCACACCTAAGTCTTTCAGCATGCCAATTACAGCCGCGTTCATCATAGGAGGACCACACATGTAGTATTCACAATCTTCTGGTGCTTCATGATCACGTAAGTAGTTTTCGTACAATACGTTATGAATAAAGCCGGTCATGCCGTCCCAGTTATCTTCTGGTTGAGGATCTGATAACGCTACATGCCAATCGAAGTTGTCATTTTCAGCCGCTAAGCCGTTAAAGTCATCTTCATAGAACATTTCGCGCAATGAACGAGCACCATACCAGAATGAGATCTTGCGCTTAGATTTTAAACGCTTAAGCTGATCGAAGATATGAGAACGCATTGGCGCCATACCAGCACCACCACCGATAAATACCATTTCTGCATCGGTATCTTTCGCGAAGAATTCACCGAATGGACCAGAAATAGTTACTTTATCGCCTGCTTTTAAGCTCCAAATAAATGAAGACATTTTACCTGCAGGAAGCGATAAGTTGTTTGGCGGCGGCGTAGCAATACGCACGTTAAGCATAATAATGCCTTCTTCTTCCGGGTAGTTAGCCATTGAGTACGCACGTAATGTGTCAGTATCAACTTTCGATTCAATATCGAAGAAGCCAAAGCGTTCCCAGTCACCACGATATTCTTCTGGAATATCGAAGTCTGCATATTTAATGTGATGCGCAGGTGCTTCAATTTGAATATAACCACCAGCACGGAATGGTACAGACTCGCCATCAGGAATTGCTAATTTCAATTCTTTGATGAAAGTTGCTTTGTTATCGTTAGAGATAACAGTACATTCCCACTGTTGAACGCCGAAGATTTCGTCTTCAACTTCAATTTCCATGTCTTGCTTAACCGCAACTTGACATGATAAACGACAGCCTTCTTTTGCTTCACGCTTAGTAATATGGCCTTGTTCAGTTGGCAGAATATCACCGCCACCAGAATGCACGTGTACACGACACTGACCACAAGTACCACCACCACCACACGCTGATGGGATGAAGATACCTTTGCTTGCTAGTGCACCTAACAGCTTACCACCGGCTTCGGTAGTCACTGACTTTTCAGGGTCACCATTAATCGTGATGGTTACATCGCCTGTTGAAACTAACTTAGATTTGGCAAATAAAATTACCAAAACAAGTGCAACAACAATTGCTGTAAACATCGATACGCCGAGAATTATTTCCATCGACTTTTCCTTAGCACTTATCTTGAGAAAGCAGCATTAACTGCTTTCTACGTTAATCTTATTACAACGAAATACCACCGAAAGATAGAAAGCCAAATGCCATCAATCCTGCAGTAATAAACGTAATACCCAAACCTTTAAGGCCATCTGGTACATCTGAGTACTTCATTTTCTCGCGTAGACCCGCAAGTAAAACAATCGCTAGTGCCCAACCAATACCTGAACCAATACCGTAAACCACTGATTCGCCGAAGCCTAAGTTCTTCGCTACCATGAAAGACACAGCACCGAAAATCGCACAGTTAACAGTAATTAATGGTAAGAAAATACCAAGCGCTTGGTATAACGCCGGGAAGTATTTATCTAATACCATTTCTAAGATTTGAACTAACGCTGCAATTACACCGATAAAAGTGATGAACGATAAGAAACTCAAATCAATTGTTTCTTTCGGGTCAGTAATACCTAGTAAACCGTCTAGCGCACCTGGCGCTAATACTGCTTGATAGATAACTTGGTTAGCTGGTACCGCAATACCTAGTACCACGATTACCGCCACACCTAGGCCCATTGCTGTGCTAACTTTCTTAGATACCGCCAAAAAGGTACACATACCTAAGAAGAACATTAGTGCGATATTTTCGATGAAAATACCTTTAATTAAAATTGCAATATAATGTTCCATCGAATTAATCCTTCTCTACTTGCTCAGGTTTCCACTGGCGAATTGCCCAGATGATTAACCCGATGACGAAGAATGACGAGAACGGTAACACTAATAAACCATTCGCTTGATACCAGCCACCGTTTTGAATCAGTGGTAAAATTTCAATACCGAATAAGGTACCGAAACCAAGTAATTCACGAAAGAAAGCAACCGTCATTAAAATGAAGCCGTAACCTAAACCGTTACCGATACCATCTAAAAAGCTTACGCCTGGCTTTTCTTTCATTGCGAACGCTTCAGCACGTCCCATAACGATACAGTTAGTAATAATAAGGCCAACGAAAACCGCAAGTTCTTTCGATAATTGATAAGAAAACGCTTTTAATACTTGGTCAACCACGATTACTAACGACGCGATAATCGCCATTTGCACAATAATACGAACGCTAGATGGTATTTGGTTACGAATAATCGAAATAAATAAGTTCGAGAAAGCCGTAACGAAAACAACCGCTAAAGTCATTACTAAGGCGTTAGCCATTGAACTGGTTACCGCTAATGCCGAACAAATACCTAAAACTTGTAAAGCAATTGGGTTATTGTCAAAAATCGGTTTAGTTAAAACCTTATTTGCTTCTGAAGCCATTAGTTAACCCCCTGTGCACGGAATTTAGCGATAAATGGCGCGTAGCCTTCTTCGCCAAACCAGAATTGTAAAGTGTGAGTTACGCCGTTACTGGTTAACGTAGCACCTGATAACGCATCAACACCATGGACGTCGCCAGCTTTAGCGCCGCCTTTAACTAATTGAATTTTTGCTTCACCAGCATCGTTGTAAATCTTTTTACCTGGCCATAAGGCTTTCCACTTAGGGTTCATTACTTCAGCACCTAAGCCCGGAGTTTCCTTATGATCTGAGTAAATTACGTTTTTAACGGTGTTTAAGTCAGCTTCTAAGCCAACATAACCAAACATTAAATCCCAAAGACCTGAGCCAACAATCGGTAAAACAACTGTTTCAATTTGACCTGCGTCATTACGTACTAAGTAAACCACCATTTCATTTGAACGGCGGTTAATACCAGCGATATCATTTGCCGGCTTTTCTGATTTAGTCACATCACGCGCGTTACGTCGCTCGTCGAATAAATCAGGATTACCTTCAATAAACTCACCAGAGTTAACATCAATCATTTTCGCTTCAACATACTTTTCGTAAGTTGCCACGATTTCTTTTGAGTTCATCTTTGGTGTTAACAACGAAGACGCTTCTAAAATTTTCGTTTGCTGATCTAATTTCTTATTTGCGATCTGCTTGTCTTTTAAGCCACTGGCTGCAAGTGATACTAATGCTGCACACACTAAACAAACGATAAATACAAAACCAACGGTTCTGCCAAAGGTTTCTTTATTAGCTGACACGAGCAATCCTCCGTTTAACGTTCGATTGAACAACAAAGTAGTCAAACAATGGTGCGAATAAGTTAGCGAATAAAATAGCTAACATCATGCCTTCAGGGAATGCAGGGTTTACAACACGAACTAATACCACCATCACGCCAACTAAAGCGCCGAACCAGTATTTACCAGTATTGGTAAATGACATAGTTACAGGGTCAGTAGCCATAAACATCATACCGAAAGCAAAGCCACCAACGACTAAGTGCCAGTACCATGGCATTGCGAACATTGCATTTGTGTCAGAGCCAATTACATTAAATAAGGTCGCTGTTGCTACCATACCTAAGAACACAGACAACACGATGCGCCAAGATGCAATGCCTTTATAAAGAATATAAGCACCACCTAGGAAAATAGCCGCAGTTGACACTTCACCCATAGAACCTGGAATAAAGCCCCAGAATGCATCCCACCAAGCTGCGTTCATCGAATAGTCAATTGCGCCAACTTGTGCCGCTGCACCAGCAGCTAAGTGTGTTGCGCCTGAGAAACCATCAACAGCAACCCAAACTGAATCACCTGAAATTTCTGCAGGATAAGCAAAGAATAAGAATGCACGACCCGCTAATGCTGGGTTTAAGAAGTTCTTACCAGTACCACCAAAAATCTCTTTAGCAATGACTACACCGAAGGTAATACCAATAGCAACTTGCCATAATGGAATACTTGCCGGAAGAATTAATGCGAAAAGAATTGAGGTAACAAAGAAACCTTCATTAACTTCATGCTTACGAACGGCTGCAAAAAGCACTTCCCAGAAACCACCCACAATAAAGGTAGTTGCATAAATTGGTAGGAAGAAACACGCGCCGTAAAGCATCATGGCAAACCAACCGGCATCAGCAGTTAGTTCACCACCTAATGCGTGGAATAAGCCAACTTGCCAAGAGTCACCTAAGGCAAAGCCATTGGCTAATGCTTCAGTTGCTTGGAAACCAATGTTGTACATACCGAAGAACATCGCAGGGAAAACCGCTAACCACACAGTGATCATAATGCGTTTTAAGTCGATGCTATCGCGAATATGTGTTTTACCCTTAGTTACATAACCTGGAGTAAATAAACCAGTGGCAATTGCTTCATATAGAGCAAACCACTTTTCATGCTTACCGCCTTTTTCAAAATGCGGCTCGATATCTTCAATAAACTTTTTCAAGCCCATGTCTAACCTTCCTTCTCAATTGTGGTTAGGCAGTCACGAAGCAACACGCCGTAATCTGTTTTGCCTGGGCAAACAAATGTACATAACGCTAAATCTTCTTCATCAAGCTCTAATGCACCTAGTTGTTGCGCACTGTCGGTATCACCGGCACATAAGTCACGTAACAATAAGGTAGGTAAAATATCTAACGGCATAACGCGCTCATAGTTACCAATTGGCACCATAGCTCGAGCAGAACCGTTAGTTGTTGTTGTCATATTGAACAACTTACTTGGCGAGAAATGAGACAAGTAGGCACGAGTTACTGAGAACTTGTTAGCACCTGGCATCATATAGCCGATAAATTCTTTTTCACGACCTTCAAGTAAAGCTGCAGCTTGTACATGATAGCGGCCTAAGTAGCCAACGACAGAGTTTGCTGTTTGACCTTGTAATAAAGAACCAGAAACCAAACGAACTTCACCGTCAGCTAATTGACCAGCGGCTAATTCATTTAAGTTAGCACCTAAGGTAGTACGCACTAAACGAGGCTCTTTTACCGCAGGACCTGCAAGTGAAATAACACGTTGGTTATTTAATTGGCCAGTAGTAAATAGTTGACCAAATGCTATTACGTCTTGATAGTTAAGATGCCAGACAAACCTTTCAGCACTAACAGGCTTTAGGAAGTGAATATGCGTACCTACTAGACCTGCAGGGTGTTTACCGGCAAATTCAGTAACAGTTACACCTGATTCTGTAGGAATATTAGCACCAGGCGCTTTTGATAAGAACACTTCACCTTCAGTTAAGCGTGATAACACAACTAAACCTTGTTTGAACGATTCAGCTTGTTCGTTAATCACAACTTCAGGATTAGCAGCTAATGGATTAGTATCCATTGCACTAACAAAAATAGCTTGTGGCGCTGTATCAATCGCAGGAATCTTGCTGTATGGACGAGTGCGTAACGCAGTCCATAAACCAGAATCAACTAAGTTAGATACAACGTCTTCACGTGAAAGTGAAGCTAATTCGTTGGCTGAGTAGCTGTTGAAGGTTTCTTGCTCGTCGCCATCGATTTCGATAACAACTGATTGCAATACACGCTTCTCACCACGGTTAATTTCAGTAACAACACCTGCAGCATAAGCTGTGAATTTAACGCCTGGGTTCTTTTTGTCTTCAAAAATCACCTGACCTTTTTTAACTCGGTCACCTACTTTGACATGCATCGTAGGGCGCATTCCCACAAACTCTTGGCCTAATGTTGCAACAGTTTTGATGGGCGAACCATCATGGATTACTTGCTGGGGAGCACCCTGTATAGGAACATCCAGACCTTTTTTTATTGTAATCATAAACACTTGCACTACTTTGACGGGAGTATAAAAACCAATTACCAGTTTAAACGCTACGCGTATCCACTGCTAAATGGTTTCAGTGTATTTCAGCGGTTCGATAATTTTTTCAAATTATTTCCCACACTGGCTTAAGTTATAAATTTCAGCGGCGAATTTTAGCATAAAAAAAGACTATGATGCTATCCGACCACGAGAAAATTAATTACAAATTTTACTAATTCTCAACCCTTTTCGGTTAAATTTTAGTCAAGATATCAAAAACTGCCGAAAATAAAAAAGCCAACATCAAAAATGTTGGCTTTTTCAGTAAGTAAATTATGGTTAGACCAAATGATTAATTTCAGCTAATGGGCTAACATCGGCATCATAATCGACACCTTCTACGCCAAAACCAAACAGCTTTAAAAATTCTTGGTGATAACTATTATAATCGGTTAATTCATCGATCGTGTCAGTTTCTACTGTGTCCCAAATCGCTTGTACGCGATCTTGCACGCTATCTTCTAACTCTTTGTAATTCTGACTTAAACGACCTGCTTCATCTAAACGAGGCGACTCACCGTAAAGGTTTTCCTTGAATAAATCCTGAATTTGTTCAATACAACCTTGGTAAGTGCCATCAGCTTTCATGACTTTGAACATCGCAGAAATATAAAGTGGCATAATTGGAATTGCCGAACTTGCTTGAGTAACCACTGCATTAAGAGAGGTAACATAGGCCTTACCGTGGATGTCAGCTGTTTTTTCATTTATTGCTTTAGCTGCACGATCTAAGTCTTCTTTCGCTTTACCTATGGTTGCGTGACCATAAATTGGCCAAGTTAATTTTTTACCAATATAGGTATAAGCCGTAGTTTTAAAGCCATCGGCTAACACGCCCGCTTCAGATAACGCTTTGATCCAAAGCTCCCAGTCAGCGCCGCCCATTACATCGATCGTCCCCTGAATTTCAGCGTCATTAGCCGCTTCAACCGACACTGAATCAATCTCACGCTTTGAAGTATTTAAGTTCTTAGTCGTTACCGACTGACCAATTGGCTTTAATGTTGAAGAGTAAACTTCGCCAGTATCAGGATCGGTGCGGCGCGGTGATGCTAACGAATAAATCACTAAATCAACTTGACCGAGTTCTTGTTTGATTACATCAATGGCTTTAGCTTTGATTTCATGCGAAAACGCATCACCGTTAATATTTTTTGCCCACAAGCCTTCCGCATCTGCTGCCTTTTGGAATGCTGCAGTGTTATACCAACCAGCACTGGCGGTTTTCTTTTCCGTTGGTTCTTTTTCGAAAAACACGCCTAGGGTTTTAGCGCCGTTACCAAATGCAGCAGTAATGCGAGAGGCTAAACCATAGCCAGTAGATGCGCCTATCACTAACACATTTTTTGGTTTTTGATCAGCCTGAGTTTGACTTTTCACATAAGCAATTTGTTGATTAACATGTGCTTCACAGCCTGTTGGGTGAGCATTTGTGCAAATAAAACCGCGAATTTTCGGTTGAATTACCATCAGAAAACCTTTTCTTAATATTAAATGAGGAAATTGCTGCATAGTTTACCTGTCTTTACGTCGAAAGAGGTACGAGCAGCAGTAAAAAAGCTAAGCCCTTTATTTTTATGCTTAAAGAAGATTAAAGAATAAAGGACTTAGGCCATAATTAACGATTATTTAGATATGTTTTTAAGGTAGTATCGTGATATTGACGAATTGATGCCATAAATTCGCTGTAAGATGCCCATACCTTAGCAAAACCAGGGTCTGCCGCGACTTGCTCTTTAATCACTTCATCAGTAATCGATTTTAAGCCGGCCAATACACTATCTGGTAATTGGCGCATTTTAACCTGATGTTTGTTGATTAATGTTTGCATAGCAGCGTTATTACGAGCGTTATACTCATCAAGTGTATCTTCATTAACCGCGCGTGCAGCTACTTCAACAATTTTCTGTAAATCTTGAGGCAGTGAGTTATACGCCTTTTCATTAATTAAAAACTCTAAGCCTGTACCCGGCTCATGCCAAATAGAAGAGTAGTAATAATCGGCAGCTTGATAAAAGCCAAACGCTAAATCGTTATAGGGGCCAACCCATTCGGTCGCATCAATAGCGCCACTTTGCAGCGATGAAAATATTTCACCACCCGTTAAGGTAATAGGAATAGCACCTGCGCGTTTTAATACTTCACCACCTAAGCCAGGAATCCGCATTTTCAATCCTTTTAGATCGTCCATGCTATTGATTTCTTTTTTAAACCAACCGGTAAACTGCGCACCAGAATTTCCGCCCGCCATTGGAATAATGCCAAATGGTTTATAAACTTCTCGCCATAGCTCAAGGCCGCCACCGTAATGTAACCAAGCATTAAGTTCAGTTGCTGTCATACCAAACGGTATGGCGCCAAAAATAGGTGAAGCCGGGATTTTTCCTTTCCAATAATAAGAGCCGGAATGCCCCATTTGTACAGTGCCTTGTGATACGGCATCAAATACTTCAAAGCCAGGAACTAATTCCCCGGCACCATAAACTTGCACGGTTAAACGCCCTGCACTCATTGCATTAACCATAGTGGCAAATTTTTCAGGTGCAACACCTAAACCGGGAAAGTTCTTCGGCCAAGAAGTGACCATTTTCCATTGAAATTTTTGCTGTGAATCATCTGTTTTTGTTGCATTAGTTGCTGTGGTTTCTACTTGACCGCAGCCTGCTAACAAAAGAACGGACATAAATACTGACGTCAATGCCAACATACGTGATTTTATTATTTTTAACATTTTGTTATCCATACATTTTTTCTGGCAACCAAGTTACCAATTCAGGCCAAATAGCTAACACTACCAATACCAGTAACTGCATAATAATAAACGGTATCACCCCTTTATAGATATCAGCCGTTTTAATTACCTTATCAGCAACACCCCGTAAGTAAAATAGTGCAAAACCAAATGGCGGTGTTAAAAACGAGGTTTGAAGGTTAATTGCTACCATAATTCCCAACCAGATCGGATCTAAGCCCATCATTAATAGCACCGGGGCTACAATTGGAATAACCACAAAGGTAATTTCGATAAAGTCTAAAATAAAGCCGAGTAAGAAAATGACTAGCATAACGATTAGGGTAGCACCGAACACGCCACCTGGCATTTGACTAAAAAAGCCATGAACTAGCTCTTCACCGCCATAGCCTCTAAACACTAGTGAAAACAAGCTGGCACCGATCAGTATCAAAAATACCATAGAGGTGATTTTTAACGTGCTATCCATTACCGCTTTAAGATTAGCTAAGCTAAGTTGTCCTTGACTAAAGGCTAAAACCAAGGCGCCCATTGCGCCGACGCCAGCTGCTTCTGTTGGCGTCGCAAAGCCCGCTAAAATAGAGCCCAATACCACAATAATAAGCAATAATGCCGGTACTAAAGCGGTTAACATTAAACGAGCAATCGAGGTGCTATCATCAATACTATCAATATCTTTGCGTGATATTTTCGGCACTGATCCTGGCTTAACTAATGCTACAGCCAAACAATAACCTATATATAGTGCCACCAGAAGTAACCCTGGCACTACAGCACCAGCAAATAGCTCACCTACCGATACGGTTTCAGGGCTAAAGATACCTTGATTTAATTGCGCCTGCTGATAAGCACTTGATAGCACATCACCAAGTAACACCAAAGCAATAGATGGCGGAATAATTTGCCCTAATGTACCGGTAGCGCAAATAATACCCGTTGAAAATTGGGTGCTGTAGCCACGTTTGATCATCGTTGGCAACGACATTAGCCCCATTGTCACCACAGTCGCTCCAACAATGCCGGTACTTGCCGCCAGCAACATGCCAACAATAGTTACCGCAATACCTAAACCACCGTAAAAGCGCCCCATTAATACCGACATTGCATTAAGCAAGTTTTCAGCAATTTTCGAACGCTCTAGCATAGCCCCCATAAAAACAAATAAAGGTACTGCCAATAAGGTTTGATTATTGATAATGCCAAAGATTCGACTGGGTAGCGCACTTAAAAATAATGGATCAAATGCACCGAAAACAGAGCCAAAACCAGCAAAAATTAAAGCAACTCCAGCTAAGGTTAACGCAACGGGATAGCCCAATAACAAAATGGCGCAGACCACAATAAACATCAACAGTGGAATATATGTCATTAACCATTTCCCCCACGCATTTTAACGCCGATAGGTTCATGATCAGATAACTGGCTATTGAGCAATATGATAAGGTTACGGATAATTTCTGCCAGCCCTTGTAAGCCAAGGGTTAAGGCAAATAACCACAGGTAGGTTTTACTGAAATAGACAAAAGGTAAGCCACCTGCTTCTGATGATTTTTCCTGAATTTGCCAAGCTGTGGTTACGTAATCGTAACTCATGACGAAAACAAAAATAACCACAGGCAGCAGTAAAAACAAGGTGCCTAATAAATTAACTAATGCTTGTTTTTTTACCGAAAAACGCTGATAGAAGATATCTACCCTAACATGCTCATCAGCTTTTAAGGTGTAGGCCGCTCCTAACATAAACACTAAGCCATGCATATAAAGCACTGACTCTTGCATGGCTATCCAGCCAATATTAAATCCATACCTAAGTACAACTATGGTAAATGTAACTAACACCATGAACAGTGTTAGCCACGAAATCAATTTCCCCATTTTAGTAACAGTGTTATCTATTACCTGAACAAGGTGCATTAGCCCGTTCATTCATCTCCCCGACACTTAAAAAGCGTTATTTATTTTTATTATTTTATGGCGAGTAGTAATAACAGATATTGAAGAGAAAACAAATATCTAGCTAAGCCAGCGTAGTAAATGTAGAGTCAATAAGGTTTTGTTGAAGTTAGCGTTTACTTCCACCCAAACATTTAGGTGATAATGGTGTATTGTCAGCGTAATAATCTTGCCATTCTTTTTCGGTATAAGTGTGTAAGGCTAAAGCATGAATATGCTCAGACAATTCTGTGGCTAAAATTTGATTAATTGCTCGATGTCGTTTAATTAATCGCTCACCCTCAAAGTTTTTAGAAACAATAATCACTTTAAAGTGGGACTCACTGCCTGGTGGCACATTATGCTGATCGCTCTCGTTGATCACATCTAAATGAAGAGGAGAAAATGCGGAAAGTAATTTGTTTTCTATGGTTGAGGCTATATTCATACAGGTTTCCCTAATGCGTGTTTTTCAATGCTACATCAACATTTCGCCATTGTTCTTTTGGCAATGTTTTTTATTAGAGCTTCTTTTTATTTTAGGATCTCAGGGTTAGAGTGCCAGTAAAAAACTAACGATTTTCACCCGTTTTTAGCTAAGCTATTACCAACTAAGGCAATTTAATTTTTGCCAAAACTCACCCTTGAATTTGGCGAAAAGTTAAATTAACGCGCGGCGATTTTACCCGCTTTGTTCGAGGTAAACAATGCTGCCAGTAATGCTGGGTATCGCCCGACATTAACAATAAACTGCCATTATCTAACGTTATGGTGAGTTTTTTATCCAGCGTTTTATGCTTCATTTTAAAGTCGCGACTATCACCTAATGATAACGAAGCAATTATCGGCTGTTGACCTAATTCAGGTTCATCATCACTGTGCCAGCCGACGGTATCATTTCCATCACGATAAAGGTTGACCAAACAGCTATTAAATTGCACTTGGCTAAATTGCTCAATGCGATGTTTGATGGTCAATAAACTTTCTGTCCATGGCTGTGCCACCATAGTTAACCCAGAATATTGATAAGCCTGCTGACTATCACCATACCAAGCTTGTAATCGTGGAATATTATGCCACTTACCATAAACTTTGATGCGATCTTGCTGCCAAGCCAATGATTGATAAAGCGCTGAAAACAAGTCATTGGCCTGCACTGCAGGAATAAAATTAGGATAAAAAGCCAGTGAGGCATTCGGGGCTTTAATATTGATAACACTACCTTTTTGGATAAAACAAACACTCAGCTTCGATAATTAAAAAGCGATTACAAAAAGCTCAATAATTGAATTGGCTGATTAGCCGCTAATTTGCGACAATATTGCCAACTTAGTTTACCGATTTACAATATGCTTAGTCCATTTACGATTAACGACACCCCGCTTGAATTAGATCGCTTTCCGCAATCTCAAGTCAATCGCAGTTTGCAGGCATGGGATGCAACCGATGAATACCTGATTGATTACTGCCAAAGCCAGCAGCTATTAACGACACCCAAACGTATTTTAGTGTTTAATGACAACTTTGGTGCCCTTGCGTGTCAGCTTAATGAGCATCAAGTTTATTGTGTCAGCGACTCGTATTTAAGCCATCAAGGCACGTTGCATAATCTTGAAAAAAACGAATTAACCCATGAGCACACCGTTTTACTGGATTCTTTAGCTGAACTACCAAGCGATATCGATTTAGTGTTATATCGCATCCCAAAAAGTAATGCGCTATTAAGTTTTCAACTGGCAAAAATTGCTGAACACTACAATAGTAATGCTGTGTTTATTGCTGGTGCCAAAGCCAAAGATATTCACAGTTCAACATTAAAACTATTTGAAAAATATTTAGGTGAAACCACCACCTCATTAGCCAAAAAGAAATCACGTTTAGTGTTTTCAGCACTTGAGTCATCGACATCAGGCAAAGCTATAGATAAAGCATTAAACCCAATCACATGGCAACTAGAGGGCAGTAGCTACACCATCGCAAACCATGCTGGTGTATTTTCTCCGGAAAGTCTTGATATTGGTGCTCGCTTCTTTTTAGAACATTTACCTAAACTCAAGCCTGAGCAAACTGTGGTAGATCTTGGTTGTGGTAACGGCGTTATCGGGCTAATGGCACTTACTGAACAGCCGCAGGCAAAGCTGATTTTTCGAGATGAATCATACATGGCTGTTGCCTCAGCAAAAGCGAATATTGAGCAAAACTTACCGGATTCAATTAGCCAATGTGACTTTGCCACTGACGATTGTTTAACTGAGCTAGATAGCGATGTTGCTGATATTATTTTGTGCAATCCGCCTTTTCACCAGCAACATGCCACTACTGATCATATCGCCTGGCAAATGTTTAATGATGCCAAACGCGTATTGAAATTTAATGGCGAATTAAGGATTATTGGCAACCGCCAGTTGGGGTACCACATTAAATTAAAACGCATTTTTGGTAACTGCAAAACCATCGCCAGTAATAAAAAATTTGTCGTGCTATCAAGCACCAAACGTTAGAGGATATAAGTTTGAAAACTATTGTCACCGCGATCACCGCATCCGCTTTACTATTGATTGCTAGCTGCTCATCACCTGTGCACAACGTTATTTTATCACCGCAAATAATGACAAATCCCGCGCCTATTTATGACCAAGTAGCAGCAAGCCTTACCGTAACCGACTTACGTACCAGTAACCATGTCATTCAAATCCTTAAAGCTGGCAAAGCAGCTGATTTATATTCACCATCTGCGCCAGTAAGCCAAGTATTTGAACATGCATTAACCCAAGTATTTAATCAACAGGGTATGTCAACGAATGGTGGTGCAATTAATATTGAAGTATTGATTGATAAAGCGATAGTGAGTGTTCAACAACAAACGCTTAAATATCAAGCTAATAGCGATATTCAATTGCGCGTAGTTGTTTCTAACGGCGAACAAACGCTTACCAATACCGTAAAATCGAAAGGTAATAGTAACGGGCCGTTATCCGCAGACATCGCAGTATTAGAGCGCGACCTGAATCAGCAACTAGCTAAAGTGGTTAACGACATCACTCAAAACCCTAAAATGATTGCATTAATAAACGGGAACTAAAGATGAGATTTGCTTCACTTATTTTATTAGCGGTAATTAGCCTAAATGGCTACGCTAAAAACCTTGCTATTGATCCAGATAACTTATTTCCTAAAGTGAAACTTGAAACCTCACTTGGTGTAATCATCGTCGAATTAGATCGCATTAAAGCGCCTGTTACCGTTGATAATTTTTTGACCTATGTCGTTGAAGGCGAATTTAACAATACCATATTCCACCGCGCTATTGAGGACTTCATTATTCAAGGTGGCGGCTATGACAAAGACTTTACAGTGTTAAAAACTCACCCTGATATTGTAAACGAATCAGGCAATGGCTTAAAAAATGAATTAGGCACCATTGCCATGGCCAAAGAAAGCCGACCGCATACGGCCAACAGGCAGTTCTTCTTTAATTTAGCGGATAATACCAATTTAGATCCTGGTCGTGATTGGGGCTATGCCGTGTTTGGTGCTGTGGTTGAAGGCTTTGAAGTGCTTGATGCAATGAATAAAGTTAAAACCGAATATAACGAATTAATGGCTTGGGATGATGTCCCTATTGAACCTGTGATGCTAATTAAAGCAACCTTACTTCCAGCAGGCTCATAATACCCCTAACTTGGCAATCAATAACCTTGGGTTATTGATACGTAACTTTTGACGCTCAAATTTGGTACCAAATAGTGGTACCAAAATTTTGTACCTATCGAGGCAGCTAAAGTGTGCTTTTTTGTAACCGCGCTTTGACATATTGCTATTCATAGTCGATAACTAAAGATATCGTAGTTGTAAAAAATTCCAACACTTTTCCGATCCATTAACTCAAGGCAGGTAGTAAATGTCATGATAATTGAGCAGTTTATCAATGAAAAAATTACGCAAATAAGGGCGTATATTACCGCTGTAATCGAGCGTACGCTTCACTACACTGAACTTGACACTTTTATCTTAGATACCATGGAAGAATGGACCTTACTTGCTGTGCGTGACGAAACGCCAGGTAGTGCCAAAGAGCGAGTATTTTGGCATGTAATTCATGAAATCAGCCTCCATGGTGCTAGCGCATTACATCATAATCTATTCTTTAAAAGTGAAATTACCGCTTGTTTAGACTTTTTCGCAGGTAAAGGCAGTTATCCTATTGACTGTATTGGCTGGCGACCACTGCCGTAACTATTTGATCACAAGTTAATTAAATTAACCTTTTGTCTATCATCGCTCTTTGATAGGCTAACGGCTGTTTCACTTTGTTGTCAGATTTATGTCCGCACCACACTCATTAAAACAATCCATTTTATATTTTAAAGATCGCCGCCTGCTCACTGTGTTTTGTTTTGGTATTGCCAGTGGTTTTCCTTGGGTATTAATCGGCTCAGCCATGACTGGCTGGTTAAAAGATGAAGGCTTATCTAGAAGCAGCATTGGTTTATTTGGACTCATTTTCGTCGCCTATAGCATTAACTTTTTATGGTCACCTTTAGCTGATCGGCTAAAAGTTCCATTGTTAACCGCTAAAATGGGCTTAAGGCGCAGTTGGATCATTTGCACTCAAATAGTTATTTGCCTATGCGCATTTAAACTTAGCACCCTGGACGCTAGTACCCAACTTAATCTAATGGCCTTATTTGGCTTATTAATTGCCATCAGTGGCGCCACTCAAGACATTGCCATAGACGCCTACCGCATAGATATTTTAAGTGATGGCGATAGTGAGTTGATGGCAGCAGGCTCTGCGATGGCAACTGCTGGCTGGTGGACGGGTTACGCAGGTCTAGGCAGCATACCATTTCTTATTGTTAGCTCTGAAGCTTGGCAATGGTCAGAGGTATTTAGCGTATTAGCACTGATCATGGCGTTATTAATGATTACTGCGATTGTCGTTAAAGAACCAATAAGTGATCGCGAGCAAACCCTCGCGCAAATTGAATCTAACTATTTATCGGTACTTCCTTTATATAGCCATCGATGCATTGGTATTTTACTAACCTTACCATTGATTATTGCCAGTATTGTTTATGCCAACATTGGTTATCCAGGTTGGCCGACAGTGCTCCCGTCAAGCTATCAATTCTGGTTTATCAGTGCTTTTATTCTGTTATTGCTAACCTTATTTGGCATGCAGCTGTCACAACTTAATCGTGTTATTGCCAGCAAGAACTTAATGGCCTATCAAGGTCAACCAAGCGCCACGGTCAAGCTAACAGCATGGCTTATCACGACACTAGTTTCACCTATCCAAGAGTTTTTTGATCGCAACGGCACCAAGTTGGCAATTTCCATTTTAATGTTCATTTTCCTTTTTAAATTAGGCGAAGCTTATTTAGGGCGAATGTCGATTGTCTTTTATCGAGAAGTGGGTTTTTCGAACGAAGATATTGCTTATTATTCAAAATTAATTAATTGGGCAACCACCATAGTGTTTTCATTAATCGGCAGTGTCTTTACCATACGCTATGGGATATTAAAAGGCTTGTTTATCGGTGGCATCGCCATGTCTGCCAGTAATTTACTATTTTCAGTAATTGCGATGGTTGGGCCAAGTAAACCACTGTTTGCCTTAACGGTATTTGTTGATGGCTTTACCTCAGCATGGGGATCAGTTGCGTTTGTCGCCTTACTTTCCGTATTATGCAATAAAAGCTTTACCGCTAGTCAATATGCATTAATGGCGTCGTTAGGCACATTTGGTCGAGTGATGTTAGGTTCATATTCTGGCATTATCGTAGATTGGTTAGATGGAAACTGGGCATTATTCTTTGTATTAACCTCAGTAATGGTAATACCAAGTTTGTTATTCTTATACAGTATTCGTCGACCGCTAACTCAACTTATCGAGCAAAATGGCCAGCGTTAAAAGCGTTAAAAGCGTTAAAATTAGGAAAGTCCTATGATCAGACTGTTTTTCTTACTGCCAATAATTATGTGTGGAATTTGGTGGTACTATTTAAATTTAAAAGGATTTCAAGCCAAAGACGGCATTAAAGGCTTTGCTTATATATTAACGCTTAATGGCATTATTTTAGGCTTTTTATTAGTGATGATGTATATCACTAACTAACAATTCATCAGTAATGCTAACCGCTACGTTAGCATTATTTGGCTCATCAACACTCCTACCGTTGCAAAACTTGCCACCAAGATAACAATTGGTATTTTGGCAAATTTTAGCAAAATAAAGCCAACCGCTACGGCCAATAAATCATAGTTATTTTGAATCGCACTTACTGCTATAGGGTTATAAAAAGCAGCAATTAAAAAGCCAACTACCGCAGCATTTATCGCAGCCATAGTATTTGCCAACGCCGGAAGCTGCGTAATGTTATGCCACACTTGCTGAAATGCGATATACAGCAAAAACCCCGGAAGAAAAATGGCTAGCGTTGCAATCAAAGCAGTAATAACAGGTGCTTGTTCATTTAAATTGGCACCTAGATATGTGGCAATACTAAACATAGGGCCTGGTACAGCTTGTGCCGCAGCATAACCCGTTAGAAATAGCTCTGGATTTAGCTGATCAGCAACGGTTTGTTGCAGCAACGGCAAGACCACATGACCGCCGCCAAAAACTAAGCTCCCGGCATAATAAAAATCATAAAACCATCCAACCAAAACAGATTGGCTAAACAACAAAGAGCCTAAGAATAAAAAGGCAAATAAACCTAATGCCAGCCAATTTACTTGGTTTAGCACCTTAGCCTTTTTTCCTTCAATTAAATTTTTATTATCACCAGCAACAATCGCTTGCTCAGCATCCCCTTGCATTAGCCTATAACTCACAAATCCAATAACGCCAGAGACAATGAGTACAACCATTTGAATTAAGCTTGAGCTAAAGTAAATCAAGGTTATTGCAGAAATAAGCATCAGGCTTTTATGCAGCCAAGAGCGACCAAACGCTTTAGCCATGGTTAAAATGGCATCAATCACCACCACTGCTGCCAACAACTTTAATCCGTGAACTATCCCAACAAATGTTAAGGTATCGGCAAATTTCTGCCCGACAAAGTAAAGTAATAACATTAAAACTAGCGACGGAGTGGTAAAGCCAATAAATGCCGCAATCGCACCTAAAACACCTGCACGCTGATAACCAATGGCAAAGCCAAGCTGACTAGATGTAGGACCAGGCAAAAACTGGCATAACGCGATTGTTCGGGCAAAACTTTGGTTATCTAACCATTGATATTTACTGACAAAAGCTTGTTGAAAATAGCCAATATGCGCGACAGGCCCACCAAAGCTAATACACCCTAATTGGATAAATCGATAAAATATTTCAAAGTATTTGTTCATTTATTAAGTCTAAGAGAGATTGGCATGTGATAAACGCTATTATCTTAATAATGTATTACAGATATGTCGCTTCCCCAAAACTATTTGAACGTGCGCATATATTTACACATGGAAAAATTAGCAAAATTGGTTATTTGTTACTCAAAATGACTTTCTGAAAGCTTTTATATAACATTACAACCAAAGTTTCACAACTTATCAAGAGAAGTAACCATGGCACATGATGACGATAAAGCATTAGCAAATATTCAAGAACAACCTACAAGCAACACCAATGCACTAGCTCAACAATTAGCCGAAGCTAAAAAAGAAATTGATGAATTGAAAATGCAAATTTTATGGATGGAGCGTTCATACGAGTAACAAGTAATTTATTCCATTTACTACTGAAAACATACATTCCTAGTTTCATTAAATTTAAAAGCCCTACCGATCACAGTAGGGCTTTTATTTTTTGAGTAGTTTTAAGCTAGAGTTTTTTGGCGAGGCTTTTTCGATAGTTTTTTTAGATAGATATAATAAGCCAGCACACAGCCGCCATTGCCCTGCTAAGACTTTTCTCTTTTATTTGCACTATCGGTTACTCTGCCTTTAGCTACTCTGCCGTTCTCGGTACTACAGCCCTTTAAAGCTAGTTAAAACAAACGAAAAAACAGTGGGTAGCGAAATATTGATCTACATTAACTTATGTGATTTCCACCAATATTAAGCACTTGTATTTTAATTGGCAGTCAACTATGTTTGTAAAAGTTATGTTAACAGCGTGTATGGAATGTTATATACTATGAGAAAGCCATTGAAATTTATATTAAATATTTCACAAATAGCCATGTTGGGAATAGGTGTTTCCTCATATGCCAATGAAAAATAAGAATTTACCTCAATGCAAATGAAAGGCGTTGAGCAAGTCGAAATCAAGGTTGATTTAGATTCTGCAGTAAAACGTTTATCTAAAGCCGTTACTTATAAAACCATTTCTAATCAAGATCGAGATGATTTTGATACCAAAGCATTTACTGATTACCACCAGTTTATTAAGAAACCTTACCCATTAGTTCATAAAAATTTAAAGCGTGAAGTGCTAGGTAAGCCGCGCCCTTATAGTTTGCTGTATACCTGGGAAGGGAAAGATCCTAGCTTAGAACCAGCATTATTTTATGCACATATGGATGTTGTGCCTGTTCCAGATGATTCACGAGATCAATGGAAACAAGATCCATTCTCTGGCACCGTTAAAGATGGCTATATTTGGGGCCGTGGTGTATTGGACGATAAAAACCAAGTACATGGCATATTAGAAGCCGCAGAGATGCGATTAAAAGAAGGCTGGCAACCGCAGCGCACTTATTATTTTGTCTTTGGTCAGGATGAAGAAGTTGGCGGTCCAGAAGGCGCTAAGCATATTGCTGATGTATTAGAAAAGCGTGGTATTAAACGCTTTGCCTATGTTATGGATGAGTCAGCACCATTAACTCCGGGTATTTTTCCTGGCATCGAACAAAATACCGCGTTAATTGGTATCGCCCAAAAAGGCTTTGTTAGTATCGAAGTCGCAATTAATGCTGTTGGTGGCCATTCTTCTCAGCCACCGTTAGAGTCAAATATTGTTGCGTTAGCTAAAGCGGTAACTAAAATTGAAGCGTCACAATTTCCCTATAAAATACATGATGCCGTTCGCTATCAGTACCGTTTTATGGGGCCTGAATTACCTAAAGCACAGCAGCCACTTTATGAAGCTGTTGCCTTTGGTAATAATGACAATATGACTGACTTAGAGCAGAAATTTATCGAAGTCATGTCTAAAAACCAGGTAACGCGTGCCATGTTACACACAACTATCGCTGTTACCATGTTTAACGCAGGCATTAAAGACAACGTATTGCCGCCAGCAGCTACTGCAGTTGTTAACTTAAGACCTATGCCAGGTGATACGCCAGAGGTGATTATTGAGCACTTCAAAAAAGCGGTAAATGATGATCGCATTACCTTCCGCGATATTTCTGCATCAACCCCAGCAACCAATATTGCTGATCCATTTAATAATGCATATAAAACATTGGAAAAAACGATTCGCCAAATTTGGGGGAATGACTTAATGGTTGCGCCATTCTTCGTTATTGGTGGCTCAGATTCTAAACACTTCCAAGCTCGTCCATTTGCGCCAGATGTCTATACTATTACAGGTCTGCAATTGGAAAACACTAAAGAGTTCGAAGGTTTCCACGGTGTAAACGAACGGATTTTAGTGAAAGAATACGGTAAAACTATCGGCTTTTTCTATCAAATGTTCGGCAACTTAGATAGCTTATAATTTTTAATATAGGCTTTGTTTAAGCATAAAAAAACCCATCTGCTGATGGGTTTTTTTATTTAATAGGAAGGTTTAAATGGAATGTGAATATCAGAATCAAGTTCTGAACTTATTCCCATTCAATAGTTGCTGGTGGCTTACCTGAGATATCGTAAACCACGCGAGAAATACCGTCAATTTCATTGATGATTCGGTTAGACACTAAGCCTAAGAAATCATAAGGCAAGTGCGCCCAATGTGCGGTCATAAAGTCGATGGTTTCAACTGCACGTAAGCTGACTACCCAATCATATTTACGGCCGTCACCCATTACGCCAACCGAGCGAACTGGTAAGAATACGGTGAATGCTTGGCTCACTTTATTGTATAAATCATGCTTGTGTAACTCTTCAATAAAGATAGCGTCAGCACGGCGAAGTAAGTCTGCATAGTCTTTTTTCACTTCACCTAAAATACGAACACCTAAACCAGGACCTGGGAATGGGTGGCGATAAAGCATATCGTATGGTAAACCTAGCTCTAAACCAATTTTACGCACTTCATCTTTGAACAATTCGCGTAATGGTTCAACTAAACCTAGTTCCATATCTTCTGGTAAACCGCCAACATTATGGTGTGATTTGATCACATGAGCTTTACCAGTTTTAGAAGCTGCTGATTCAATAACATCTGGATAGATAGTGCCTTGGGCTAACCATTTAGCATTGGCTAATTTACCCGCTTCTTCATCGAACACTTCAACGAAAACATTACCGATGATTTTACGCTTAGCTTCTGGGTCTGCTTCACCTTTTAAGCGATCTAAGAAACGATTTTCAGCGTTAACATGAACTATGTTCAGACCAAAGTGATCGCCGAACATATCCATCACTTGCAGGCCTTCGTTTAAACGTAATAAGCCGTTATCAACAAATACACAAGTAAGCTTATCGCCGATTGCGCGATGAATTAGCATAGCAACTACTGATGAATCAACACCACCAGATAAACCGAGCACCACTTCATCATCACCTACTTGCTCTTTAATTTTAGCAATTGCATCATCAATAATTGATGTTGGTGTCCAAAGCTTTTCACAGCCACAAATATCAACAATAAAGTGTTCTAAAATACGTAAACCTTGTTTCGTATGTGTCACTTCAGGGTGGAACTGTACGCCGTAAAAACGTTTTTCTTCATTCGCCATTGCTGCATAAGCACAGCTTGGTGTTTGAGCAATTGTGCTAAAGCCTTCTGGAATTTGTGACACTTTATCACCATGACTCATCCAAACATCTAACAATGCATTGCCATTAGCACCAATAGAATCTTCAATATTTTTAAATAGATCTGATTGGCCAATAACTTCTACCGCAGCATAACCGAATTCTTTATGCTCAGAGCTTTGCACAGCCCCACCTAATTGCTCAGCCATGGTTTGCATACCATAACAAATACCAAGCACTGGAATGCCGGCATTAAATACATATTCAGGTGCACGTGGAGAATTTAATTCAGTCACAGATTCTGGGCCACCTGCTAGGATAATGCCCGTTGGATTAAATTCTTTAATTTGCTCTTCGGTAACATCCCAAGCCCATAACTCACAGTAAACGCCAATTTCACGCACGCGACGTGCAATTAATTGCGTATATTGTGAACCGAAGTCTAGGATTAAGACACGAGATGAGTGGATATCTTTGGTCATGAACAGTTCTCTTTTTAGCAGCTCGTCATGAACAATCTTTATGCGTCGTTATTTTCGCAATAAAGCAAAGTCATTTATTTCAATAAACTCGTTTGCTTTATCACTCAAAAGCCTTGCCTAAAGCCCGTTCATTTAGAGCGAGATATTTCTAGTAAAACAGGCTGTTCAACATTAAAAGTGAATCAACCTGTAAGAATTTTTTAATAAACCGAGAATAATGATAGTTCACAGTGAAATGCTTTTTAGCAAAGAGGAAGCGCGGAGCTTGGTAAACCAAGTGAGCACTTCCAATGCAGATAAAAAACTTGTTCACGAAGAACTAACTTATTCGAAACTAGCCCATGCGATAATTCGGAGCTTCTTTAGTGATAGTTACATCATGCACGTGAGACTCACCCATACCTGCAGCAGTAATCTTCATAAACTGTGGCTTAGTGCGCATTTCTTCGATGTTTGCAGAACCAGTTAAGCCCATTGAAGAACGTAACCCCCCCATTTGCTGATGAATAATTGCTGCAACAGGGCCTTTGTAAGCAACGCGACCTTCAATACCTTCAGGTACTAACTTGTCTGCTTCACCGTCAGTTTTTTGGAAATAACGATCACTTGAGCCTTCTTTCTGTGCCATTGCACCTAATGAACCCATACCACGATATGACTTATAGTAACGGCCTTGATATAGCTCAACTTCACCTGGTGCTTCTTCAGTACCCGCAAGCATTGAACCAACCATTACGCAGTGTGCGCCAGCAACTAAAGCTTTAGCAATATCACCTGAGAAACGAATACCACCATCAGCGATAACCGGAATATCAGTACCTTTTAATGCATCTACCGCATTTGAAATCGCGGTTAATTGCGGCACACCAACACCCGTTACAATACGGGTGGTACAAATTGAACCAGGGCCGATACCTACTTTAACGGCATCAACACCAGCATCAGCTAACGCTTTAGCACCGTCACCAGTAGCAACGTTACCAGCAACAATTTGTAAGTCAGGGTATTTGGCGCGAGTTTCTTTAACACGCTCAATAACACCTTGCGAGTGACCATGCGACGTATCAATCAATAAAACATCGACACCGGCTTTAACTAACGCGTCAATACGCTCTTCAGTACCAGCGCCAACACCTACAGCTGCACCAACACGTAAACGACCAAACTCATCTTTACATGCGTTTGGTTTGCGCTCTGCTTTTTTGAAATCTTTAACCGTAATTAAGCCTTTCAGCTTAAAGTTATCATCAACCATTAAGATTTTTTCAATGCGGTGCTCATGCATTAAATGCAAAATCTCGCTACGCTCAGTGCCTTCTTTAACCGTCACTAAGTCGTCTTTTTGCGTCATTAACGCTGACACTGTTTTAGATAAATCAGTTTCAAAACGTAAATCGCGGCCAGTAATAATACCAACTAAGTTGTGTTCAGCATCAACCACAGGGAAGCCTGAAAAGCCTTGCGCTTTTGCAAGTTTAATCACTTCTTCAATGGTAATATCAGGGGAAACAACAACTGGATCAGAAACAATACCGCTTTCGTATTTTTTCACTTGTGAAACATTACGCGCTTGTTCTTCTATGGTCATATTTTTGTGAATGAAGCCGATACCACCTTCTTGCGCTAAAGTGATCGCTAAAGGTGCTTCAGTAACGGTATCCATAGAGGCAGATACCATAGGCACATTTAAGCTAATTTTACGCGTAAGCTTGGTTTTTAAATCGGCAGTATGAGGCAGTACCGTTGAGTGGGCAGGTACTAAAAGAACATCGTCAAAAGTTAACGCTTCTTGGGCAATTCGTAGCATTACAATATCTCACAAAGTTAAATTGGAGGAGGAAATATTGCGGCAGAATTTTAACCGTTTTCACCTTGAAGGTAAACGTTAATTTTTAATAAAAATAGAAATAATTAGCCACAAATCCTTAAATAGCCAGATATAATAGAAAACCTAAGCTTTTATCTGGGGAAAAACGACAATAATGACGACTAAACAACATATTTTAAATGTTAGCGAGCTAAACAAAAAAGTCCGTTTTTTATTGGAGTCCGAGATAAATGTGGTGTGGTTATGTGGTGAAATATCGAATTTTATCGCAGCAAGCTCAGGTCATTGGTATTTATCACTAAAAGATGAAAAATCTCAAGTTAAGTGCGCCATGTTCAAAGGCAATAATCGTATTGTCAGAATTAAACCGGCTAACGGCAAGCAAGTATTAGTCAAAGCAAGAGTTTCACTATATGAACCTAGAGGTGACTTTCAGCTGATTATTGAACAAATGGAAGATGCCGGCGATGGCCTGCTGCGCCAACAATATGAAGCATTGAAAGCGAAGTTTGAACAAGAAGGCTTGTTCTCGCTAGCCAAAAAGCAAACGTTAAAACCCAGTTATTCCAAGGTTGGTATTGTTACTTCCCCAACCGGCGCTGCCATTAAAGATATTATTAGCGTCTTGAATCGCCGCAACCCAACCGTTGAAATGATATTATATCCAGCATTGGTTCAGGGTGAACTTGCCGCCAGTGATATAGCCAGCAGTATTGAACTGGCAAACGCTCGAAATGAGGTTGATATATTAATCGTTGGCCGCGGTGGAGGCTCATTAGAAGATTTATGGTGCTTTAACGATGAACGCGTCGTAAGAGCTATTGCCGCAAGTACGCTACCGGTGATCAGCGCCGTTGGCCATGAAATAGATACCACACTGGCTGATTATGTTGCTGATTTACGTGCGCCAACGCCTTCAGCAGCGGCAGAAATTATCTCTAGTGATCAAAGTGAATTACAACGCCAAGTGACTAAACAGTCGGAAAGGCTTTATTCATTATTTAATCAGCGCCATAAGCAATTAACGACTGAGTTAAGCTATTTAACTACACGCCTTGCCCAATGCGATCCACAAAAGCGCTTGCAAGCATCTGCTCAGCAGGCTGATGAATTACACCTTCGCTTAGTAAAGGCGATGACAAAGCTATTAGCAATTAAGCAACATCAACCTACTTTACTTAGCAAAATGTTGTGGCATTTAACCCCTGAGCACACTATCGCCAGTCACAGCAAACAACTAAGCCAGCTAGATGGTAGGCTTAAACATAATGCGCTTGATATGTTAACGGGAAAACAGCAACAATTGGGGCATATGGCTGAGCAGCTTAATATCGTCAGCCCTTTAGCAACCATCGCCAGAGGCTATAGTATAGTCAGAGATAATAACCGCAACATTATAAAATCAACTAAACAAGTGGCTATTGATCAAGCGCTTACTTTGCAATTAGCCGATGGTGAGATTACGGCAAATGTCAGTGATATTAAGAATAACTAAACTGGTTTAATTTACGCTTAAAGTAAGCTTATTTTTTATGATTGAAATATAGCAAGGAAAAGTAAATTAGAAGTTTAGTGTTCCATGGTAATTTCTGTTTTAAGCAGTTCTACTACCGCTGATTTATCACCCGCTTCAAATTTAACCCCAACACTAATGGCATCAACTTGCGGTTTGACATTACAGATTTGGGCATTCAATTTAACCGTACTTTTACCGTGAAAATTTTCAATCACGATAAACATATCTTCATCTTTGTTCAGCAATAGCGAATCACCATTGGAAATGGCTAACTGACAACCTTGTACTGACAAATCTAATATATCTGCCTGCCAATACTCATCTTTAATTTTAACCTTGGCTTTAATATTGGTTTCTATGCGCATACTAGAACGTAAGCTTTGTAGGCTCACGGTTTTAGGAAATTCTAGTACCATAAGCCGCGATGGTATTTGCAGTGTTTGTCTAACAGGGCTAACAAAAGCAACAACCGCGCCTTCATGCCCTTCAATTAATCCTCTAACCGTAATGTTGGTGCCTTGATTAATATATTGTGAAAAGCTGCCAAATTTAGGGCTATCAGGCATTTGAATTAACACATACTGCTTGGGTAAATAGCCGATAAAGACAGTACGAAACTTACCGCGTTTGCCTGCCGGAGTCACAATATCTATAGTTACCGTAGCGCCCGCATTAAGTAACCCTAGATTGCGATTTAAACGATTTATAACATCAATTTTTTTCGGCTCAGACATGGCACGCTAACCAAATAACTTTTATATATTTTATCAGTTTACCCTAGCCAAGTTACTTGGCAAAAGCAATTCTATTAAATGGTTGCAATGATTGCTAAACAATAAGGTGCTAAAAAATAAAAAGGTCGCAATTGCGACCTTTATTGAACTAAATATATGAACAACGAGGCTACTAGTCTTTCTTATAACCTTGCGTTGCACGAGCGATTTTTTTCTGTTCGCTATAAGTTAATTTTTTCTTACCAGCAAAAGGATTAGACGTTTCTCTAAATTCAATTTTTATTGGTGTGCCCATAATTTTCAATGACTTGCGATAATAATTCATCAAGTAGCGTTTATACGACGGCGGTAAGTGCTTAGTTTGGTTACCGTGGATCACCACAATCGGCGGGTTGTAACCACCTGCATGGGCATATTTTAATTTGATACGACGACCATTATGCATAGGCGGCTGATGATCAAATACCGCCATATCCAGTATTTTCGTTACCATAGAAGTAGAAATGCGTTTCGTGGCTGAGACAAATGCTTCTTCTACCGATTCAAACAAATGCCCAACACCGGTACCATGAAGTGCTGAAATAAAATGGATACGAGCAAAGTCAATAAAGCCTAAACGGCGATCTAATTCTTTATGAATATTATCTTTTACGTCTTGATCAATACCGTCCCACTTATTTACCGCCACCACCAGTGAGCGGCCGGCTTCTAAAATAAAGCCAAGTAAGCTTAAGTCTTGATCGGTAATGCCTTCTCTCGCATCAATAATTAATAAACATACATTCGCATCTTCAATGGCGCGCAACGTTTTAATTACTGAATATTTTTCTACAACATCATTAACGTTTTTACGGCGGCGAATACCAGCGGTATCAATTAAGGTATATTCACGGCCATTGCGTTCCATCGGAATATAAACACTGTCACGTGTGGTGCCGGGCATATCGTAAACCACAACACGTTCTTCACCTAAAATACGGTTTGTAAGTGTTGACTTACCAACATTCGGTTTACCGATAATGGCAAGTTTAATTTTATCGTCTTCTTCAGGTGCATCAATTTCAACTTCTTCACCCTCTTCAAACACTAGCTCTTCACCAAACTCATCATCTTCACTTGGTGTTTCGCCAAGCGCTTCTATGTGCGGCGACAAAGCAAGGGTAAGTAATTGTGTAACGCCTCGGCCATGGGCTGCAGCAATTTGATGCACCGTATCACCAAGGCCTAAGCTAAAAAACTCTGCCACAGCACTGTCGGCATCAATACCATCAATTTTGTTGGCAACGAGGAAAACTTTTTTATCTTGCTTACGCAAGTAATCAGCAATCGCTTCATCAGCAGAGGTTAATCCAGCACGAGCATCGACTAAAAATAATACGGCATCTGCTTCTTCAATCGCCATTAACGACTGTTCAGCCATTAACGCATCAATACCTTCTTCATTGCCATGAATACCACCGGTATCAATAACAATAAACGGGTGCTCTTCTACCGATGCCTGACCATATTGACGATCACGTGTTAGCCCTGGGTAATCAGCCACCAATGCATCTCGCGTACGTGTTAAGCGATTAAATAAGGTCGATTTACCGACGTTTGGACGACCTACTAAAGCTACTACTGGTAACATGAATACCTCAAAACCTATTATGACTATCTATGCTGTTTAGAAACTAATAACGGCTCCATATGCGCTAGCAAGGAGCCGTCGAATATCAGGTATAACTATAGCTTACGCTAGCTAAAGTTACCGCTTATGGCAGTTTAATCGCTTGTAGCGAACCATCGCGTGCCTGTGAAAAAATGATATTATCAACTACAGTTGGCGTTGAATGAATGCCACTGCTGTCAACTTCATAACGCGCAACTATGTCGCCCGTTGTTTGGTCGATGAAATGTAAATAACCTTCAAAATCACCAACTACAATATAATTACCAATAATTGCTGGACCGGTAACACCACGATTAGTTAATGCAACATTGCTCCAACGTTCAGTGCCATCGATACGGTCAACCGCATAAACATGGCCTTTAAGGTTAGTTAAAAATATTGAGTTACCTTCAATTGCGATTTGGCGATATGACGAATATTGGCGCTTCCATAAAATACGACCGTTACGAATATCAATGGCGGCTAAATTACCACGTGATGAAATCGCATAAACTTTATCACCAAAAACTACGGGCTTAGAGTCTACGTCAATCACGCGTTCAAGTTCTGTCGAACCTGTTGGTTCACCAATAATCACCGTCCAGCCTGGTTGGCCTTTTTCCAGCATAAAAACTGACAGTTCACCGGCTGAGGTACCGACCAATACACCACCAGCTGCAGTAGTTGGCGCACTAATACCGCGTAATGTTAATGGTGGTACATCTAATACTGTTTGCCATAACTCAGTGCCATCGGTCGCGTTAAATGCTTTTAATGTACCTGATACGGTGTTTACAACTAAGATACCTTCATCTAACGCCGGACGAGCGATAATTTCGCCTTTTACTTTTCCAGTCCAAGCAATTTCGCCGGTTGCTTCATCAAGAGCGATTACTTCACCGTTTTCGGTACCAAAAAAGACCTTGTTGACACCAGCAATTGGGCCGCCTGCAACTAAAGCTGACTGTCTACTATCAAAAAAGCCGCGTTTACCTTCAATATCACTTAAATCAACGTGCCAAATTTCTTTACCGGTTGCTTCATCAAATGCATAAGCATCACCTTCACGGCTTGCAGTAAACACTTTGCTGTAAGCAACAACGGGTTTAATGCGAGAGAAATAATGCTCAACACCATTACCAACGCTTTTCTCCCACAATTCTTCTGGGGTAAATTGTTGAGTAATTTCGGTTAACTCAGCAACTTTTGTTGCTTCGTCTTCATCATCAGTCGAAGAACAAGCAGTTAACAGACTGACAGCTGCAAGCATTGCCAGCAGCTTGATATTAATTATTTTTGTTATTGGATTCTTCACTAAAACGCCTACTATTGAGTAAGTTGAGAAGCTTGGGCTAAATCATCAATTTTTAACTGTAAGCTTGGATTGGTAGTTAATCCACCAGCAGTTGCCGCTGCTTGATAGGCATTACGCGCCAGTTCAGTTTTGCCTTGTTTTAAGTAAGCATCACCTTTGATTTCCTCTACTTCCGCTGCGAATGCTTCTGGTATAGTCGCTTCAACCGTGGTTAATGCTTGCTGGTATTGTTCAAGTTGAATTTGTACGCGAGCTAAACGCAAAGTAGCAATCGCTTTAATGGCTTCACTTGGCGCAGTCGCAATAGCTGAATTTAAATGCGTTGCTGCTTTTTCCCAGTCACTATGCTCAGCCGCATCTTTCGCTAAGCTTAATGCAGTTAATGCCGCATAACTTGACTCACCGTTGGCTTTTACAAACTGCTCTGCGTCTGTTTTAAATTGATCATGAGCACTGGTTTGACTTTCCATCAATGAAATATATTCACTTGATAACGCTTGTTCTTGCGCTAATTTATTGTCTTGGTAATAGTTAAAACCAATGAAGCCAGCAAAACCAACAATTAAACCACCAATAATGTGGTTACCGTTTTCGTGCCAAAACTTTTTAATCGCTTCAACTTGTTGTTCTTCTGTTTCAAATCTTTCCACAATACTTCCTTAAATAATACTTTGTAGTAACTCAGCCACTTGTGCAAACGCTAAGCTCTGTTGTTCTTGCTGACCGCGTAAATATTTCACCGTTACTTGCTGGTTCGCCAGCTCATCTTCACCGAGAATTAACGCGATTTGGGCGCCTGATTTATCAGCACGCTTCATTTGTTTTTTCATATTGCCACCACCACAGTGACTTTGAATACGGATATCCGGCACTTGGTCGCGCCATTGTTCAGCTAGCTTAATCGCGGCCAAATCAACTCCTTCACCTAAAGCAATAATATAAGCGTCAACCTGCGGTCGAATATTATTAACTTTTTCAAGGCTAGTAAGCATTAACACTAAGCGTTCAATACCTAAGGCAAAACCAAAACCAGGTGTTGCTTTACCACCTAACTGTTCTACTAAACCATCATAACGACCACCAGCACACACTGTACCTTGGGCACCTAAACTTGAAGTAACCCATTCAAATACTGTGCGATTATAATAATCTAAACCACGCACTAAACGCTCATTTATTTGATAGTCTATGCCGGCGTTGTCTAAGTAGACTTTCAAACGGTCAAAATGTTCACGAGTTTCGTCACCAAAATAGTCACTTAATTTCGGCGCACCAATTAATGCTGCTTGTACATCAGGATTTTTGCTGTCTAACACGCGAAGCGGGTTGGTGTGCATACGACGTTTGCTGTCGTCGTCAAGCTTATCTTCATGTTGAGTTAAATAAGCAACCAACGCATCGCGGTAGGCTGCGCGCTCTTCATTTGAGCCCAGAGAATTTAGTTCTAACGTGACATACTCACTAATGCCTAACTCTTTCCAAAGGCGCGCTGAAAGCATAATAATTTCTGCATCGATATCTGGCGTGGCAATACCAAAAGCTTCAATACCAAACTGATGAAATTGGCGGTAACGGCCTTTTTGCGGGCGTTCATGACGGAACATCGGCCCCATGTACCATAAACGTTGTTCTTGGTTATACAATAAGCCGTGTTGATTGCCGGCACGAACACAACTGGCAGTACCTTCAGGTCTAAGCGTTAAACTATCACCGTTGCGATCATCAAAGGTGTACATTTCCTTTTCAACGATATCGGTCACTTCACCAATTGAACGTTTGAATAAAGCCGTCGATTCAACAATCGGCATACGGATTTCCGCAAAACCATAATTACTCGCCACGCGGCGTAATGTCGATTCGACCATTTGCCAAATATTCGTTTCTGATGGCAGACAATCATTCATACCACGAATCGCTTGGATCGCTTTACTCACTTAAATCGCTCTCTTTTCTTAAAAACAATAGTAAAAATTCAACGGCGCATTATAGGCGCTTAAAGGTTAAACGTAAACTAAGCTAATTTCGCTTAGTCAACTTCTTTGACATCAATTTTATTGGCCGCATCCATTAATTTGGCTTTAGCGCGAATGCGAGCTTCTAATTGATTGACTAAATCGTCATTATCAAAGCGTTCACGTTGACGGACGCCATCTAGATAAAAGCCACTTTTTTTGCTGCTGCCGGTTAAACCTAAATCAGATACTGTTGCTTCACCTGGGCCATTTACAATACAGCCGATGATCGATACATCCATTGGCGTTAAAATATCTTCAACACGTTGCTCTAGTGCGTTCACTGTACCGATCACATCGAATTCTTGGCGGGAACAACTCGGGCAAGCAATAAAATTAATACCACGACTGCGAATTTTCAGCGATTTTAAAATATCAAAACCCACTTTAATTTCTTCAACCGGATCAGCGGCAAGCGACACGCGTAGCGTATCACCAATACCTTCATTAAGCAGCATACCTAAACCAATCGCCGATTTTACTGAGCCCGAGCGTAAACCGCCCGCTTCAGTAATACCAAGATGTAATGGGTTATCAATTTGCTTGGCAAGTAAACGATAGGCCCCTACGGCTAAAAACACATCAGAGGCTTTAACACTGACTTTAAAGTCATGAAAGTTTAATCGGTCAAGAATTTCAACATGGCGCATCGCCGATTCAAGTAAAGCTTCTGGCGTTGGTTCACCGTATTTTTCTTGTAAGTCTTTTTCTAGCGAGCCGCCATTTACCCCGATGCGAATGGGAATACCTTTATCTCGAGCAGACTCAACAACCGCTCTAACCCGCTCTTCTTTACCAATATTTCCTGGGTTAATTCGCAAACAATCTGCGCCGTATTCAGCTACTTTTAATGCAATACGGTAGTCAAAATGAATATCAGTAACCAAAGGTACATCCACTTGCTTTTTAATCTCTTTAAATGCTTCAGCCGCATCCATTGTCGGTACGCTAACACGAACGATATCAGCGCCGACTGCTTCAAGTGATTTAATTTGTGCTACCGTTGCAGCAACATCGGTGGTTAAGGTATTGGTCATCGATTGCACACTAATGGGTGCATCACCACCTACCGGGACGTTACCCACCATAATTTGACGTGATTTACGTCGGATAATCGGAGATTCTTTAAACATAGACATAATAACTATTCAGATAATTCTGGTAAGGTAAATTTAGCAATATTGCCAATATTAAATTTCGACATATCAACAGGTTGACCATTGTAATCGATGGATACAAGCTCAGGCTTACCCACGGTGACTTTGAAAGGCGCTTTACCTTTAAGTTCCATAACATAGCCTGATTTTTTGATGCCCCAAGCAATTCGCTCGCCATCACCATCATAAATATTTACCCAACAATCGCCAGCAAAAGTAAAGATAGCGGAGGCTTCAACGAGTGTTTGGTTTTGAGCTGCACCATCCAGTGATTCAGGCTCATGTTCAAGCGCAGTGTTAACCAGTTCGGTTTCAATTGATTGATTTACCGTTTGCTCAAGCTCTTCCATCTCACTAGCGTTTAACTCTGATGCAGTTGATGATGCCGTGTTTTGTTGTGCTGTTTTGGGGCCTGAGAATGAAAGTCCTTCGCTACTTTCGTCATTTTCAGTTGACGGCGTAACATCTGACGGCACTTGTTGTTGAACAGATAATTCGCTCTTGTTCTCTAGCGTTTGAGCTTCGGGTGACGCTGATGGTGAACCTGTCGAAGCGTTTAGCCCTGCATCTTGCCAGTAGTAAAAAACGGTAGAGGCCACTAGTCCTGCAAAAATAAAATAACTCAGCCACATTAAACGGCTATTTTGCGCTTCTTTTTCGGTGGCCTTTGAAAAGCTCTGCATTTCAGTACGTTGCTGTACCGCCACACCAAGCATTTCATAGCTAGCGATAATATCTTGTTCAGTAATACCGACTAGTTTTGCATAATTTTTCAGGTAGCCCCGATTGAATGTATCAGGTAGCGACTGATCAAATATTTCTTGTTCGATATCATTAACCAAGGTCATGCGGAAATTTAATTTATCCGCGACTTCTTTCTGACTTAAACCGAGCTTAACTCTAGCCTCTGCCAGCATTTGGCCAGGGCCTACAACTTCAATATCTTCTGTCAGCTCATCAGAGTGTTTACTCATGTTCGCCTTTTACTCTTCAATTTGTTGAACAACAGATGGATCGGCTAAATACACCGTATCACCTATTTTAATCAATGCGCGCTCATCTAAACCATTCCACTTGCGCAAGCTACGCAAGTGGATATTGTAACGTTTAGAAATGGTAAATAAATTCTCACCCGCCACGACTTTGTGCTGCGGGAGTTCATCTAATGAAAGATAAGTATCTTCTGCTATATCTTTAGCAATACTCTGTGCTTCACTGTTTTCAGCCACTAGTGTTTCAGGTGAGTTCAGTTCAGTGTTGTCGCCATCGTTTTTAAGCATGTGTTCATTAGTGTTGTCGTCATCGGCACTGTTTATCTCTAAACTATTATCGCCAGCGATTGAGGCATAACCAAACTCATCTACCTTGCTAACGTTTGATTCTTGCTCGGTCAATTCACTGACTAATTGTTCAGCCGCGTCAGTGGTTTCGGCGACCGTATCTAGATTGGCATCCTCGCTTTCTTCAGCCATTTCCGTTGCAAATTCTTCCACTGACTGCTGGGAAACCTCCAGCTCAGACAATTCATTGCTAGTTGTTTTTACCGTTTCCGTACTTAACTGTTCATTTGCTTTTGTTTCGTTAGCGACAGTTGTTTCTGAAAATTCATCCACTTGCAATGTACTATCTTCACGACCTTCATTATTCTCTATTGGTGCAACAGTTAACGGCGGAGCTTTTAATACCACCGTTTTCTTTTGAGCTTTAGTAACAGTCGCTTGATTTTCATCTGCTGTTATTGCCGCCTCTTGCTCGGTTTTTAACTGTGCTGATTGACTACTGTCAGTATTAATTGAGTTTTTTCGACGATTAATGGCTAAGGCCGGCTTATCTTGGTCAGATAACACAACTACTTTTTTCGCAACATGCCCTGTGCTAGCACTAAACTTAAGTAATTGATATTTTTCAGCTAATTCGTCTGCTTCTATTTCTGCTAAATCATTAAGTAAATATTGTTTCGCTTGCCATGACTCTGGAAACATATTGACCAGCATAGTGCCATAATTTTTAGCAATTTTACGATTATCAAGCTTTTGATTAATTTTAAAGCTTAACGCTAACGATTCTGGCGTAAAGCGACGCGTAGCTTTCTCAAAGCGCTTACTATATGCCAGCGCTTGTTGATAATTACTTTGAGCATATTGTAAGCGCATCATTTGATACAAAGTAGGAGCGCTCGAAGGATTATGATCAATGGCTTTTTCTAAATAAGTTTGTGCTTTTTCAAAATTAGGCGCTTTAAGCTGACATAACGCCAAGTTTTCATAACTTTGAGAAACCAATAAATAGCTGGGTACAGCAATCGCTTTTAAAAACTGTTTTTCTGCTTCTGGCAATTTATCTTTTCGACACAGAAATACCCCATAATTATTCAGGGTGTCTGCATCATCAGGCTTTAACGAAAGTGCTTTTTCATAAGAAGCAATGGTTAACTCATCTTCACCGACTGTTTCATAGTAATGAGCAAATGCGGTGTAAACTTGAACAAGATTAGGCGAAAAACGCTTAGCTTTTTCGAGATTCAACTTAGCTTGAGTGGTATTGCCCATTTTCAGGTAGCCCAAGCCTAACGAAATACGGGTCATTGCAATTTCTGTATTGCTGGTGTCATTTTGAATTACTGGCGTATTTGAGTTTTCATAGTTTTGCGTTACACACGCTGACAATGAAGCCACTGACACAGATAATGCAATAAGTTTTAGCGCTTTAACCATAATGTATATTGATCGTTATTGTTGTAATAATGATGAAGCGTTAACTCCTATTTGTAGAGCCAACATGAACTGTTCACTTTGTAAATTAACCTGCAAAGTGTTTCAGCTTTGTTCTAAGCCATTCAATCTACAGGTTAACATTATTGATTACACCATTTTTACTGAAATTTCGTCACTTTTCACCTGTTTTTTTGCAGCAATAGTTGCAGTGCGTTTAGTACGATCTAAAACATCACCAGCAAGTTGACCACAGGCGGCATCAATATCATCACCACGAGTTCGGCGGGTAATCACAGTAAAACCATAGCTTTGTAAGACTTTATCAAAACGATCGATACGAGAATTACTTGAACGCTTATACGGTGATCCTGGGTAAGGGTTAAATGGAATCAGGTTAATTTTACTTGGTGTATCTTTTAACGCATGCGCCAATTCATGGGCTTGATCTGTGCTGTCATTAACATGATCAATCATAACGTATTCAACCGTCACCGCTTTCTGCGCTTTTGAACCATCAATGTAACGGAGTGATGCCGCTAAAAATTCTTCCAACGGATACTTTTTATTAATTGGTACTAACTCATCACGTAGCGCATTAGTTGGCGCATGTACCGAGATTGCCAACGCACAGTCTATTTTTTCTTTAAGCATATCAAGCGCAGGAACCACGCCAGAAGTACTAACCGTCACTCGACGTTTAGATAAGCCATAACCTAAATCGTTAAGCATATTATCAAGTGCAGGGATTAAGTTTTTCATATTTAACAGGGGCTCACCCATGCCCATCATTACGATGTTGGTAATGGGACGAGTACCTGCAATGCGCGTTGCGCCGATATCATTAGCGACACGCCAAACCTGACCAATGATTTCAGCTACCGATAAGTTACGGTTAAAGCCTTGTTGCGCTGTTGAACAAAAGCTACATTCCAAGGCACAGCCTACTTGTGACGATACACAAAGTGTTGCTCGGTTATTTTCAGGGATCCACACCGTTTCCACTTCCTGACCGCCTTCTAATTTCAAGGCGTATTTAATGGTGCCATCACTTGAAACTTGCTTCTGTGAAATTTCAGGCGCTTTAATCTCGCAATTTCTGGCCAACTTCTCACGTAACTTTTTGTTAAGGTTGGTCATTTGTTCAAAGTCGTCATAACCAAAATGGTACATCCACTTCATGACTTGATCGGCACGAAACGGCTTTTCACCAATAGAGGCGAAAAATTCACGTAAGCCTTGATGATCAAAGTTAAGTAAATTTACTTTAGATGTAGTTTTTTCAACTGGATTAACCACTTCAGTCATAAATCGAATTCTCTAAACAGCAAACAAAAATTAAAGGGCGCAAATTGTACACTTTTTAAGCAAAAGAGACAATTTAAAGCTTGATTAGTGATAAAGGCTCTATCATCGAAAACCCTTATCACTAACCGCTTTTTACATTAGGTTTAAATTTTTTACCTAAGTTTGAATAAAGCAAAAGGATTTTACCGAATATTCAGTAAAACCCTTTTTGGTAATTCATTTTTTAATCAAAGCTATTGTTGAGAGTTCTAGAAGATAACGCGCAGCGTATCAATATACGTGAGCATTCTCGACAACGAAATCTCTATAATAGTGAAGATTAAATGTGAATTAGCGAGTGCGTGGGCAAATTTCTTCTTCAGTAAAGAAGTAAGCAATTTCACGAGCCGCTGATTCTAAAGCGTCTGAACCGTGAACTGCGTTCTCATCGATAGAGTTTGCGTAGTCTGCACGTAAAGTACCTGCTAAAGCTTCAGCTGGGTTAGTTGCACCCATGATTTCACGGTTTTTAAGAACAGCACCTTCGCCTTCTAAAACTTGAACCATTACTGGACCAGAAGTCATGAATTCAACTAAAGCACCGAAGAAAGGACGCTCGCTGTGCTCAGCGTAGAAACCTTCAGCTTGCTCTTTTGATAAGTGAAGCATTTTAGAAGCAATGATTTTTAAACCAGCTGTTTCAAAACGGTTGTAGATTTGACCGATAACATTTTTAGCAACTGCATCTGGTTTAACGATAGAAAAAGTACGTTCGATAGCCATTATAAAGCCTCTTAAAGTATTAAATTAATAAATAGGGGTAAAATTTTGGCGCGATTATAGACTAAGTCAGATCAAAACACTAATCATATTCTGAAACTTAGGGTCTGTTGATCTTTCATTTTAGTCTCTTCTATAGGCTAATTTTTAAGATGACAAGGCGAACAGAGTGTAATGTAGTTATTCTACATTAACGATTTTCAACGCAGTTAGGTTGAAAATTAGCCATCGCCCTTCGGGTTGTTTTGAAAAAGCGTCACTCTTTGTTGCTTAATATGCATTTGGAACAACCAAACTTTATATTAAGCGCCGTGATTGACCGCTTTTTCAAAAACAACAGCGTTATAAACTGAAAGATCAACAGACCCTAGCAAGTGAAATAAAATCAGCATGAAACCTAATGTCTTGTTTATCCAATAAGCATTAGGTCACATGCATGTTATCGTCCTAGCAACTAGCGTGAATAAATGACTAGATGCTAATACGTCGATACTGGCGATAAGCTGGCTGCCAGAAATTCCGATCAATTTTAGCAATTAACATATCGTCAGGAATTTCTAACGCTAAGCCTTGTTCATAAGCCACTTTCGCCACAGCAAAGGCAATTTTTTTACTCAATGCTGCAATTTCAGTGATTGGCGGTAATAAATCCCCTTCGCCTTTGTTGGCACGAGGCGATGCTTCAGCTAACGTTTCACTTGCCACCATTAACATTTCGTCGGTAATGCGATTAATATTTGCGGCAACTACACCTAGGCCTAATCCAGGGAAAATATAACTGTTGTTACATTGGGCGATTGGGTAAAGCTTGCCTTGATATTCTACTGGTTCAAACGGACTACCTGTAGCAACTACCGCTTGGCCTTCTGTCCAAGTAATCACTTGCTCTGGTGTTGCTTCAACTTGGCGTGATGGATTACTCAGCGGGAAGATAATCGGCGCAGAGCAATGCTGGTGCATAGCGCGAATAACTTCTTCAGTAAATAACCCGGCTTGACCTGAAACGCCAATTAATACATCAGGTTTGGCATTATGCATTACTTCAAGCAAGCTAGCGTATTCACCTTCAATATCCCAACTAGCTAAGCGGTCTTTAGGCTGCATCAGTTTTTGCTGAAAATCTCTAAGCCCTTCCATGCCTTGGGTTAATAAGCCAAAACGGTCAACCATATAAATTTGGCTACGCGCTTGCTCAGGGCTTGCACCTTCACTGATCATTTGGGTAATAATTTGTTCGGCAATTCCGCATCCTGCAGATCCTGCACCAACAAAGGTGACTTTTTGATCAGAAAGCTTAACGCCTTTCGTACGACATGCAGCTAACAAAGTACCGACAGTAACCGACGCTGTCCCTTGAATATCGTCATTGAAACAGCAAATTTTATCTCGATATTTTTCCAGTAACGGCATGGCATTAGGTTGAGCAAAATCTTCAAATTGCAACATGACATGCGGCCAGCGACTCTTAACCGCAGTAATAAACATATCAACAAACTCGTTATATTCCGCCTGTCCAATACGTTTACGACGCGAGCCCATATACATAGGATCATTTAATAACTTCTCGTTATTGGTACCAACATCCAAAGTAATAGGTAAGCAGTACGCTGGGCTAATACCACCACAGGCGGTATATAATGCTAATTTTCCAATTGGAATGCCCATACCGCCAATACCTTGATCGCCAAGGCCGAGAATTCGTTCACCGTCGGTAACGACTATCACTTTAACCTTGTTTTTGGTGGCATTACGTAAAATATCATCTAGCTGATCGCGCTCATCATAACTGATAAATAATCCACGATTACTGCGATAAATATCTGAGAAACGTTCACAAGCATCACCAACAGTTGGTGTATAAATAATCGGCATCATTTCTTCAATGTGCTCTTGTACCAACCGGTAGTACAAGGTTTCGTTATTATCTTGAATATTACGTAAGTAAATATGCTTATTTAAGTTAGTGCGAAAGCTGCTAAATTGCTGGTAACAACGTTCAACCTGCTCTTCAATCGTTTCATAGCTTGGCGGAATTAACCCTGTTAGGTTAAACATTGCGCGCTCTTCTTTACTAAAGGCACTGCCTTTATTTAACAGCGGTGCTTCAAGTAAACTTGGGCCTGCATAAGGAATATATAGCGGACGGTTTTTATCTTTAGTCATAATGCTCTTTATGTATAAGATAACGCACAAGTTAAGTCATAAGGTAAGTCATGAACTAACTTATGACGTTAACTAAGTGATTATTTTTCAATCGAATTGGCGAAATTGGTTGTCAGTATAGATGAAGAGACTGCGACAAAAAAGCCGACCATTGCCCTTGGAAGAAATTATTTGACTAGTTAGTCGAGAAAATTAGTCTGCTTCGTCCATCCAAGCCAGCTGAATAGCCTCTAATACTCGCTCACCACAATGGTTAGGATCATCATCAAATCGCTCTAACGCCATGACCCATTGCATCAACTCCGGAAAATGTAACTGGCGAGGATCGACATCAGGATGCTGTTCAATTAAATCTAGTGCTATTTCCAGCGAATCAGTCCACTTTAAGCCCATGTTGCGTGCTCCTAGAAAATTAAATGAAAGAAAAAGTAATCTGCTACCAGCATCAGTATAAGCCATAACAGCAGATAACGTGCTCTTCGACAAAAAGCACAATCGGTATGCCATAACTGTTTTAGAAAGTTCTTCAAGAGTAACTAGCCATAATGTTACGTAAGGTTGCACTTACTTTATACCAATTAAATATTGCTATAGTAGCAATTTTACCAACAAAAAAGCCGCTGGAGTTGCGGCCTAATTATTTAATCGATGTCAGGATTTAATCCAGCAGAGCAAAGCCACCGGGCACATGATAGACATTAGCAAAGCCATTGCGCTTTAAGGTTTTTGCCGCTGCATCACTGCGACTGCCACTGCGACAAATACAGATAAATTCATCATTTGCCTTGTTATGTCGATTGCTATGGACAAAATGGGTAATTTGAGTCAATGGCACATTCACTGGCTTTTTACCAGCCACATAGGCATTTGGGTAGGCCTCAAATTCATGTGGTTCTCGTACATCAACCACCACCGCATTAGGGTGCTCGGCAACATACTTGCTAAGCTCACTTGGCACGAGATGGCCAATTTGGTTTTGTTCAATAGCAATACTTCCACAATAACTATGACAGTCGGTGGCAGGTAATTGCTGATCTATCTGAGATTTTTGCTGAGCAAACTGCTCAACGGTTAATTCACCCGATAAAACTTTAGCAAATAAGGCGTTAGTTTTACGCTCCATTGCCAAGCTTGTGCTGAACAGCGTTTGATAATCATGGCTAGGACAAATCAAGGTTTCATCAGCTATCACTTGCGCTAAAAATTGCAGTGAGTGATAAAGCGCTGCGGCATCACTGGATTGACCATCGGTTCTACCTAAGCCGCCAATTTGAATGCTATCACCAGTAAAGGCATATTCAATATCGGCTTTTAATAACTTACCGTTATGCGTTTGCCCTAACAGGTAAGCAACGCTATTTGCCGTATGACCAGGCAGCGGCATTTTTGCCAATACTTTATTGCCCACAGTGATTGCTTGTACCGATACATCATTTTCAAGCGTTATTATCTCGGCACTTTCAGGCCAGCCCAGTACGCCAAATTCACCTTCAGCCATATGCTCTGGCAATAATTCTCGGATCATTTCGGTATTAAGCACTTGCTGAGTGTGGTGATGAGACTCTAACACCGCCACCACCTGATAGTTTTGGCAACGAACTAAGCGCTCAAATTTATTTACTAACTCAGGTGTGGCATCAATCAGCACGCATTGCTTATTGGCTTTATCAACATAACACCAAGTACATTGCTGATCGTAAACCCATTGCTGTAAGCCATCGACACCAAACTCGCTGATATCATCGGTATCAGACAAAATCAGGCAGCTATGCTTTAACGCTTCAACCGCTTGTTTAATAGCTTTACAAGCTTGATCAATTTCACATTGTTTAGTAGCAGGGCCAAATGATAAACGGATTGCCGACTCACTTTGCCACTTCTCTTTCCCCATAGCATCGAGCACAAAACTACCGGTAACTTTTGACGAACATGCAGAGCCAGAACTGACACGAATACGCGCGGCATCGAATAAGTCCATAATATCTTTGCTAGAAAGACCTCTCACTGAAAAATTCAGTGTTGTTGGCAATGAACAATTCAGATCATGATTAAAAATAATATCAGGGAATACTTCAGTTAAGGTTTCCACTAATTGCTGACGATAAGCGAACAAGGTTTCTGATGGTTTAAAGGTATCATCATTCGGGTCATCAAGTAGCGTTAATACCGCCTGTAATGCGGCAATACCCGGTAAATTTTCAGTGCCTGATCGTAATCCACTTTCTTGTCCGCCACCTGCGATAAATGGCGTAAACGGCGCACCTTCACGCACATACAGCACACCAATGCCTTTCGGCGCATAAAGTTTATGGCCGCTAAATGGCGCATAATCTATGGTTGTTTGTGCAATATTCAACTCAATTTTACCTAGAGCCTGCACACAATCTACCATCCATAATGCCTTAGGGTTATTTTCTCGAATCGCTTTTTCTAGCAATGCTAAGTCTTGATATACACCGGTTTCATTATTGGCCGCCATAGTGCAAATAATGATGGCATCTTTTGCGTGCTGACGAATAAAGTCGATATCTAAAATACCATTTTCATCAACAGGAATAGCAACTACATCACCATGAATGCCCAGCATTTTGTTCCAATGCTTTAATGTTTCCGGTACCGCTTTATGCTCTGTTGCACCATATAGCATTAGCGGTTTTTCACTATTAATGCCTTTATCTTTGGCTGCTTGCAATGCTGAGATAATTGCCGTTTGAATACCTTCGGTTGCGCCACTGGTAAAGGTAATTGCCCCTGTGCTCGCACCAATAACCTTTCTCACTAAACTACGTGTAGTTTCTAGAATATATTTCGCTTTAATGCCAGTAATGTGACTACTACTAGGGTTGCCATAACACATTTGCATGGTATGCATCGCGGCTTCAGCTGCCTGCGGCAGTACTGGCGTTGTGGCATTGTTATCAAGGTAGATTTCATTCGCTTGTGGCTTTATATCGGTAAGAGACAACATAGTAGTACTTCTAATTCTTTGGAATATTCTCAGTATCTTGCCGATTAACTGTCGAAACATCGAAAGCCAGTTCGGCAATAAACAAATTGTGGCGTCATTCTAAATACTTATAACCAAAATATCTAACTTATAATTAAAACTTTTATATTACTTATTAACGATCGTTATAACTAAGGGGAATTACCTGTGCATATTTAGGCGTTCACTTTTAAGCGTACATTCCACCAGTCACTGTATTATACCAATTTTATTAAATATTTAGTCAGTTCAGAGCTACGTCAGGGAAGTTAGAACAAAGCAAATTGATGCCGGTGTAGTCATTCTCCATCAAGGCAATTTGTAAAGTTATCACTTACCTGACGAGCTCCCGAAGGGCGAGTTTAAACGGCTTATAACCTTCGTTACGGATTTTGATAAGGGAATAACCATTACCTGCAATCAAAGCCACGCCTACATGGATGTAGGTGCTTAGGTTTTGCAGGAGCATAAAACCTGTGCCTATAAACCGTTTAATTCTCGCTGAATGATCAAATACTTAATTCAATTGGTATTACTAAATCGGTTATAGTGTCGCTTTTGATTTTAGGAACACGCATCATGCAATCAATGACCAAAGAGCAAAAACAGCGCTTAACCACGCTGCTAACTGATTATCTAGCGGATGAATTAACGATTGAGTTAGGAGAGTTCGATGCAGAATTTCTGACCGACTTTATTATTGAAAAGTTTGGCCCGCATTTTTATAACCAGGGCTTGATGATGCTCAAATTGCCGTTGCCAAGCGCTTAGAGCTGATTACTGAAGCAATTGATGAAATCGCACTACCTATTGATTAGCCCAAAATCAATTTAATAAAAATATCGATTAAAGCTTAGTAGAAACTTGCTGAAGTTTTTTGATAAACGCTTGCCATGCCTCATCATTAGGACTTTCTACCGCGTATTTACCATGAAACATTAAAGTGACGGTGACGTCATTAAACTGCAAATAACAGGTATATCCATCAAAATCAGTCCAAGCTTGTAAGCCCTGCCAACAAACTTTATTGCTGTCATTACGTTGCGTCGATTCGCCACAGCTCATCACTTTATTAAAAATTGATAAGCAATATTTAGCATCTAATTGATTTTGCATAATTAACCTGATTTAACTCGTTTGTATTTTAACTAAATAATCTTTAGTGCTGATTTAACAACAACGCTACCTTTTTAAACATAGCCTATTCAAATCAGCTTACTCAACCGCTATTCATCTTTAGCGAGTGACATTCTATAATAAACCGCGTCAACTTCGCCATGCTCAGCGGCGTGCACGTAATGTTTTACCAGATGCATACCCAGTTTTTCCATCACGTTAATCGAGCCAATATTTTCTGTAATTGCCGTTGCTGCCAACAGCGGTGCCGCCTTATGTTCACGCAACGCATTAACAACTTGCTGTGCAGCTTCAGTCGCATACCCTTTGCCCCACGTTTTACGCATTAAGCGCCAGCCTATTTCCAACTCACCATAATTGGGTTTATCACTAAAAAAGTTCATAGGTCGCACTAACACCCAACCAATAAACTCTTTGCTAGGCTCAAGAAATACGCCCCACATGCCCCAACCTTGTTCGGCATTAGTATATTTAGCTAAGCGCGGTAACGACACTTGGCGAATTTCATCTATGGTTGGAGTTTTACCGCCATTAATAAAGCGCATAACTTCAGGATCGCTATCTAAATCAAAAAACAACGCCTCATCTTGCTGACCAAGTAAACGGTAACTTAAGCGCTCAGAATTGCTAATTTGCATATTCACCCTACATAACTTCACTGATAAAAAAGCCCGCTAAAGCGGGCTTCAAATCACTTATACATTAACTGTGTTAAAGACTAGTTTAGTCTTATTTTTTTACAGGAAAGCCACGATCACGCATTAAGGCGTCAACCACAGCGTCACGACCACGGAATGCACGGTAGGCTTCAGCTGGATCTACAGCGTTACGAACACTAAATAAGTGATCGACTAATTTTTTCGCAACGACAGGATCATAATAACCGCCTTCAGCTTCTTCGAACGCTTCAGCAGCGTCAGAAGTTAACACTTCTGCCCACATATAACCGTAGTATGCCGCTGAGTAGCCTTCACCACTAAAGACATGACCAAAGTGTGGCGTACGGTGACGCATAACAATTGACGATGGCATATGCAATTTTGCCAGCTCTTCACGTTCAAATTTATCTGGGTCAATACCTGCAGGATCTGTGGTGTGAAGTTTCATATCAATAAGTGCTGACGCTAAATATTCTGTCGTTTTAAAGCCTTCATTGAAAGTTGCCGCTTGCTTAATTTTCGCCACTAATTCCGCAGGCATTGGCTTGCCGGTTTTATAATGAACTAAATAGTTATCAATAACTTCATCGGTAGTTAACCAGCGCTCTAGTAGTTGTGACTGGAACTCAGTGTAATCACGCACACCACCGTTTAACGTAGGGTAAACCACTTTTGACGATAATGAATGTAAGGCATGGCCAAATTCATGGAAGTAAGTTTCGGCATCATCCCAAGAGATCAGCGTTGGCTCACCATCTTGGCCTTTAATAAAGTTAGAGTTGTTTGATGATAAGACATTAGTTTTGCCATCAAAGGTCGTGTGGCTGCGGTAACTTGTAGCCCACGCACCACTGCGCTTACCTTTACGGGCAAATGGATCTAAATACCATAAACCAATATGTTCACCGCTGGTTTTATCAGTCACTTCCCAAACACGCACATCTTCTTGGAATACTGGCACTGAGCCATCAGTGATTTCGGCAAAGTTAAAGTTAAATAAACGGCCCGCAACATAAAACATCGCTTCGCGTAAATTATCTAATTGCAGGTAGTTTTTCACTTCGTTTGAATCAAGGGCGTATTTTTCCATACGTACTTTTTCAGCATAATAACGGTAATCCCACGGTTGGAATTCTTTAACACCGTCAAGCTTAGCAAGCTCCATCATGTCAGCAACTTCTTCGTCAACACGAGCAATGGCTGCTGGCCATACTTTTTCCATTAATGCGATGGCATTTTCTGGCTTTTTCGCCATACGATCTTCTAAACGCCAAGACGCGTAATTTTTATAACCCAATAAACCAACTCGCTCGTGACGTAGGGTTAAAATTTCTTTGATTAACTCATTGTTGTCGAACTCGTCACCGTTATCACCCCGGTTATAGTAAGTTTCCCAAACCGTTTTACGTAAATCACGTTCGGTAGAATACGTTAAGAAAGGATCCATCGACGAACGCGTGTTAGTAATGGCATATTGACCTTCATGATCACGTTCTTTTGCAGCAGATGCCGCAGCATTGATAATTGACTCAGTTAACCCACCTAACTGGTTTTTATCTAAATAAAGTACATAGTTTTCTTCATCAGCTAAAACGTTATTGGCAAATTTAGTGTGAAGCTCAGCTAAACGCTGATTAATTTCAGCGTAACGTTTTTTCTTTTCACCTTCTAGCGTTGCACCATTGCGAGCAAAGCCATTGTAGGTTAACCATACTAAACGTTGCTGATCGCTACGTAAGGTTTTGTATTCCTCACCTTTATAAACTGCCGAAACACGCGCAAATAATTGTTCATTTTGATTAATTTTCGAAAAGAATGCCGATAGCTTAGGCGCCATTTCACCTTGAATCGCTCTAAATTCTGGCGAAGAGCGGTTAGCACTCCAAATACCCCAGTAAGTGAAAATACGACTTAACGGCTGACCTGCACGTTCCATTTCAACTATGGTATTTTCAAAAGTAGCTGGCGCTTCATTTGCCGCAATTGCCTCGATTTCAGCTAAATTCATTGCCATTGCTTCTTCAAGCGCAGGTTTTAAGCCAATTAAACTAACTTTATCAAATGCAGGAACGCCTTCAAAAGGCCCAGTCCACTCAGCTAAAAGTAATTCTTTCGCCGCTTGAACGTCGGCGGCATTATCTGCAACAGCTTCTACTTGTGCCACAGCTTGAGATTGCGGCTCTGCCTGAGCGTTAGTTTCTGTCGAAGAATTACAGCCCCATAACGCCCCAGAAATTAACATTGCTGTTAATAATTTATTGTATTTCATTGTTAATTATTCTCTTTATGTTTTATTTGGGTATGGAGTAAAACAAGTCACCAACACCGCTGGAAAATTTTTAAACGTATTTACTATACGAGTATGCAGCCAAGAAAACTATTCATTACATCGTAAAAATTATGTTAACCAGCGTACTTGAGCCAATTAACGTTTGTCGATAAGCTTTGGCAAATTTAGCAATATAATTAGATGCTGCCTATGAACGCTGTTTTTCTTGATGCAGGCACTTTTAGTGCAGAGGTTAACTTCTCCTCGATAAATACCACCGTTGATCAACAGATGACCTGCTATGCATTTACCGATGCCAGCGAAGTTATCGCTCGAGCAAAAGATGCTGAGATTATTATTACCAATAAGATATTAATTACCAAAGAGATTATTCAGGCCTTACCTAAATTAAAGCTTATATGTGTGACGGCTACCGGCACCAATAATATTGAGCTAACAGCGGCAACCGCTAACAACATTCAAGTATGTAATGCCAGTAATTACGCAGGACCTGCTGTCGCTCAATATATCTTTTCGCAGCTGCTAGCGATATTTCAGGATATTTCCCATCACAACAACTTAGTTAAACAAGGTAACTGGTCGAAAAGCCCGAGCTTTTGTTTATTAGACAAACCGATTAATGAACTTGCCGGCAAATCTATCGGCATTTTAGGGTATGGCCATATTGGTCAACATGTTGCGACAATCGCAAAAGCGTTTGGTATGTCGGTAGTTATTTCAGAACAACCTAACGCTGAGCCTATTCGCGATGGTCGAGTTACTTTTGAACAAATGCTGCAAACGGCTGATATCATCTCTTTGCATTGCCCGTTAACGCCTGCGACAGAACACCTAATTAACCAACAACGATTAGCGTTAATCAAGCCAACTGCGATTTTAATTAACACCGCCCGAGGCGGGTTAATTGATAATGCCGCACTAAAAACTGCGTTAATCAATAATCAGCTAGGCTTTGCAATTTTAGATGTCTTAGACCAAGAACCGCCTCCAGAAGATCATATTCTTTTAGATTCTACAATCCCTAATTTAGCCATTACTGGCCATATTGCTTGGGCAAGTTTACAGGCGCAGCAACGTATTATTGATATTACTGCCGACAATATTAAGGCCTATCTAAATGGAGAAAGGTTAAATCAAGTTTTACCGTAATAAGCTTTATCAACCATTGCCAATTAATAGCAATAAAAAAAGGCAGTTATTAAACACTCAAGTTAATAACTGCCTTTAATTTAAACTTTTATTGCTAGGGGCTCTTAGGTTGTTGAAAAATCAAAACCGAACTCTGTAGGCGTAACCACAATGGTATCCCCTTTTGCAAAATCACCAGCTAGCAAACGCTGAGCAAGTGGGTTTTCGATATCATTTTGTATCGCTCGTTTAAGAGGGCGAGCACCAAACAATGGATCAAAGCCAACTTTAGCAATTTTCTCTAACGCGCTGTCTTCAACTGATAACGTTAACTCTTGCTGAGCCAATCGCGCCGATAATGATTGAATTTGAATTTTAGCAATTTCAACTATTTGTTCGGCTAATAACGGGTGGAATACCACGGTATCATCAACCCTATTTAAAAATTCTGGCTTGAAGTGCTTGCTTAGCTCCATCATTACCGCATCTTTAATTTGCTGATACTGCTCATCACCAGCGTAGGCCTGAATAATATCTGAGCCGATATTAGAGGTCATAATAATCACAGTATTTTTAAAGTCTACCGTGCGACCTTGACCATCAGTTAAGCGACCATCATCCAATACTTGCAATAAAATATTAAACACATCAGGGTGCGCCTTTTCGACTTCATCGAGTAGCACGACCGAATAAGGCTTACGTCTAACGGCTTCGGTTAAATAGCCACCTTCTTCATAACCAACATAGCCAGGAGGAGCGCCAACTAAGCGTGCTACAGAATGTTTTTCCATAAATTCTGACATGTCTACGCGAATTAACGCATCTTCGGTGTCAAACAAGAACTCTGCCAGCGCCTTAGTTAATTCGGTTTTACCAACACCAGTTGGCCCTAAAAATAGGAATGAACCAATCGGTTGATTCGGGTCGGCAAGGCCTGCACGCGAGCGTCTAATCGCGTTGGAAACAGCAACCACGGCCTCTGATTGACCAATGACTCGCTGATGCAAATTATCTTCCATCGCTAGTAACTTCTCGCGCTCTTCAGAAAGCATTTTTGCTACAGGAATACCGGTTGCTCGACTTAAAACATCGGCAATTTCAACTTCAGTGACCTTATTGCGAATCAAGCTCATTTCCTGCATTTCAGCTTGGCTGGCTAAATCTAATTGCTTTTCGAGCTCAGGAATTTGACCGTATTGCAATTCCGACATTTTATTTAAGTCGCCCACACGACGCGCCGCTTCTAAGTCAATTCGTGCCTGCTCTAAATCTGCCTTGATGGTTTGAGTGCCATGCAACGCTGCTTTTTCCGTTGTCCAAACCTCATCAAGCTCATCATAATTAGCTTGAAGTTTAGTGATTTCCTCTGAGATCGCTTCTAAGCGTTTTACTGAAGCATCGTCGCCCTCGCCTTCCAGCGCCTTTTGCTCTAGCTTTAACTGAATTATACGACGATCTAATTTATCCAGATCTTCTGGTTTAGAGTCCATCTGCAAGCGAATGCTTGATGCAGCTTCATCAATTAAATCAATTGCTTTGTCAGGCAATTGGCGATCACTGATATAGCGATGCGACAAAGTTGCGGCCGCAACAATGGCCGGATCGGTAATATCTACGGAGTGATGAAGTTCATAACGCTCTTTTAAACCTCGAAGAATGGCAATGGTATCTTCGACACTTGGCTCATTAACAATAACTTTTTGGAAACGACGCTCTAACGCCGCATCTTTTTCAATATATTGGCGATATTCATCTAATGTCGTTGCACCAACACAATGTAAATCACCACGAGCCAGCGCCGGTTTTAGCATATTACCAGCATCCATCGCACCGTCAGTTTTACCTGCGCCAACCATAGTGTGCAATTCATCAATAAATAAAATAACTTGGCCTTCAAGCTTGGCTAGTTCGCTAAGCACCGCCTTTAAACGCTCTTCAAATTCACCGCGATATTTGGCACCGGCAACCAGTGCCCCCATATCAAGTGATAATACTTGTTTATTCTTTAAGCCTTCTGGCACTTCGTGATCAACAATACGTTGCGCTAAACCTTCAACAATCGCAGTTTTACCAACCCCAGGATGACCAATTAACACAGGGTTATTTTTAGTTCTACGTTGCAGTACTTGAATCGCGCGTCGAATTTCATCATCACGACCAATCACGGGATCTAGTTTACCTTGCTCTGCACGCTCCGTTAAATTAACGGTAAACTTATCTAAGGCTTGACGCACATCTTCAGCATTTGGGTCATTGACATTTTGCCCGCCTCTAACGTGGTCAATGGCTTCTTTAAAGCGCTTTTCTGTTGCGCCAAGTGATTTTAATGTTTGACCAAGTACACCGGTGTCTTCGAGTGCCGCTAGTAAAAATACATCTGACGATATGTAGGTATCATTAAGTTTTTGCGCGTATTTATCACAAAGATTTAGCAACTTGCCAGTTGTAGAAGATAACTGTACTTCTCCGCCAACACCGTGAACTTGTGCTAAGCCATCGAGCGCTTTTTCTAACTGTGTTTGCAATGAATTAACATTAACACCGGCACTTTTTAGTAAGGGAATAACGCTGTTACCGGTTTGCTTCATTAACGCCAGCATTAAATGAATAGGTTCAATAAATTGATGATCACGCCCAAGCGCTAACGACTGAGCATCTGAAATCGCCATTTGAAATGACTGAGTAAATCTGTCTAAACGCATGTTTAACTCTCCGCAATAATCTATCTGGCAGCACAAGCACGCCTTAACTTAGTATTATTTATAAGGGCGTTGTGGATAAATTCAACAAAGCGCTGTTAATAAGTTTGATTTAAAACAAGTTTTTGAAAAGGAATTTAGCAAGAAAAGAATTAAATAATGTGTAAACCAACGTTTAATCCACAAGGCAAATGACTGATGCCATTCTGCCTGTAATATTTTCACGGCGATAAGAATAATAGCGCTTAGGCATGGAGTACGTGCAATCATCTAGCTGCTCAATAGTATTTACACCTTCACGCGCTAATAGTTGCCTTGCCAATAATTGTAAGTCTGCGAAATATTTATCTTTATTTTCACATGGAATATCGGATGGAATAAAGGCTTGCTCAGATTCAGGCAACAAGTTGATAAATGCTTGCTTTACCTCTGCCCCCACTTCAAAAGCAGTTTTACCTATACATGGCCCTAACCAAGCTACAATTTCCTTAGGCTGAATAGCCATCACCTGCAAAGTATTGGTAATAATATTTTGTGCCAGTGGTCGCCAGCCGCCGTGAATGGCTGCAACACAAGTGCCTGTTTTATCCGCCAACAAAATGGGTAAACAGTCCGCAGTCATAATTGACAGGGCAATATGCTTTTTTCGCGTAACGCTGGCATCGGCAATAATCGGCTGTGATTGTACTTCGTTGATTTCGACAACCTGATTGCCATGAACCTGCGATAACCACTGGATTTGGCTTTTGGCTGGTAGAGCCGTTTTTAACAACTCTCGATTTTGAATGACTCGTTCAAGGTTATCGCCAACATGATCGCCTAGATTAAATGCGCTATATGGTGAATGTGCATCTACCGTTAATGGCGAGGAATATCTATGTGTGCTAAATGCCTGCACGTTGGCAGGCATCGCAATAGGAGTGAGATCTAATCGGAGCTTAGTATTGCTCTTCTTCATTAAGCTTATTGTCTTCTTGAAGCAAGCTAACCAGTTTAACAAAATCGTCTGGCAATTCTGCGCGCCAAGTCATTTCTACACCAGTAATAGGGTGATAAAGTTTCAACATCGCAGCATGTAGCGCTTGGCGTTTAAAGCCACGTAAATAATCTAATAGCTCAGGTGTGGCATTTTTAGGCGGGCGAGGACGGCCGCCGTATAACGGATCGCCAACCAAAGGATGAGCAATGTGTGCCATATGGACACGAATTTGGTGAGTGCGACCAGTTTCTAAACGTAATCTTAAGCGCGTATGTAAGCGGTATTTTTCCATCACACGATAATGAGTGACCGATGGACGGCCAGAAATCGTTACCGCCATATGCGTGCGTTTAGTTGAGTGTCGACCAATTGGCTCATCAACTGTGCCACCCGCGGTCATTATGCCGTTTGCTACCGCTTCGTATTCACGGGTAATTTCTCGGCGCTGCAAGGCATCGACTAAATTAGTTTGTGCGGCAATTGTTTTGGCCACTACCATCAAACCTGTCGTATCTTTGTCTAAGCGATGAACAATACCAGCTCGCGGCACCACTTCTAATTCAGGACAATGATGCAATAATGCATTCAATACCGTGCCATCAGGGTTACCGGCACCTGGATGAACGACTAAATCTGCCGGTTTATTGATCACCAAAATATCATCGTCTTCATAAACAATATTTAACGGGATATCTTGCGGTTCAAAACGAATATCTGCTTCAACGGTCGCATCAATAAGTATTTCTTCCCCGCCAAACACTTTTTCACGTGCTTTAGTGATTTGTTTTCCATCAACTTTAACATTACCGGCTAAAATCCACTCTTTTATGCGAGAGCGAGAATAATCAGGAAACATTTCGGCCAAAGCTTGGTCTAAACGTTTTCCTAAGCACTCTTGAGGAACAGTTTCTTGATGTTGAATAATTTCAGCCATTAACGTCTCTTTGATATCAAATTGGTATTTACACTGTGCAAGGCATGATTGCTGAGTTAGAATGCTGCTCAACAATAGAAATGCATTTTACCCTTTTGTGTAGGGCTTTCATAATAATTTTAACGAAAACAAAGTAATGATAATTAAGTCTATGGAAAAATTGACCTTTCGCGCTCTGATTTTAGCTAGTATTGTCGCGCTTTCTGGCTGTTCATCTTCTGATGCCGATATTGATAAAGTACCGGATAGTTCAGCTCAAGTGTTATTTGTAGATGCTCGTGAAGCACTTGATAACGGCTTATACCAAAAAGCCATTCAAATTTTATCGGCAATTGATTCACGATTCCCGTTCGGCCCTATTTCACATCAAGTACAACTTGATTTGATATACGCCTATTACAAAACCGGCAATGCCGATCAAGGTGTGGCGTTAGCCGATCGTTTTTTACGATTAAACCCAACTCACCCAAATGTTGATTATGTTTACTACATGCGCGCACTAATTAAGGTAGGCACCGAAGAAAACTTATTCCAAAGCTTAGCAGGTATTGATCGCTCAGATCGCGATCCAACAGCTTCGCGTGAAGCATTTAACGATTTACGCAAAATCGTTGATGATTACCCACAAAGTAAGTACGCTGCCGACGCTAAAAAACGTATGATAGGGATTAAATCTCGCCTTGCTCAATATGAATTAGCGGTAGCTGAATTTTACTTTAAACGTGAAGCATATGTTTCAGCGGCAAATCGCGCTAAATATATTGTTGAGTTTTACGCTCCGACTAAAGAAGTGGAAAAAGCACTTGAAGTGATGGTGGAGTGTTACCAAGCGTTAGGGTTAACTGAGTTAATGAATAATGCTAAACAAGTGCTAGCAATTAACTATCCGCAAAACCCGATTGTTAATTAACGTTAGCTAAAGCTGAATTTCTTTAACTTAAGTCAATAAAAAAGCCGCAGTTAGCGGCTTTTCTATTGAAAATAACCAGTACTTATATTTTAAATAGCGGCTTCGTTTTCTTCTTCAGTTCGAATGCGTACCACACGCTCAACTTCTGTGACAAATATTTTACCATCACCAATTTTACCGGTTTGCGCGGTTTTTACTATCGCATCAATACAACGCTCGACATCTTGTGAAGAAACCACAATTTCTAATTTTACTTTAGGTAAAAAATCAACCATATATTCAGCGCCACGATAAAGCTCGGTATGACCTTTTTGGCGACCAAACCCTTTAACTTCGGAAACTGTCATGCCAGTAATGCCAATTTCACCTAACGCTTCCCTTACATCATCCATTTTAAATGGTTTGATAATCGCTTCTATTTTTTTCATCTAAACCTCTACTCGACTCTGACGTCAATTTTCTAGCATATCTTTTATTCTAAATCGAAATGGCTAAAAGAAAAAATTTTAATTGCTGATATATTTGAAAAATTTTCACTTATCAAGCGACTCTACAACTGCATATAGTTTTTGATACACTACGATGATTAACGTTATTAACCATAGGATAAACAATGGATCGGCAGTTGATCATTGAAGAAATGAAAGTTCTTCCTGAAATTGATGTAGAGTTTGAAGTAACAAGAAGAGTGGCATTTATAAAAAAACAGTTAGTAAACTCTTCTTTAAAACATCTGATATTAGGCATTAGTGGCGGCGTAGACTCATCAACCTGTGGCAGACTGGCACAAATCGCTGTAGATCAACTTAATCAAGAATATGATTGCGATGACTTCAAATTTGTTGCGGTACGCCTACCCTATGGTGTTCAAGCAGACGAAGATGACGCTCAAATTGCTTTAAGCTTTATTCAACCTAGCCATATTGTTAGTCCAAATGTTAAACCTGGTGCCGATGGTATTCATCAAGAAACGCTAAATGCGCTAAACGATTGTTCCTTACTAAATGCCAATGACCACAGGTTAGACTTTTCAAAAGGCAATGTAAAAGCGCGTACGCGTATGGTCACTCAATATCATATTGCCGGAATTTTAGGTGGACTAGTTATCGGCACCGATCATTCAGCAGAAAATATCACCGGTTTTTTCACAAAATGGGGCGACGGCGCTTGCGATTTAGTACCGCTATTTGGCTTGTCAAAACGCCAAGTTAGGCAAATTGCTAAACACTTAGGTGCGCCTGATATTTTAGTAGAAAAAGCACCAACAGCAGATTTAGAAGACTTAAACCCAGGCAAAACCGATGAAGATGCTTTGGGGCTAAGTTATGATGAATTAGATGACTTCTTAGAAGGAAAAGAAGTGTCTGAACATGTGAATAGCTTAATTATCGATATCTATCGTAGAACGCAGCATAAGCGCTTAGCAATACCAACGATTTATGATTAACCTCAGTCAATATTGACAAAATAAATTCCTAGCTACTATACCTAGATAAGAAAAGGATTTTCTAACAGTAGCTAATAAAGGAATTATTATGCGACAAACTCAAAGTTATCAAGGATGGACTTTGATCGAGTTAATGCTGTCGGTCAGTATAACCAGTACATTACTTGCAATAGCCGTTCCCAATTTACAAGACTTTTTAATAAGAATGCGAGTTGATAATGAAATTTCTCAACTTCATCGCATGTTATTAATTACACGAAATGCTGCGATAAATTCAGGTACCAAAGCAATTTTATGCCCAATAGAAGATAGCGGTGCGTGCAGCAGTAATTGGCACAACCAGCTAAGTGCTTTTATCGATTACAACAATAATCAGGTATTTGATCCGTTAACTGAAAAAATTCTTGTAGTAAAAGATGCAATCAAGACCAATGATAAGTTGCTGTATGCTAAATACAGAAACAAAATAACCTATACGCCAACCGGGCATCTGAGTGGCTTAACAAATGGCACTTTCAGATATTGCCCAACACAAAATTTAAGCCTAGCGCGTGGTATTATTATCGCAACCTCAGGTAGGCTTTATGCCACGTCAGATAAAAACAATGATGGCGTAGACGAAAATCGCTCGGGTAAAAAGCTCAACTGCGAATAAAAGTGACCTTTGAAAAATTAACTGCTGGCGATAGAAATTTGATGATGTTATAAATACTACTTACAAGGATAAGCGTATTAGGCGGTATTATGGCTATTCATCAAATTGCTCGATTTAGTAATTCAGGGAAGTCTGGATTTACCTTAATAGAACTCTTAGTTACGATTGCCATATTAGCAATAGTCATCGCCATAGGCGTTCCTAGCCTAAGCACTTTTATCGTCAAAATGCGGGTTGATAGTCAAATAGCAGAAATCAATCGCTTAATTTTAACTGCTCGAAATACAGCAATTAACTCTGGTAAATACGTTACCGTCTGTCCACTAGCCGCCAACCAATGTACTAATAATTGGCAAAACCAAGTGTCAGTTTTCATTAATAGCGCCAATGATTTTGATAACGCTAAAGCATTCGATGCCAACAACGAAGACTTAATTAAAGTAAAAAATGCAGATACTTCTGGCGATACGACAAAATCAAATACTGCACAAATTATTTATGCGCCAACAGGCAGGCTAGTGCAAGGGGCAACATACACCATTAATTACTGCCCTAAAAGTGATGCTAGTTTATCCCGAGGAATTACAGTAACGGCTTCAGGTAGAACTTATATAAGCCAAGATACTGATAATGACGGTAAAGATGAAGACCGCGGTGGAAATGAGATTAGTTGCACTTAGTTTTAAGAGCAGAGATAAAGCCCTTACTGCAACTAATCGGAGTCAATTCAACTAATATAATAAGTTTATGCTAACGTGGGAGTTCCGCTTCTATTCTTTTTGCTAGAGGTGAAGAGAAATCATCATAAGCACCTACACATTCCTTGACATCATAGACTCTAAATGGTTTTTTCCCCCCCACAATATCGATATCTCGATTTGTTAACCATTGCTTTATCTTACTTACTTTAGATACATTCATTTGTTCTACATAAATAGTATGCCCCCCTCCATAAAGCTCAACTAAGCATTTTATTGACATAACTGCTTGTTTTTCTTTTTTTATACTTTTCTGTTCAGCTAAAGCTGCAGAAAAAGGCGCTGTCACTAGGCTACTAATTAAAATATATTGATGTAACTTCATAATATTACTCCCAACAACCTGTTGCAGGTGTTCTAGCGCCTGTATTAGTGATCGTCATATCTTTACAGGCACCATCTTTCGCTGCTTGGTTAGTTTTAGCACTCGCTTTTAAAGTAAAAGTCGTACCGTTATTAGCAATGGTTGCAGAATAGGTATAGTTATCAGTGGCATAATTTGAATCAACATTCAAATCGGCCAAATCAGCCGTATAACTGCGTGTATCAACAAATAACTGCTCTTGCAGATTAGCCAGTCGCATTAGCTCTCTTTGCCCCTCTGAACGATTAGAGCGAGCAACAAAGTCAGTATAAGAGGGATAAGCTATGGCTGCTAAAATACCTACAATAGCCACCGCAATCATCAACTCAATTAACGTAAAACCGTTATTTTTATTGTTTATACGGTTTTTCATTATTGCTCCTCTTTTATATACATATAAGTTCTTACTGTATCTAGTTCAAAACCTACCGGAACTATGGTACGGCCAGTTATTATATTACCTTTAGATTTGCCTTCTTCGTCAGGCAATACAATTAATGTAGGAGAACCTAAGTACTGCTCACTAATATAAATTTTTCGCTCATCGCCATCTGCAACCTGTATAGGGTTCATATCATCAGTCCAATTATATTTGTGCGTGCCCAATGCCAAGTCCACTGCATATAACCAACCTAAACCAGCCGGTACATCGCACGAGTCAGGGTCTAGGACTAATGACGGTGGCACAAACGTAGTGAAATATGCAACACCATTTATGACAATAGGTGATGACGTACTTTGTTCATCTTCTGTTGATAAATCCATATACCAACCTGACTTTGCACTTACCGCTAAAGCTAAAGTATTACGTTCATTAGTAGTCATATCTTTTGAAAATGGATTATCACTATAGTCATATAAATCCGTTACAGTAATAGTTGCAGGGATATCTGCACCTTGAAATGACTGGGTCAATATATTGCTATCTTTAACCATAAACAGCATATCTTGATTATTACTATGTGAACCTAGTGGGTGAGATCTATTGCCACTTCCAATTAATACAGCATCATAAGGGATTTCCTGATTAGTCACTATCTTGGTGGTATTGCCATCAACGTCAGTGATTTCTGCTTCTAATGTTTCACTAATAAATGTTCTAACAATAGATGGCTCATTAAAGAATCTTCTATCAGTTGCATCTGTAGTCCCCCCAAGCTCAGCTAACTTAGTCACTGTCCACGGATTTTCTGCATCTTTAGGATCTTTATCTGGCATATCGACACGCCAGATATTTCCGCCGGTATCACCAAAGTATAATCGATCAGCCAAGCCATCTGAGTTCGAATCAAGCGTTGCTATACTCGATGGAATACTATCTTCTCCAGGAAAAGTCGTTGTGCCGCCTGACGGCGCTAGACTCCATAATAAATCACCAGAGAGTGCGTCAAGCATATACACAGCACGACCTGAGCTATCCGCGGTCCCAACTGACTCTATATCCTTATTAATATCGTAACCACCACCAATTAATAACACTGGGTTAGCTGTTGTTCCTGATGCGTTAATTTTTGAATAAGCGATTTTAGGTTGTGACCAAGATTGACCTAACTCTTCAAAACCTGGGCTAGAACTATCTTTCTTCCACAATAGTTTTGGAGACTTAGGATCAGTTACATCAAGCGCGTAGTAAGATGTGCCACCACGGCGTAGACCAAAGAATAGTAGAACTTGATCTGTGCTACTATCAACTTTGCCATCACCATTATCATCTCTGAAATAAGACGTTATTTTACCATCAACTCCATAAACTTTTTTACCGGTAGAGTCATTGACACGTAATGGTTTTATTATTGATAAAAACTCTTTAGGCATAAATGCCCAATCTTCAGCGACAGTATCCCCTTTGTCTTCAAACATATGAAGTACACCGGCATTCGTACCGACAACTATACGAATACTAGTGCCATAGTTAATTACTAAAGGTTTTGAATGTAAGGGATCAGCGAATACATCTGCACGCATATCTGTGGTATCGACAGGATCATCTTTATCTTCATTGTCGACATCCATACCGCGGGCCCAATTAAGGTAATCAACGACTTCACCTTCTGGCACATCTAGCTCAACAGCCAAATCTGCTAAGCTACCCAACCCTTTAGGCGATGTTAAGTTGCTATAGTTAAACTCGGTTAAAGTATCATCACTAGCATCATATAATATAGTGCGATCATCCACTTTCATGTTGCGGAGCATTTCAGCTACCCCGCCTTTTTTAACCTCATTTCCATCCAATTCTGTTGACCAGTAGCTTTGAGCGTCTGCACTAAAGTGTGTTCCAGCAGCATTTAGTGCATCTTGGCCATTCTTACCTTTTTGGATATTGTCCACAACTTTGTATTTTTTAACATTACCTTGCCAACGCGTTCCGACGTCAGGATCGAACATCGCATAGTACACATAGTCTAGGGTTTGAGTACGGTCAAAGTTATTGGCGGCAACTGATGCGGAGGTTAATGTTTGGCTACTTGCTTCTAAGCTAGTCAGGCTTTGTACCAACGCTTCTGTTAATGCAGACTCGCCTGTCGCCTTAATAAAGATACCACCGCCTTTTCTCGCGGTTTCATCTAACAATTCTTCTGCTTTTTTCGCTGCAAGTGCTTCATCTTCATTGTAACCATCTTCACCTGGCTCGATATCATAAAGGTTAAAGCCGATAGTAATAGTTTTAACGTTTTGTATCTTATCTTTGGTCGGGTTAAGATCAAGACTGTTGTATTTCGTACCTAAATCATCATTGCTAAGCTTTAAATGCTCTATTTCTTGTTCAGATGGTGATATACCATACATCCACTCGGCAAGCGCTGGTAAATAACTGCCATGCATTTTACTACCAGAAAAAGCGACAGAATTGCCATCTTTATCTAACGCCGTTAACGCTTCTATTTTACTATTTGCCGCGTCATCATTACTTGGGAAACCATCAGTAATAATAATAACAAAGGCGGTACTATTACAGTTTGGCATTGGGGAAATGTAATTTCCCCCGCTAACAATACTAGTATCAAATGCAGGTGAATTACCATCGTAAGTTATCGTGTCATCCTTTTTCCGAATCGTAATATCTGTATCGGCATATTCTATTGACTTACCTGCGAAGTAACGGGATGCTTCATATAGAGATTCACAAAGTGGCGTATAGGTACTCGCAGTGATTTCATTATTAATAATACTGAGTAATTGGGGTTGATTGGTAGCATCTAGTTTATCAATACCAAATATAGTACGACCGCCATTACCATCATTAACACCATCACCTCTGTTATAGTTAAAGACTTGCAAACCAAACTCTACGGATGGGTTAGCTTTGATAACATTAGTAATACTGTCTTGCGCTTGTTTTAAATAGGTTTTCGTTACACCTGCCGCAGTAGTATTGTGGTACCAACGTAGGTACTTATCTGTGTATAAAGTTACTAGCTTACCTGACGCCCAATCTACATTCGATTCATTAATATCTAATGAGTGGTAAATGGGAGATTTTTTTGTACCTTGTAAATTAACTGGATAGCCTTGTGGCAAACCCGTTATGTTAGTAGGCTCGGCGTTTAGCACATCATCTTGACAGTCTAACACCTCGATATTGGCACCTTCATTATCGGGTATTTCTTGCCAGGTCCCACTTGCTCCCTTAAATGAGTATTCACGTACATAACCAGAATAAAACCCAACCTCACTAAGAATTTTTCTAGCGGTTTCACAACTATTGATTTCTTCTAAAAACCGTCTGTGCTCAGTATTATCATCAGGTACAGGTAAGCTTGTGAAATCAACACCACCCTTAGTAAAATAAATAAAACGTTCATCTAAAGCATGATCCGGCCCAATAGGGTCATAAGTACCATCAGGATCATATGGCTCTTTAACGGTAGAATGATTTGCCATACTACCGGAGTTATCAAATATGATAAGCACTTGCTTTTTCTGCAATGCCTGTATAACGTTATCACTGATATACAACTCGGTATCTTCACTTAATGCGAGCTGCGGTAATATCGCCATTGCCATAAATAAAAATAATTTTTTCATCATTTTTTCCCCAATGATAATTTTAGCGTATTAACGCAGTAACTCTTGCGCAATACCAGCATTTACTTCAACGTTGTTGACTTTTTCAGGGCCGTATTTCCTATCAACTTGAACTCTCAAAACGTTGCAAGTAAAGACCTGTGACGAAGAAGCTGATTTTGAGTGGGGGCAATCTGCTTCCAATTTATATATATTGTTTACCAAATGAGCATTCACTCTTGTACCTTCTTTCGAAGTAACGACTAAGTCATCGGTTAGCGGGGCCGGAAAATTTACAAGAGCTTGAGCAAAAGCATTGGTTCCACCATTAACCTGACGATAAATAGTTTCATCCATGGCACCAATCGCTTCTTGCTCTGCTACAACCTTTTCTTCCGTTGCACCTGACATTTTCATATCACTGGTGGTATTTAACATCAGCCCAGCCGCCACTGCTGTCAGCGCAATTAGAAACACTAGCGAAACAATAAGAACCACGCCACGCTGTTTAGATTTATAAAAATAACTATTTGTTCTCATAACATTACAACTTATTTACTAAACTCACGGTTGAGCTAAACATTAATCGACGGTAATTATCGTTCGGTGTATATGCCAGATCACCCACTTGATACGTTCGATTATCCGTATAATCATTATCGGGCGTAATATTTCTAGCCACAACAAACACTTTAACAGCCAATATATTGCTACCTTGGGCATTATTCCAATTGGCTCGAGTCAAGTTGTCAGCAGAAACGTAGGTATTAACAATGCCATCATTATCTAAGTCTAGACCATACATAAAGCGAATAACATCTATGCCATCAACGGCTGGTTGAATACTCATACCGGCAGTGGTTAATTGCCCTTTCATTAGCACAGGAACGACATTAGTACCTACTGCTTCATTTCGTACGTAATAGACATGGTGCTGATACTCCCATAGTCGAGCATTGTCTACATTAGGTATAACAGCGCCACTAAAAATCACGCCATTACTGGTATTGATATTGAGGTGATATCTATTCGCATCTATTGCTATAACGGGATCAGCAGCAACACGCTTAATTTGAATAACATCAGTAAAACCATCAACTTTAGCATCATCGATACACCCCATCAGGTTTGCCGTATCAACCGTTTTACCCCAAAGTGTTCTAAATTGACCAACGGCTAATGGAAAAGAGCCATTGTTAACGCCATCTCCAATACACTCTATTGCTGGAGCGCCAGGTACAGCGGATAAATTTGAACGATCAAGCGTACCTGGGTAATCACCCCAAAAATCTTGTCTTAATAAGTCATCAGTTAATAAACTTAGAGCGAATCGACCATTTTCTTGAAGCTCACCATAACTTGAAGTTTCTTCGGTTGTGGTGCGCATACCAACAAAAACCGACATTACGCCAGCAAACAACGCTAAACCTACTGCCAATGAAATTAGCAGCTCAATGATACTTATGCCTCGAACATTTTTCATACGCTTAAATAAATGCCTCTAAAATAAATTGGCGCCTGCTTTTTCCAGCCGTACCACAGGCATCTTTATTAGCATCTTTCGTTTCTTCTCGTCCTTGCCACGAAATTACTATGGTAACAGCTCCATCAACACCAGGCGTACTGATACAACCTCTGGCATCAAGTAATCCACCTTGATTTTTACCGCCAGCAGTGACATTGGCCCCCATCAACGCCATTTCCCATTCATACAAATCATTAGTCGCAACTTCGGCAGGAGTGCATACATTTGCTTGAGAATTACATCGATTAGCTGGCAAGCCATCTAAAGTGACACCAAAATCATTACCATCATATGAGTTTGCAATGGCTAGTGCTTGATTGTTACGCATGCGCTCAATCATATCTTGAGCAAGGCTAGAAGCTAAGGAACGCTGCATAGCATCAAAGCTTCCTTTTTTCGCGGAAGCCTGCATGGCAACAGCACCTAATATGCCGGTGACGAGAATAAATAAGGCGATGAGAACTTCGATAAATGTCATACCATGGTTTTTAGATCTCATGGTGTTACCTCATAACGACTAATAGACTGAGGATCAGTATAGAGTTTTTGACACAACAAAGTGAATAGGCAATTTATTGTGATAACAAATGCCTTTAGGCCAACATATGTGTTAAATTTCACCATAGTGAACTGCATTAACCCATACCTACATCCATATAATGGGCAGTTGCAGCTATGATACTTACATAAGCTACTTACAGTTACTACCCACGGTTGTTTCTTTAAATTAATAACAGATTCGACACTGTAATCGAATATTAAATGTTGATTAACTTTTATCCATCTTTAAGACTAACGCAATTCTACAGGCACGGCAAATACAATATTCTCTTCACGGCCTGGATGTTCAATAACTTCATGACCACCAAAGGATTTAAGTTTGTCGATGACTTGTTTCACTAGCACTTCTGGCGCAGAAGCACCTGCAGTCACCCCAACTTTACCAATATTTTCTAGCCAAGCTTCGTCAATATTATCGGCAGTATCTATCAGATAAGAAGTTGTACCCATTTTATCAGCAAGTTCACGTAAGCGATTAGAGTTTGAACTATTTTTCGCTCCAACCACTAGCAATAAGTCAACTTGTGCAGCAATGGCTCTTACTGCATCTTGACGGTTTTGTGTGGCATAGCAAATATCGTCTTTACGAGGACCTTCAATCGCAGGGAATTTTTGACGTAACGCATCAATCACATCACTGGTATCGTCAACCGATAAGGTAGTTTGGCTGCAATAGTAAAGTTCTTGAGGGTTTTTAACCGCTAATGAAGCAACATCTTCTGGTGATTCAACAAGGTAAATACCACCATCGTCACTGTCATATTGCCCCATAGTACCTTCAACTTCGGGGTGACCAGCATGACCAATTAAAATACATTCAACGCCTTTGCGGCTAGCACGAGATACTTCCATATGCACTTTAGTCACTAGTGGGCAAGTGGCATCAAATACTTTTAATCCGCGATTTTTGGCTTCGTTTCTAACGGCTTTAGATACGCCATGCGCGCTAAAAATAACCGTGGCATCATCAGGTACTTCATGTAATTCATCAACAAACACCGCACCGCGCTGTTTTAAGCCATTAACCACAAACTTGTTATGTACGACTTCATGGCGCACATAAATTGGTGCGTCGAATAAATCAAGGGCGCGATCCACAATACTAATTGCACGGTCAACACCAGCACAAAAGCCTCTTGGGTTAGCTAAAATTATTTCCATTTTTCGCCCCTATTTGATTTCAATAACGTCAATAACAAAGGTTACATCTTGCCCAGCCAATGGATGATTAAAATCAACCGTTACTGACGCACCAGATACTTCTGTGATCATACCTGGTAGTTCGACACCACCTGGTTGGGTAAACGTAACAATACTGCCAACTTCAGCTGGCGTATCTGCGTTGAACTTTGATATATCTAAATAATGAATATTATCAGGGTTTTTATCACCAAAAGCATCTGCTGATTTTAGGGTAAATTCTTTAGTTTCCCCGGCAGCCATACCAATTAATTGCTGTTCAAAAGCTGGCGAAATACTTTGATCGCCAATATTAATGATTGCTGGACGGTTGTTTACTTTAGTGCTTTCGGCTGCCGAACCGTCAGATAACTTCATGGTAATATGGGCAACAATGCTTGAATCTGATTTAACTTGAGTCATAACTAATTACTTCTCTATATGCTGTTCGCTGGGTTCTTGTTTTTGGTCATCATTATTAACCAGTGAGTCATAAATCATTAATGCCGCCCCAACAAATATCACTGAATCAGCAACATTAAACGCCGGCCAATGCCAGCTGCCCACATAAAAGTCTAAAAAGTCGATAACATAGCCAAGAACTAAGCGATCAATTAAATTACCTACCGCGCCACTTAACATTAACGCAAAGCCAATGCCTAACACCTTATTTGATGCCGGTGTTTTTGCTAGCCAGTATAAAAATAACAAGCTGGCAAATGCCGCTATTGTTGCAAAAAACCAACGTTGCCAGCCCGAGTGATCAGCTAAAAAGCTAAAAGCAGCACCGTAATTATGGACATACGTTAGGTTGAAATATGAAATTACTGATACCGATTCATATAAATCGAAACTGCCTGCAACCCAGTGTTTCGTTACTTGGTCAACAATTAAAAAAAGAAACGTCAGCCATAACCATTTTAATGCTGATGTTGAAAAATTTACTGCCACAATAAAACTCTTGTTTAAATTAGCGTGTTTGAAATAACTTACTTAAATTAACCTAATAAATTTAGCGCGGTTAAATGAAAATAAACCGCTATTAATTAGCGGTTTATTTTATTAGTGATTAAGCGAAAGCGCGTTGTTCACCGTCACCATCAACGTTAGTGACGCAGCGGCCACACAGCTCAGGATGACTTTCATCAACGCCTACATCATCAGTAAAGTGCCAACAACGATCACATTTAGTGCCCGTTGACTGACTAACCGATAACCATAAACCATCTAATGCAGTTGCAACTGAAGCTTCAGGTTGTTCACTCGCAACAACAACTTGCGCGCCAGAAGTAATAAGTACAAAACGTAACTCATCACCTAACTTAGCTAAATTATCCGCTAGGCTTTGGTTAGCATATAAAGTGACATTAGCTTCTAATGCTTTACCCACTGTTTTCTCTTTACGGGCAGCTTCTAAAACTTTATTCACTTCACCGCGAACGAGTAATAACTCATTCCACGCTTCGTCAGTTAAAGCACCTTGGTTAGTGATACCTGCAATGCCATCAAACCAAACATTGGTAAATACGAATTCTTCACGTTCGCCAGTAGCAGGTTGTGGTAATGCTTGCCAAATTTCTTGTGCGGTAAATGATAAAATTGGCGCCATCCAACGTGTCATTGCTTCAGCAATCAAGTACATCGCTGTTTGACATGAACGACGCGCGTGACTGTCAGCTTTGGCAGTATATTGGCGATCTTTAATGATATCTAAATAGAAACCACCTAGCTCGGTAGTACAGAAATTCATTAACTTATGTACAACTAAATGGAACTCATATTCATCGTAAGCATTAACAATTTCAGCTTGTAATGCTGCTGCTTTAGCAACTACCCAACGATCTAGCGCTACCATATCTTCAACAGCCACAGAATGTTGTGCCGGCTCAAAACCATTGATATTGGCTAATAAGAAGCGCGAAGTATTACGAATACGACGATAAGCATCCGCTTGGCGCTTAAAGATTTCATCAGATACCGTGATTTCTTGGGTGTAGTTAACCGACGCTACCCATAAGCGCAGAATATCAGCACCTAATTTATTGGTAATTTCAGCTGGTGTAATCACATTGCCTAATGATTTAGACATTTTGTGGCCTTTAACGTCAACGGTAAAACCATGAGTTAACACTTGGCGATAAGGCGCTTTGCCGTTCATGGCAACTGAAGACATCATTGAAGACATAAACCAGCCACGGTGCTGATCAGAGCCTTCTAAGTACAAATCAGCTCGACCGTCAAACTCAGGACGCGCATCAACGACAGAGAAATGAGTTACGCCTGAGTCAAACCAAACATCTAAGGTATCGGGTACTTTGACGTATTCTTTAGCATCATCGCCAATTAGCTCTTCAGCTGACAAATCAAACCATGCTTGAATACCTGATTTTTCAACACGCTGTGCGACTTGCTCAATTAATTCAATACTCTTAGGGTGCAAAGCTCCGGTATCTTTATGTACAAATAAAGCAATTGGCACGCCCCATGTACGTTGGCGTGAAATACACCAATCAGGTCGACCTTCAACCATAGATTCAATGCGGCTTTGACCCCATTCTGGGATCCATTGAGTTTGTTTAATTTCCGATAATGAATCGGCACGCAGATTATTTTTGTCCATGCTAATAAACCACTGTGGCGTTGCACGGAAAATAATCGGCGTCTTATGGCGCCAGCAATGCGGGTAACTGTGCTCATAAGCGTGGTGATGCAATAACGCGCCTTTCTCTTTTAACACGTCAACTACCGCAGCATTAGCTTTGAATACATGCTGACCTTCAAATAACTCTGTACCTGGTAAATAAACGCCATTAGCGCCAACAGGGTTAGCCACTTCTAAGTTATATTTTTTACCAACAACGAAATCGTCAACACCGTGGCCAGGTGCAGTATGCACACAGCCCGTGCCAGAATCTGTTGTGACATGGTCGCCACAAATAATTGGCACAGTAAAATCATAAAATGGATGTTGAACTTCAACTAATTCCAAATCTGCGCCTTGGCAAAAACCAAGGGCATGGTATTTATCAATACCGAAGCGATCCATACATGACTTAACCAGGTCAGAAGCCAAGATCAAACGGAACTTACCTTGCTCGTTTTCACATTGAACTAAGGTGTACTCAACTTCTGGGTGAACAGATACTGCGCGGTTAGCCGGCAAGGTCCAAGGTGTGGTTGTCCAAATAACCACAGAAATATCGCCTTGACCTTCATGTGCTTCAGGGTGCGAAAATTTATTAGCAACGCTAGTATCAATTAATTTAAAACCAACATCGATTGCTGGCGATTGCTTGTCTTTGTATTCAACTTCCGCTTCAGCTAACGCCGAACCACAATCTGTACACCAATGAACTGGCTTAAATCCCTGTTGAATATGACCATTTTCAGCAATTTTACCAAGCGCACGGATAATATTCGCTTCGGTATCAAAATCCATGGTTAAATAGGGCTTATCCCAATCACCGAACACACCAAGACGTTTAAAGTCTTCACGCTGACCATCAACTTGCTTTATTGCGTATTCGCGACATTTTTGACGAAATTCAGCAGCAGTGACCTTATGACCTGGTTTGCCTACTTTCTTCTCAACCATCAATTCGATAGGCAAGCCATGACAATCCCAACCTGGAACATACGGCGCGTCAAAGTCTGACAGGGTTTTAGCCTTTACAATAATATCTTTTAATATTTTGTTTACCGCGTGTCCTAAGTGAATATCACCATTGGCATACGGAGGGCCGTCATGAAGAATAAATGATTTTTTACCCTTTTTAGCAGCTCTGATCTTGCTATATAGTGATTTTTCGGCCCAACTCTTTAACATTTCAGGCTCGCGATTCGCCATATTACCTTTCATTGGGAAAGGCGTGTCTGGCAAATTCAGGGTATGTTTGTAATCTGTCATTTATTGCATTATCCGTTGTTCGATCTTTTACAGGTTTGTAACGAAGATTAATTAATTTGTTTTACAAAAAGGCGCGCTTGCTGTGCATCTTTTTGAATTTGTTCAGTTAAATCAGCCAAATTAGCGAACTTCAGCTCTGGCCTTAATTTTGATAACAACTCTACTTCAATCGCTTGTCCATAAATGTCTTTATCAAAATCAAAAATATGTACTTCCAATTGTTGCCTAATTCCAGCAACCGTTGGTCTTGCTCCAATATTAGCTACGCCGTAAAACTTACCATATTCTGTGTTCACTTGTACCACATAAACACCAGAAATCGGCGAAACTCTGCGTTTTAATTTTAAATTGGCTGTTGGGAACCCTAGTTTCCGACCTCGTTTATCACCGTGAAACACTCTGCCGTGAATTGAATAAGGCCGACCAAGCATTTGGGCAGCATCATCTAGTCGGTCTTGTTCAAGCGCTTGTCGAATTTCAGTGCTACTAATTCGACAATCAGCTAATTTAAAACTTGCCGTGTCTGAGACACCGAAACCAAAGCGCTCGCCGGCTTGACATAACATTTCAAAGTTACCAGTACGATTTTTACCAAAACGAAAATCGTCGCCAATTATTAAGTGCTTAATGCCCAGTTTTGCCACGAGCAATTGTTCAATAAATTCTTCCGCCGACTGATTAGCAAATGAATGGCTAAAATTAACACAAATTAACCGCTTTACACCTAACTCTTCTAACAAAACATATTTATCACGCAGACGTGTTAAACGAGCTGGCGCATTATCAGGGTTAAATAATTCTTGTGGCTGAGGTTCAAACACCATAACAGCAGGTACGCAGTTCAGCGCTTTTGCTTTAGCAATTAATGCCGCAACCACTCGTCTGTGACCAGCATGAACACCGTCAAAGTTGCCAATTGTTAAAACGCAACCATGATCAGCTGCTTTAATGTTATGAATCCCGCGAACTAACTGCATGCTAACTGCATTAAGGGCCCTTTAGCCTACCTAATTTAAAAAACCGACGAATTATATATTAGTCTCAGCGAAGAATCAGCCCTTAACGCGCAGAAATCGCGCTATTTTTATTAACCTTAAAATCAGCAAATTTAATACCCAGTAAAATAATGACTGTCAGATATACCAATACCCCCAGCCCAATTAACCCAAGCAACTTCACCGTTTGTTGAATAAAGGTCAATGCCAGCCAATCATGAAAAGATGGCGAAAAATAAAACACGGTGAATGCCATCGCACCGGCTGCTGTCACTAATTTCACCATAAACCATTTAGTTTTTGCCGGTAAATGGAAAACTTGTTGCGAGGCTAAACCTTGGTAAAGCCAGTAGCCATTTAATGTAGCTGAAAGCGTGGTCGCTAATGCTAAGCCGACATAGCCTAAAAATGGCGCAAGTGCGAGGTTAAAAATCATATTAGCCACCATAGCTTTAATCGCTATTTTTACCGGGGTTTTAGTGTCTTGACGCGCGTAATAACCAGGCGCTAGCACTTTTATAAACATAAAACTGACTAAGCCAGATAAATAAGCATATAAGGCCAGTGACACTTGATAAACATCGGTTTGACTAAATTCTCCGCGCATAAACAGCAACATGATAATCGGCTGAGCAAGCACCATTAACCCAGCCAAAGCTGGAATTCCCATAAAACTAACCACCCGTAAGCCCCAATCTAAAGTTTCAGAAAATTCAGACTGGTTAGATCTGGCGTGAAGTCCAGATAAACTCGGTAAAATCACGGTAGCGATACCGATTCCAAATAAGCCCAATGGAAACTCTAACAAGCGATCAGCGTAATAAAGCCAACTAATAGAACCGGTAACTAAAAAGCTGGCAATCAAGGTATCAAGTAAAAGGTTAATTTGAGTTACCGATACCCCAAATAATGCAGGCAAAATTAATCGGCGAATTTTCTTTACGCCTGCAGCATGCCATGCCCATTTCGGTTTAACTAAAACACCTGCGCGATAGAGAAACGGCAATTGAAATATAAATTGCACCAAACCACCTAGGAATACCCCCCAAGCTAAGGCATAAGCAGGTAGTTCAAGATAAGGAGTAAGGAAAATAGCGCTAGCGATAATACAAACATTAAGTAAAACAGGGGTAAACGCAGCAACAGCAAATTTACCTAAAGTATTAAGTATTGCGCCAGAAAGCGCAGTTAAACTGATAAACCACAAATAAGGAAAAGTGATCTTTAATAAACTGGCAGCTAAATCAAACTTTGCTGCATCAGCGCCATTGTTAAGCCAGTCAACAAACCAGCCAACACCGAATAACGCGACAATCACGGGTGATGCTATCATGCCAACTAAAGTGACTAGGGTAATGATGACACCCAAGGTGCCGGAAACTTGAGCAATTAATTGACGAGTATCATTTTGCCCACTTTTCTCATCATTCGCCTGGTATTCACTCAGCACAGGAACAAAAGCTTGAGCAAATGCCCCTTCAGCAAACAATCGACGTAAAAAGTTGGGAATTTTATTTGCGAAGAAAAATACATCAGCACCGGCGCCAGTACCCATTACATTAGCAATTACTACATCGCGGATTAATCCCAATACCCTTGAAATCATTGTCATTGCGCTTACAATAACACCGGATTTAATTAGCTTTTTGCTCACTACGCGCCTAATATTTGCTGGAAAACAAATATTATGGCGGTAATTGAATAACTTAAACAAGCGATTAATTTGCTATCGCCAAGTTTTAAGCTAAACAAATTCACTTTTATACAAACTGTGTAAAATTAAAACAGCATTTTTTCAGTAAATTAACTAAATTAATCGCTAAACCATTTGACATTCAGCTAGAAAACAGGCATATTTCGTCGCCTTAAATTTAGGCTATATTTATCATATTTAGGAGTTCACCTTGGCTAACTCAAAGCAAGCTAAGAAACGTGCGGTACAATCTGAAAAACGCCGTCAACACAATGCAAGCCGTCGTTCAATGATGCGCACTTTAGTTAAAAAAGTAATCGCTGCAATTGAAGCCGGTGACAAAGAATTGGCAACTACTGAACTTGCAGCTGCTGCACCGATCTTAGATCGTTACGCAACTAAAGGTTTAATCCACAAAAACAAGGCTGCTCGTAGCAAGAGCCGTTTAAACGCTGCTATTAAAGCACTTTAATTTGTTTTTGAAAGATTTGAAAAAACCGGCTATTTAGCCGGTTTTTTTATCGCTAATTTTCATAAGTCTCGAAATTATAGGCGTTCACGCCAATTCCCCCTTGCAAGCTAGGCTAATTTTTTCTACGCTTTCGTCGTCTTCCAAACAGAGAGTAATCATGAATAAACTGAGCAAAATTGCCGCTATCGTTATTATGGCAACAGGCGCACTTACCGCCTGTAACGATAACAACAAACAAGTACAACAAGCACCACAGCTTATTGACAACTATGAAAACCGCTTAGACATATACAAAACTGTCACGTTAAACGCAGATCTAAGTCATTTATCATCTAATCAAAAACAAATGCTTTCGCTGTTAATCGATGCTTCAAAAATTATGGATGACTTATTTTGGCAACAAGCATTTTCTCAAGATAAAGCCGAGTTTCTCGCCAGCATTAAAGATCCTAAAGTGCGTAAATTTGCAGATATTAACTATGGACCTTGGGATCGTCTAGACGGCGATAAAGTGTTCTTAACTGGCTATGAAGAAAAAGCTCATGGCGCAGAGTTTTACCCTAGCGATATGACCAAAGCAGAGTTTGACAAGGCAACGTTTAGCGATAAAAACGGCCTTTATTCTGTTGTCCAGCGCGACGCTAATGGCCAGCTCACTTCAGTTGCATACTCTGAAATTTACAGTGAACAAATTAACCGCGCCGCCGCTATTTTAGAAAAAGCATCAACATTTGCCGATAACAAAGAGTTTGCAAACTACTTAACTATGCGTGCAAAAGCCTTGCGTAACGATGATTATCAAGCATCAGACTTTGCTTGGATGGACATGAAAACCAATCCAATCGATGTCGTTATTGGCCCAATTGAAACCTATGAAGACCAATTATTCGGCTATCGCGCGGCATTCGAATCTTACGTGTTAATTAAAGATTTATCGTGGAGCGAGAAGTTAGCTAAGTATGCTGAGTACTTACCCGAGCTACAACGTGAACTACCGGTTAATAAAACCTATAAACAAGAAACTCCGGGCTCAGATGCCGACTTAAATGCTTACGATGTAATTTATTATGCAGGTCATTCAAATGCTGGTAGTAAAACCATTGCTATTAACTTGCCTAATGATGAAGAAGTGCAGTTAGCTAAAGGCACACGTCGCCTACAGCTTAAAAACGCTATGCAAGCTAAATTTGACGCCATAATGTTGCCAATAGCCGAGCAACTCATTGTGCCTGAACAACGTAAACATGTAACCTTCACTGGTTTCTTTGCTAATACCATGTTCCATGAAGTCGCCCATGGTTTAGGTATTAAAAACACCATCAATGATAAAGGTACTGTGCGTCAGGCATTAAAAGAGCATGCTTCGGCGTTAGAAGAAGGCAAAGCTGATGTGTTAGGGCTTTATATGGTGAAACAACTGCTAGCTAAAGGTGCGATTACTGAAGGCGAATTAGCAGATTATTACACCACCTTTATGGCGGGAATTTTCCGCTCTGTGCGTTTTGGCGCTAGCTCTGCTCACGGTAAAGCGAACATGGTGCGTTTTAACTATTTCCAAGAGCAAGGTGCTTTTAGTCGCAATGAGCAAGGTTTCTATAGCGTCAACATGGACAAAATGACAGCCGCTATCGACTCGTTATCTGAGCTAATTTTAACCTTACAAGGTAATGGCGATTACGAAGGTGTTGATAAATTAGTGGCGGAAAAAGGCTTAATTAAGCCAGACTTAGCAGCTAGTTTAGCTAAGTTAGAATCAGCTAATATTCCTGTCGACATTGTTTTTGAACAAGGTAAGCAGGTACTGAACTTACTTTAATAGAACCACAGTTTACGATACCTAAATCGGTCATCAGGATGTCACTTTGATATTTACATCCTGATGGCCGTTTTTTTGTCCGATTATTTTTTTTGATTTGATATATAAAAAACAATACCACCAATTATTCCTGCCAAATACTCAGGCCAAATACTTCGAGCAATTAACGGGTAAAATCCACTCTCAAAAAAGTTTGTCATAATTTAATTTCTTTAAAAATTTAGTGGTATGCTTAAGCTACTACAATGATTATTAAGGAAGTATTCGATGTTGTCGCGCAAGCTGAGTTTACTATTAGTTACCTTATTTTTATCATTACCTATTGCTGCATGGCAGACTCCGCAAAGTGAAATATCACTAAAAAAGATGCTTGATATTCAAGAAAGTGAGCAGCAAAACAATGGCGAACTTGGCGGAACATCAGCCGATATACCAACAGATGAATATAAGCGTGGTCAGCCAAGAAGTTCCATTGCAGGTTTTCTACATGCGGCGCGCGAATATGACTTTGAAACCGCTAGTAATTATCTAGATTACCGTAATATTTCCGAGCAAACTAAAGCCATTGGCAAAGCAGAACTTGCTAGGCAGTTATCAGTAATCCTCAACCGTACTATTTGGGTAGATTTACAAGCGGTCAGTGATCAACCTCAGGGCAATTTAGCTGATAATTTGCCTGCATACCGAGAGCTCATCGGCCAAGTTGATACGCCTAAAGGCCCTGTAAATATATTACTACAGCGAGTGCCCAGAGCTGACGATAGGGTAAGTATTTGGAAAATATCGAATGCAACGGTAGAGAATATTCCACGATTATTTAAGCATTATTCTTATTCTCCTTTTGGTGAATGGCTATCAAAGGTGCTGCCTGCTGGTGATATTTTTGGCGTTATGTACTGGCAGTGGCTATATTTTCTCAGCTTATTAATCTGCTTTTACCTTATATCTTCTGCCATAACATGGACCGGAGTAAAACTGCTTAAAACAATAAAACCTAAAACCTCGGTCGAGCTAATTCGCTTAATACGTGGCCCTTTAAATTTATTATTCACTATCGCTTTAGTTCGAATTTTTATCCCGCAATCAAATATTACCCATGCCGCGCAAGCGCTGGTTGAAGGAGCAACACTATTAACAATCACCTGGGTTTGGGCATTCTTCTGCCTAATTGACTTACTCAAAACAAAGCTTGCTTCACGTTTTCTTGCACAAGATAAACCTTTGGCAATTTACTTACTAAGGCCTGCCAGCACCGTTGCGAAATCCCTTATAGTCATTACTGGTGTGCTTATCTGGTTTGAAAACCTTGGATTTAGCGCGACAACATTACTCGCCGGTTTAGGTATAGGTGGTTTAGCGGTGGCACTAGCTGCACAAAAAACGGTAGAGAATATTATTGGTGCGATTACGTTATATACTTCAACTCCAGTCAAAATAGGTAACTTTTGTCGCTTTGGTTCGCAACTAGGCGTAGTGGAAGAGATAGGCTTACGTGCGACACGCATTCGCACCATAGAACGTACCGTCATTCATATTGCCAATGCCCAATTTATTGATATGCAGATAGAAAACTTTTCGGAACGCGAACGTATAGCTTACCGTCCTAAAATAAAATTAGCACTGGACTGCAAAAAAGATCATGTTGAAGCGTTTATGCAAGCCTTTAAAGCCACCCTGCAAGCCAATAGCTTAGTCGATGAATCGCCGTGCCGTGTTTATGTCAAAGACATTAATCCTCAAGGTATTGAGCTATATGTGCTTTCTTATATCAATACCCTTGACTATGAAACCTACCTTGCTACAACGAACGACCTTAACTTAAGTATTTTAGCTTTGTCAGCTGAGCATCATTGCCCACTCGCTAAAGTGCCAGAATTAAACTGAACTTACTTTAAGTGTTAGCCCAATTTAAAACCAAGTTAAAAAGAGGCCAATATAGCCTCTTTTTTTACTGATTTTTATACTTTAAATTGATTAACAATATTCGACAGCTGTTGTTCAAGTTGAATTAATTGCTCTGCCGTTGCGGTCAACTCCAACGCTCTCACAGATGACTCTTCAGCAATATCAGCGACTTGTTGTACATTAACGCTAATTTCATTGGCCACCGCTGTTTGTTGCTCTGCCGCTGTCGCAATTTGGGTATTCATTTCATTAATGACACCAACAGACTGGGTAATAGTGGCAAGTGATTGCTTAGCCTCTGCGGTTTTCTCAACGGTCTGTTGTCCTTTAGTCTGACTCGACTCCATTACCGATACCGCATTGGAGGCACCAGCTTGCAAGCGCTCAATCATAGTTTGAATTTCTTCGGTGCTTTGCTGAGTGCGGTTTGCTAAGGTTCTTACTTCATCAGCAACCACTGAGAAACCTCTGCCCATCTCGCCTGCACGTGCAGCTTCGATTGCCGCATTAAGTGCCAATAAGTTGGTTTGATCGGCTATATCTTTGATTACGTTTAACACATTACCTATATTGTCCGCATCATTACTTAGCTGATTAATTACCTCAGCAGCGTGAATAATCTCTTCTGACAAGTTAGTAATGGCAGCGATGGTTTCTTCAACAGTTTGTTGCCCTTTATTTGCTTCAATATCAGCGTCTCTGGCAGCTTCTGCAGCGCCTGCAGAACTGGCCGCTACCTGTTGTGCTGTTGTTGCCATTTGCTGAATGGCCGATGCCGCTTGCGTAGTTTCGCTGCGCTGACGATCAACATTAGCATTAGTGCTGTTAACCACTTGCCCCATTTGTGTGGTTGAGTCAGTTAAGTTTTCAGCGCCAGTTTTCAACTCTAAAATTGAACGATGAATCTTATCAACAAACATGTTAAAGCTTTTCGCCACTGCCCCAACTTCATCCGCCAAATACACTTTTAAACGCTGAGTTAAATCCCCTTCCCCTTGACTAATATCATCGAGCGCTAAAACGGTATCATGCAACGGTTTAGTAATACGTCCTGCAATATATAAACTTAATATCACGACAATAATAATAGCGATGACACTGATGCTGACAATGTATAAAAGTGCTTGAGTAATGCCACGCTCTGACTCTAATTTAGTTTTTGCGACTTCTTCTTCAATATCATCGATATAAAAGCCCGTGCCTACCATCCAGTCAAATTGTGGTAATGACACCGCATAACTTAGTTTACTAACATTGGCATTTTTAGAGGCCTTTAACCATTGATATTCAAAATACCCACCACCTGATTTTGCAATATCGATTAAACCTTTGATTACAAGAACACCATTGGGATCTTTTAAATCAATTAAATTTTTGCCTTCAAGCGAAGTGTTTGTGCGGGTGACAATGTTTGTACCGTCATACTTATAGACAAAAATATAACCGTCTTTAGATTGCTCAAAAACAATACTACGCAATTTATCTGCGGCTAAACGCTGCCGTTCAGCTATTGGGATTGATTGATCATTTATCGTTTGCTCTATCGATGACAGCGCAATATCAACATAGTTTTTAAGCGTAACTTTTTTCTCTTTCAGCATCGAGCTCTCAATTTTAGCAACCTCTTGCTCACCCAATTGCGTCAATTGATAATTAACAATAAACATCAAAATAGCGACTAAAAGTACAATTGGTGCTAACGCCAATAATATAATTCGCTGTTTAATATTCAATGTTGGCATAACTCAACTAGCTGTTGGTAACCTGCTACAAGTATTGCACAAAATTAAAAAAAAACCGTTGAACCGCAGCACACTTTGCTCGCTATCGATGCAAACTAACTAAAGGGCTGCGATAAATAAAAACTCTCGGGTGATCACTTCACTTCTCGACAAATTTAGGTATAAATATGACAAACAACAATAAAGGGTGGCTATGGAAACGTTTGATTTTATTATTATTGGCGGCGGCTCAGCTGGATGTGTGTTAGCAGATAAACTTTCAGCCTGTGGTCAATTTACCGTTTGCTTAATTGAAGCGGGTCCTAAAGATAGCTCTCCGCTTATTCATGTGCCACTTGGCGTTGTCGAGTTAATGAAAAGTAACAAATACAATTGGCGCTTTGAATCGGCACCAGAAGTAACGCAAAACCAGCGGCAAATCTATAACCCCAGAGGGAAAACTTTAGGTGGCAGCAGTTCAATCAACGCCATGCTCTATACCCGAGGACAAAAACAAGATTATGATCATTGGCAGGAGCTAGGCAACGAAGGTTGGAGTTATGATGATGTCTTACCGTACTTTAAAGCTACTCAACATCAAGAACGCGGTGAAGATGACTATCACGGTGTAAATGGTGCACTAAACGTCACTGAATCTCGTTCAAAATTGCCAGTTTTCGATCGCTTTATTGACGCGGCAAGCAACGCTGGCCACCCCAAAAATAATGACTTTAATGGTGAGCAACAAGAAGGTGTTGGCTATTTTCAGGTCACGCAAAAGGATGGCAAACGCTGTAGTGCAGCTCGCGCATTCTTAACACCTGCGTTAACTCGAAAAAAACTAACGGTGATCACCAATGCCTTGGTGACCAAAATACGCTTTGAAGCGAAAACTGCCGTTGGTATTGAATATAAAATTAAACAAAAAACTTATCAGCTAGCTTGTAAAAAGGAAGTGATTGTCAGCGCTGGCGCCTTTGGTTCACCTCAGTTATTAATGCTGTCAGGAATTGGCCCTAAATCAGAGCTAAATAAGCACGATATTCCGCTGGTTCATGAGCTAGCTGGCGTTGGGCAAAACCTGCAAGATCATGTCGATATTCTTGTGGTGAACGAATATAAAGACACAGATATTATTGCGTATCGGCCAAAAGCCTTAGCGAAACTTATTCCAAGCGCACTAAAATTTTCTACCGAACGAACAGGCATTTTAACCAGTACTGTAGCAGAAGCTGGCGGCTTTATTAAATCGTCACCAGAGCTCAATCGGCCAGACTTACAATTACACTTTATTCCGGCGGCAATGGACGATCATGGCAGAAACTTTAACATGCTCTGCCAATATGGCGTTGCCATGCATGCCTGTTTACTTCGACCTGAAAGTCGAGGCAGCGTAACCTTATATGGCAACGCACCGCATTTGCATCCTAAAATTCAACTTAATATGTTAGATCACCCCAATGATCAGGCACTTATGATCACAGCAGTAAAAAAACTAAGGGAAATATTTGCCCAAATGCCGCTTAAAGACAAACTGGGTAAAGAAATTTTTCCAGGCGAAGACTGTCTATCTGACAGCCAAATTCTCGAATTTTTAAAAGAAAAAGCGAACACCATTTATCACCCTGTTGGCACGTGTAAAATGGGAGCAGATGCTGACTCTGTAGTTGATAACCAATTAAAAGTACATGGCATAAAGCAATTACGCGTTATAGACGCATCAATAATGCCGACCTTAATCAGCGGTAATACTAATGCCCCCACTATTATGATCGCTGCGAAATCCGCTGATAATATTTTGGCACAATATAATGAAAAATAAACAGTAAATCAGTTGATTACTCAGTAAACTTCATTGCTCCATTACGTCCATAATGCTTATATTTAAGCTGCTTACGCGTTTTGCCATCATGAGTCCAGTGTAACGCCTGCGTTAATAATCGTTTTTTATACGTTATTACCAGTGCAGTTGTCTAAGGCAACGCTTGAAATCACAGAAATTATATTCAACTAGCGTATTTTTTAGGCTATTCAACGCATCACTTGCTTGTCTGTTATTTATTTCGCTATAGTGAGTAACAAAGTCAACAACGGAGTGTGTATGTTTAATAAAAATCAGCGCCACGGCAGCTTTACCTTAAATAAGGAGAATGACACTTTAATTGTTGACGCACTTGGGCCATTTAATCGAGAAACGATTTTAGATTATAAAATGGCTGTGAGCTCTGCAATTGATGCATTTAATGGTAAGCCATGGAATCAACTCGTTATAATGCGTCAAGAAAGTATTTTTACCCCAGAGGCAATCGATGAAATGGTAGCAGTAACAAGCTATCGAATGTCTCGAGGCTTGAAATTCAGTGCCGTGGTATTTATTGACTCGGTTGCCCGCTCGTTAATCGAACACCAACTCTCTAGCATTTACTTACGAGTAGGACTTGATTTTGATTTCTTTGATGATATCCATAGTGCCAAAAAATCGCTAGAAGTCTTAAGTCTTGCCTAAAGAAGCATTCTGTTAAAAACATTGCCTAAAACTCAAGATTAAACGCCCAATCTAGTTAGCGCTCAATAAAAACCGACTAACTAAAATTACGGACTTTTATAAAGAAATTAACGAAAAAGCCAGCAAATTTGCTGGCTTTTAATGCTTATTGCTTGATCAACAAGTAAGTTGGGTTTAATTAGAAAATAAACTCTTCTTCGCTGTGAGCCATCATCGCATCAGCGCCGTTTTCAATACAAGCTGCATGACCGTGAGCACGAGGAAGAATACGCGCAAAGTAGAAACGAGCTGTTTTAATTTTCGCTTCATAGAAGGCTTTATCTTCTGTGCCGTTAGCAAGTTGCTCAAATGCCACTTTCGCCATTTTCGCCCAGAAGTAGGCTAAAGTTAAATAACCCGAATACATTAAGTAATCAACCGATGCGGCACCAATTTCATCTGGATTTTTCATCGCTTTCATGCCAATTTCTTGGGTCATTTTCTGCCAAGATGGGGCAATAGTGATCATTGGTTTGATAAATTCACTCATGTGCTCATCGGTAATATTTTGCGTACAGAACGCTGTTACTTCCGCAGCAAATGGCTTAATTAACTCGCCTTTTGAACCTAAAATTTTACGTGCTAATAAATCTAATGCTTGAATACCAGTTGTACCTTCATAGATACAGCTGATCTTGGTATCACGCATTAATTGCTCCATACCCCATTCTTTGATGAAGCCGTGACCACCAAACACTTGTACACCGTGGCTGGTACACTCTAAACCTAACTCCGTTAAGAATGCTTTAGCAATTGGTGTTAACAGCGCTAGCTTACTATTAGCTTCTGCCACCTTGGCAGGATCTTTTTCTACTTCAACAATATCAACTAACTGGCCTAAATAGCCATTTAATGCTCGGCCACCTTCAGCAATTGATTTTTGCGTTAACAACATACGACGCACGTCTGGATGCACAATAATTGGATCAGCAGCACCTGATGGGTTTTTAGGACCAGTTAATGAACGCATTTGTAAACGATCTTTCGCATAGGCTAGTGCGCCTTGGAAAGCAGCATCAGCAGCAGCTACACCTTCATTTGCTACGCCTAATCGTGCCGCATTCATGAACGTGAACATGCAGTTAAGGCCACGGTTAACTTCACCAATTAAGTAACCTTTCGCGCCATCAAAGTTAATTACACATGTCGCGTTGGCGTTAATACCCATTTTGTGTTCAATAGAGCCACAGCTAACCGCATTGCGATCAATAATTTCACCATCAGCGGTTGCATTAAATTTAGGTACCGCAAAAAGAGAAATGCCTTTAGTGCCTTCTGGCGAGCCAGGAATACGGGCAATCACGATATGAACAATATTCTCTGTTAAATCATGCTCACCTGCTGAAATAAAGATTTTAGTACCGCTAATTGCGTAGCTGCCGTCATCATTTAATTCGGCTTTTGTACGCAGCATACCTAAGTCTGTACCACAATGTGGCTCAGTTAAACACATAGTACCAGACCATGTGCCTTCTACCAGCTTCGGCATGAACATCGCTTTTTGCTCTTCAGTACCATGAGCTTCTAATGTCGCTAACGCGCCATGGCTTAAACCTGGGTACATGGCAAAACTATGGTTGGCACCTGATAAGAACTCACCAATGGCAGTATTAAGTGAATGTGGTAAACCTTGACCACCAAATTCAACCGGTTGTGATAACGTTGGCCAGCCACCTTCAACATATTGTTGATAGGCTTCTTTAAAGCCGTCAGGTGTTTTTACATCGCCGTCTGTCCAAGTACAGCCTTGCTCATCACCAATTTGGTTAATTGGCGCAATCACTTCTTCGGTAAATTTTGCCGCTTCGGTCATGATCGCTTCAATCATATCTGGCGTTGCTTCTTCGAAACCTAAATTCTGATAATGCGTTTCGCAATCCAGTAACTCCTGCATCACGAACTTCATATCGCGTATTGGGGCTTTATATTCTGGCATTGTTTCTTCCTCAACTTGCTGTTGCCACTGGTAAGTGGTCTGATTTGTTCTAGTACCTGAATTAAATCACGTTAATCGGCATTTGAAAAGGATAAAGTTCAGCATTTACTTGCGTTACACCTAGTGGTCAACCTCTCATTCTTGGGCGTAGAACAATAGAGTATAGCTAAGAATACTAAACAATTTTTATTCATTCTAAAGGCAAAATCATCGCTAAGTATGTTGATTAAGTTACATTTTAAAAGCGAATTAAAAACAAACTAAAAATGGAGTAAACGTTAAAATTAAAGGAAAAAAAGGGAGCTAACAGCTCCCTTTTTTTGATAATTCAATTGCTAAATATTGAACATTAAGCGCGTGACTCAAAGTGAGCGAAAACCGTTTCAAAAGCTGTTTGCTGAAACTTCTTAAGACCTGTATCTCTAAAATCAATACCTACTTGGCTTTTTGCTAAAGCAGTTTTAACGAAACTACCTGAGACAATGCTAACATCTAATGCTTCAATTAATTGAATAGCCGCCTCTAATTTGAAGCCGACCGGGCCACCCGCAAATTTTCCTTTTAATGCACGGCCTTTAATGACCACCTTCTCTACTTTGTAATCTTCCATTAATTTGGCAAAGGTATTTTGAAATTTTTGCATTTGCTCTGCATCGCCAGCATCTGTAATGCTAATTTTAGGTACTCTTACCTGAGGAATATCGTAAAGGCCATTTTCCAATGCCAAAATGCAAATAATGGCATCATTTCCCTTGAGTTCAACACCACAAACTTTCATCAATTTCACCTCTTAAGTAATATGCCGCTATTATGCTTGGTTATGACAATGAAAAACACTGTTTTGCTCGAATATTCAATTTTCTTTATCAAAAGTATACCTTGCAAGCACCACCAGCATGATTACAACTCGACATCAAGTTCAGCCTCACCTACACTGCCTTGCAGCATACTTAAACGAATTTGGTTGTAATATCGCGTTTAATTAACCAAACTTATTATTCAATTCAATATTAACCTGATGAATTATATAACAATAAAAACTCTACATGCGTAATCAATCAGTCATTCAGGCCAAACAAGTAAGAAGTCAACGTACACAGCAAAAGCTTCTAGCAGCGTTAAATTCTTGCTTAAAAGAGCAGTTTTTCGAACATATCAGTATTGCACAGCTTACCGATGCCGCCGGCGTATCGGTTGGTACTTTCTATCGACGTTTTAAAAACAAAGAAGCGTTATTGCCAGACTTGTATCAAGATTTTGGCACTAATTTTATTCGCTGGTTAGCCACTTTAGAAAAACAACCTCAAGCAAACTTAACCGAGCAAATAGCATTTATCGTGCAACAAACCGCTAACTTTCTTAACGATCATCTGCATGTATTACGAACATTGCACTTAAATGCTCGGCTATACCCTGAGATTTTACCAGCCAGTCAGTTAAGTCAGCGTTCAAGCGAATACCAGCGACTAGCGGCATTGTTACTTGCACATAAAACGGAAATTTCTCACCCTAACCCAGTGATAGCGTGCGATATGGTAATTTTTATTATCAGCAGTAACTTAATCGACAAATTACTTTATGCTACATTAACGCCAGCTATTGCTTCACCATTATCGTTAGCTGAAAACTGTCAAGAGCTAACCCTGATGATTAAAGGGTATTTGCAGCCTTAAACCATTGAAATGATAGGCTTATAAGCAAGTTAACACGAACCAAATATCTCGACCAACAATAAGGCAAAACACCAATGGGCAAAACATGTGTTATCACCGGAGCGAGTTCAGGTATTGGCCTGAGCATAGCGCAGAAATTTATCGAACAAGGCGACACTGTTTATAATTTAGATATTCAACCCAGTGATTGCGGCCATTTTATTCCTTGCGATATGACCGATGTTGACGCCGTAAAAAAAGCAATAACCGAAATCGGTAACACCCAAGGTATCGATATATTAATCTTAAATGCTGGTATTCACTTTTCTGGCAACATTGAAAACACCACTGAACAAGACTTAGAACGTGTCTTTAATATCAATGTTAAAGGAGCCTACGCTGCCACTCAAGCAAGTTTGCCGTTTATGCGCCAGCAAAATAATGGCGCTATTTTATATATTGCCAGCGACCAAGCAGTAATTGGCAAACGTAATTCGTTTGCCTATAACCTGTCTAAATCGGCATTAGCCTCTATGGCACGCACTACTGCCCTTGATTACGCAGAATTTAATATTCGTGCTAATGCTTTATGCCCCGGTACCATTGAAACACCACTTTACCACCAAGCAATTGATAGGTACGTGCAAGCGAGTGACGCTGACAAAACACAGGTTCATCAAGAAGAAGCAGCTTTGCAGCCAATTGGCCGTTTAGGTCAGCCTAAGGAAGTTGCCGACTTCGCCTATTTTTTAACGTCGGATCAGGCCAGTTTTATCACTGGCAGTTTGCAGGTTATTGATGGCGGCTATACCGCGCAATAACGCAGTATGGCTTCCAAATAAGTACTTTGATGAAAATCGTCGATCCACACATACATTTATTTGATTTAGCTGAAGGTAACTATCATTGGCTAAAACCGGAAAACCCACCGTTTTGGCTAGATAAATCGGTGATTAATCGTAGCTTTTCCACTGATGATCTCGTGTTATCAGCGCCTCTTTCCCTCGCTGGTTTTGTCTATATTGAAGCGGGGTTTGACAACCAACAGCCTTGGCGTGAAATTGCTTGGTTAGAGGCTGCTTGGTCAAAAACTAAAAGTAACTTACCTTTTCGCAGCGTCGCGACCATTGATCTAACTTTGCCACCAGCTGAGTTTAACGCCATGCTACATCAGCTAACCGCATTTAGCTCCGTGGTTGGCGTTCGGCATATTTTGGACGATGATGCGATGCAAATTTTGTCATCGGAGCATTGTTTTACCAACTTAACCGCACTTGCAAAACACCAGTTATTATTTGAACTACAGCTGCCATTTTCAGCGCTTAAAGCGGTTGAGTTGTTTGGCGAATACCTTAATAACATTGAGTCACTAACTTGTATTATTAATCATGCAGGCTTGCCCAATTCCTTATCTCATGTGAACCATGACTGGCGGCAAGGGCTCTCGTTACTCGCTAATTACCCAAACGTGGCAATAAAGTGTTCGGGTTGGGAGATGATTGACCGGCAATATCAATTGACCGATGTGCAATTGATAATCAACCACATTATTGAAGCGTTCTCAATTGAACGGGTAATGCTGGCCAGTAATTTCCCACTAACGCTATTTACTCGCAGTTATAACGAACTGTGGCTGGGGTATGTTGAAAAGCTAACGCTGTCAAACGCACAGCAATCAGCGTTACTATTTAACAATGCCAAGCATTGGTACCAACTTGATCTTTGACTTATTAAAGCGTGTCAGATTGAGCGATAAAAAAAGCCAGCGAGATGCTGGCTTTTTGTTAATTTAGATTAACCAAATAAAAACTCGGCGCCACCTATATAGTAGCGCTCTCCTGTTATTTTACGTAAGCACGTGGCATATCAGTAGTAGCCATGTAACGATCACGTAACTTGTCTTGACGACTTTCTAGTGATTGTTCTTCGCCATTAATCCACACATGTTCTGCGCTAGTGCTTAATTCAAACGGATCTGCACTCCAAAGCACTAAATCAGCCGCTTTACCCACTTCAATACGACCTGAGTTTAGCTTGAACGTATCAGCAACGTTTGCTGTCACTGCCGCTAATGCTTGCTCATAGTCCATGCCATTAGCAACAGCGTTACCCGCTGTAAAGCGCAATTGATGGGCATTATGCGTATCTCCATCAACAGTTAATAACACTTTTACACCTGCTTTAGCCAATTTACCGGCATTGGCTAAATTAGTGTGCAGTGAATCAAAACTTTGAGGTAAATTGCGCATTGCGCCCATAATTACAGGCGTATTAGATTTGGCAATTTCATCAGCAACTAATACTGAATCCGCAGCACCTAATAGCACTAAATCAAGACCAAAACGCTGTTTAAGTGACAACATCGCTAAAATATCGGTTGCGCGATCAACATAAGCAAGTAATGGTTTTTCACCCGCTAATAGCTGATTTAACACCTGTTCATCACGCTTTGGCTCTTTGTCGTCTTTCTTGTCGTCTTTTTTCGCTTTAGCTAAGGCTTTTTGTGCATCTTCTAGCTTATTAGTTAATGCTTGTAATTCTGTAGCGCGCGAGCCTTCAGACTTACTTCCTAACTCAATTACTACACCATTTTGCGTTTGAATAATGCTATCAAATTCACCGGTTAAGTTAACGGCAAAGCTTTGGCCTTTAAACATATCATCACCGCCCTGAGGCACTGAGATATTGCTGGTGATACCGCCTTTACGGGTATAAGCGATAGCAGTAGATTTCGGGTTAAACGCTAAACTCGGATCAAAGGTAATATCAGCTTTCTTTTCACGAGCATCACGCGTGCGAGATACTGCGCCAACTTCTACTAAACCAAGCTGGTTAATTGATGTGATAAAGCCAGGCGTTAATACACGACCTTTAGCGTCAATAATTTGATCAGCAGAAACTGATTCAGGGTTTAATTCACTGATCACGCCGTCTACAACCACAACAGTGGCATTGTCTAACACGCCAGCACTAGAAGCTGTGTGAACTTTAGCATTAATAATTGCCAAACTAGCAGCTTGCGCTGATGCAGCTGTCGCCAACGCTAAGGCGATTAGAGATGATTTAAATAATTTCATAGTTATTTCCTCGCCTTATTCCTGACCTAACATAAAATCGCTTTGCGCTTGGTATTTTTCGTCAAAACGATCATACACTTTTGCGCCATCAACAAACACTTGCTCAGCTTGTGCGTAAACACTAAACGGGTTGGCGTTCCAGACAACCACATCCGCATTTTTGCCTTGCTCTAAGCTACCTGTTTTATCAGCAATACCTAATGATTTTGCAGGGTTACTTGTGATCCAACGAATTGCATCAGCCTCAGTTAAGGCAAAGCCATTTTCATTAGCACGGTACATAATTTTACCGGCTTCTTGGTTTAAGCGTTGAATTGTTGTGGCTGAATCTGAGTGAACAATGGCACATGAATTTTTCACCGCATCAACAACAGCAACATTTTCTTCAATCATGTCATAAGCTTCCATTTTGAAGCCCCACCAATCTGGCCACATTGCCGCACAGTTGCCATTTTCTGCTAAGTTATCAGCAATTTTGTAAGCTTCAATAGCGTGATGGAAAGTGCCTGATTTGTAGTTAAACTCTTTACCAAGGTCAATCATCATTGCCATTTCTTCGGCTTTGTAACAGTGGTTATGAATTAAAATATCACCGTCTAACACACCTTTAAGTGTATCTAATTCAATATCACGAACTGGTGCTTCTGGGTTTTTACCTGCGGCATAATCAGCTTCATATTTTTCCCAAGCACGTTTGTACTCAGTCGCTTCAGCCCATGCCATGCGATAGCCAGCCATATTCCCCATGCGAGTACCTGGTGCTTGTTTGCGGCTGCCATAAACGCGTTTCGGGTTTTCACCACAAGCCATTTTTAAACCGTAAGGTGCTTCAGGGAATTTCATGCCTTGCATAGTATGACTAGGCACGTTCTTTAAGGTAACACCACGGCCGCCGAATAAGTTCGCTGAGCCTGGTAAAATTTGTAAGGTCGTGATACCACCTGCACGAGCAGTTTGGAAACCTGGATCTTGTGGCCAAACACTATGTTCAGACCAAACTTCAGAGGTATTAGGCGCAGTCATTTCATTACCGTCAGAATGCGATTCAACCGACGGGCTTGGATAAACACCAAGGTGCGAATGCACATCAATAACACCAGGGGTTACCCATTTACCTTTACCGTCAACTACCTCAGCACCGTCAGCAGATAAATTAAGCCCAACTTGGCTAATTTTACCGTCAACAAATAAGACATCAGCACCATCTAGACGCTCACCATTACCGACTAAGACAGTGGCATTTTTGATTAGTGTGGCTTGTTGAGGTAGTACTTGATAAGTACTAGGGTATGGATTTTTATTAATTTTGACTTTAGCGTCTTGCTTTTCTGATTGCATACAACCAGTTAAAGCAACAGACACCGCCGCCATCACTAAAGATGGTATCAATTTCTGCATGGTGATTTTCCCGTTAGTTTTGCTCTTAATTGGCTAATCCAAAAAAATGGCTAGCAAGTGAGCAATATCGTTATTTAAGTAAGTCGTTATAACTATAAGAACCTAGCTACATTAGTATGAATAAATGTTAACAACAAGTTATCTTAGAGGTTTTCATCAGCAATTGCGACCAACTACTTGCCTAGCAAGATTAATGTCTATGCCAACTAATGTGCAGCGTTAAAATGCTAAATATAAATACTAAATATAAATACTTAGATGCAATGCTTAGTTAAGCTGCTTAAACAAGATGCTCAGTCGAGGTGCTCAGTCATTGTGACTAATTGCGGTGGCTAAATTGAATAGCAAATAAAATGGCTAGAACAACTGACAGAACAGACGTTTATGCAGTTTACTTCAGCCCTAGCCATGATTTAATGCGCTGCCAGCGTTGCGCCAGCAGAAATAGCGTAATAGCTGCATATAAACCAGGCTCATATATATCTGATTTCACTGACCAATAAAAATGTATCACCACCAAAACTGTCGCCACATAACCCCAGTTGTGTAGTCGCTGCCAGTTTATGCCCATTTGACGTTTTATTTTATCAACAGACGTAATAGCTAAACTGGTTAATATCAGCAATGCGGTAAAGCCAACGGTGATATATGGGCGCTCAATAATTTCACCAAATACTAATGACCAATTAAATTGCAATTCAAAGGCAATGAAATTTATTAAGTGAATCAAGGAGTAAGTAAATGCCCACAAACCCAGCAACCTTCTAAATTTAATTAACACTGGCTTTTTTAGGCGTTTCGCTAGCGGCGATAGAGTTAACGTAATAAGTAGTAAATGCAATGCGCCTATGCCGGTAAAATGAATGACCCGCTCGACTGGATCTGCACCGATAGTATCGAAATAAGCGCCCCAATATAACCAGACTAACGGCGCTGCCGCAGATAAATGTACTAAGGTTTTCCAAACAACTAGATTCAAAGATTAACTACCTTTTCAATAAACTATGCCAACTGAATTAATAAAACTTGCTTAAGTTCATGCCTTTGTATAAATGCGCGACTTGTTCAGCATAGCCATTAAACATTTGCGTTGGTATTCGATTTCGGGCAAATAAACCGCCATCACTAATACGACGCTCGCTCGCTTGACTCCACCTTGGGTGATCCACCGTAGGATTTACATTGGCATAAAAACCATATTCATGTGGGGCTAATAAATTCCATGTGGTTGGCGGCTGATGTTCGACAAGCTTAATGCCAACAATAGATTTAATGCTTTTAAAGCCATATTTCCATGGCACGACTAAGCGAATCGGTGCACCATTTTGTGGTGGTAGGGTTTTGCCATATAAACCAACACTGAGCAAGGTTAGTGGGTTCATTGCCTCGTCCAAACGCAAACCTTCAACATACGGGTAATTAATACCGCCGCCAATTCTACGACTTGCTTGCCCTGGCATTTGCTTAGGATCATACAGTGTTTGAAAGGCGACATATTTCGCTTTCGACGTGGGTTGTACTTTTTTTAACAGCTCTGCCAATGGAAAGCCTATCCAAGGAATGACCATAGACCATGCTTCAACGCAGCGTAAACGATAAATACGCTCTTCAAGCGGAAATTGCTTATACAAATCGTCGTAGTCTAACGTTATTGATTTTGCTACTTCACCGCTAATGGTCAGTTGCCAAGGGTTAACTTTAAATTGTTGAGCATTAGCCGCCGGATCTGATTTATCTAATCCAAATTCATAAAAATTATTGTGGGTAGTAATTTTAGCTTCAGGCGTTAATGTTTGTGTTGTTTGAGGCACTTGTTTATAGGTCAGCGCTGATTGCGCAAACTTGCTTGACTCTTTGTTCGAGTCTTTTGTCGACCAAAAATCGAAAGAGGTTGCGGAAGCATTCATTGACTGCGCCAACAAATTTCCTGCGCCAAGATAACCAAGTGATTTGAGTAACGTGCGCCTGCTAAGGTAAACCTGCTCATCGGTTACATCATGTTCGGTCAATTCACCAATGTTACGCGATTTAATTAGCATAAACCCTCCACTATCAACACCTTGTGGTAATTAGCTTAATTCGTTTAAAAAAATAGCGCATAAAATGCCATTTAAAACGTAAGCAAAAAACTTAAGCAGAAAAGCTTAAGCAATAAAAAAGCCGACTAAATGTCGGCAATATTTATAAAGACCTGCGCAGCAGCAAAAACTTTCAGCAACGAAGTTCAATCGCTACTTTTTTACTAAGTTTTCCAAGTAAGCAATAATGTCGTTTGATTCATATAACCACTGAGCACTGCTTGCATCAACACCGTCACCAGCTATACGTAAACACGGCACCGTTGGTTTACCACCAAATTGAACTAACTCATCACGAAAACCTTGTTGGGAGTCTTTGATATTTTTTAATTCAATATCAATACCTTGTCTTTTCATCGCCCGTCTTACTTTTACGCAAAATGGACAAGCCGGTAACTGATATAAACTTAAATGTGCCGTTTTTTCAGCAATATCTGCTTGCTGCTCGGCAGTTAATTTCGGTGATTTGGGTTGGGTAATAAAGTTAATTAATAACACAATACGCCCAACTAACCATCTGATGATTGCCATGAATACCTCTTTAATTCCTGATAAAAGTTCCTGAAAAAACGCCGCGGATTCTACCACAGCTAAATCATTACCACATTAAGTCATCAGGAATTTGATAAGCCGCATATGGGTCATCTTCATCGGCTACCTGCTCTGTTTTGTCATTTTTCAACAGCACAACATCTGCCGCTAAGCTGGCAATTTTTTCAGCGGTTTCAGCAGTCACCACATAAGTTGTTTCTTCAAGGCCGCAAATAGATAATCGGCCATTAATTAAGGCTTTCTGACTTACCTCATTGACCATTAATTTTTTAATTTTATTGCCAAAGGTATAGTTATATTCAAGTTCACCAGAAATATCGGCCACTTGATGATGCTGAAGAATTTGTAAAATACGCTGGTGCTTTTCCTTTTCCGCCAATTGCGCCTGACGCTCAGCATTTAGCGCGGCATCTTTGGCGAGCTTATCGGCTTTTTGCTTTTCAATATCCGCTCTTGCTTGCTCTTGCAAGCTAACTTCAACATTAACGCCGCTGCGCTTTTGCTTGTTTTTTTTACGTTTGTCAGTATTGGCTTGACGTGCTTTTTGCTTAGTGGTCAAACCCGCTTTTAATAGTTGCTCTTGAAGAGAAGCCATAATGTATTCCACTCTAAAATGTATTCCGCGCTAAATTGCTAGCGCGCTATTTCTTGGGCGCTATGCTACCAAAATCTGAATTATTCGGGTAATTGAAAAAGCTAAAATTGAGTAAAATTTTTAGGGTTAAATTCGCCCCATAAAAAAACGCCTAACCGTAGAATCTCGATTAGACGTTTTTAATGGTTGTTTTTGGCTTTCGCTAAATAAGCATTAGTGCCAACAAATTATTGTTAAATAAAGCTATTTGTTAATAACCATAGTATTTAATAACAGTACTTATTACTAACTAGATAATACCTTGTTTATTTAATGGTAGCTCTCGATACCGCTTGCCGGTTAACGCAAAAATCGCATTACAAATAGCCGGTGCCACGGGAGGAACACCCGGTTCACCAACACCACCTGGCGGATGGTCACTTTCAACAATGTCAACAATTGTTATCGGCGCATCGGTTATTCGAGCAATGGGGTAATCATGGAAGTTACTTTGTTCAATCACGCCATCTTTAGCGGTAATTTCACCAAAGAAGGTAAGCGAGATACCAAAAACAGCCGCACCTTCCATTTGTGAGCGAATGCGCTCTGGATTAACCGCTGTACCACAATCAACGCTCATCCAAACCTTATCAACCGATATTTTACCTGAGCTGTTTTTAGATACTTCAACAACACAAGCAACATAACTGACAAAGCTGCGATGAACCGCAATCCCTAACGCTTTGCCCTTAGGTCGTTTCTGTTGCCAATTTGCCAGATCTGCCACTCGATTTAGCACGTTTTTTAATCGTGCCGTGTCTACCGGAAAACTCTCTTGTGATTCACCATAGTTACCATATTTTGCATTCTCAGCGGCCAAATCAAGCAAGCGATCTTCGCCAATCAATGATAATAGATATTCTTTCGGATCTTGTTGAACTGCACTAGCAAGTTCATCAGCAAATGAGCAAATAGCAAACGCTTGATTAATGTTGGTAACCGAGCGTAGCCAGCCAATACGGGTATGGGCTTTAGCTCTACCTGCCGCGCATTGCACGTGGTCAATTTGATACGGCATATCGATTAGCCCTAAGTCAGCTTCTGAGCCAATCACATCTGCCCCTTTACTAAAGGTTGAGGCAATAGTTGGTAGCGCAACATTGTGTCGCCATGCTGTTACCTGATTATCAGCGGTTAATCCTGCCGATAATTTTTGATAACTCACCGCGTGGTAATAGCCGTTTTTGATTTCATCTTCCCGCGTCCACATGACTTTTACAGGTTTGTTACGAAGCTTGGATAATAGCGCTGCTTCAACGACAAAATCGGGCTTAGATTTTCTGCCAAAACCGCCACCAAGTAGCGTGACATTAATATTGACTTTTTCAGGTTCTACACCAAGTAATTGTGCCACCGTTCCTTGGGCAGATTGTGGCGTTTGCGTACACGCCCAAATATCAAAGATACCTTCATGATAATGAGCGGTTGCCGCTGGAGGCTCCATCGGTACATGAATTAATTCTGGCACGTAATATTCGGCATTAATCACTTTGTCAGCCGCTGCCAAAGCTGCTTCGACATCGCCTTTTTTACGTAAAATAGTATCCGCATTATAGCAACTGTCTGCCAGTACTTGTTTATAGCTTGCTGAGTTATAGTTTTGATGATCGCTATTTTGCCATTCAATTTCCAAGGCATCTCGCCCTTGCGTAGCCGCCCAAGTATTGGTTGCGATCACCGCAACTCCACCTAGCGGTTTAAAAATAACGGGCTCTTCAACATTATCCAAGGCCACAACATCAATCACGCCGCTAATTTTTTTCGCTTTCGTTGCGTCAAATTTGACCAATTTAGACGCCAGCACCGGTGGACGGGCTATAACTACGTATTCCATCTCAGGTAATTCAACATCAAAACCGTAAGTGGTGTTGCCCGTGACGATATCGTGCCCATCAACTAACGCGACATGAGATTTACCAATAAAGTTAAAGTCTTTTTTAGACTTAAATGCCAGCCCTTTGGCGTCAGGTACCGGCATAGTTGCAGCAAGGCCAACCAAGTCACCATAACTTACCGACTTATCGCTAGTTTTATGATAAATACGGCTTTCTTTGGCGTAACATTCTGTTACTGGCACATTCCACTGTAATGCCGCGGCATGTTCTAACATGGTACGAGCAATGGCGCCTGCTTCTCTTAGCGGCTGATAAAAACGTCGAACTGAACGTGAGCCATCGGTATTTTGACTACCATATTTTTTATCACCTAAGCCTTGAATGACCTTGATCGTTTGCCAGTCAGCAGATAATTCATCAGCCACGATCATTGGAATGCTAGTGCGAATGCCTTGTCCCATTTCTGAGCGATGAACCACAATACCTATAGTGTTGTCAGCATTAATATGCACATAAACACTGGGCTCAAACTTTGTCGCAGACTCAGCGGCAAGCGCTTTAGGAAGACCACTAATGTTACTATTAATGCCAGGAAGGTTAACGGCTAGTACAAGCGCACCAGAGCCAATACCTAATTGTTTTAAGAAGCTACGGCGGCTAACATTTTCTACTGTTTGCACATCGGTTTTAGCATTTGTCTTCACATCGACGTTCATGCCTTACCTCCTTTCACTTCAATGGCTAAGTCTGAAGCTAAATGAATGGCTTTTCTAACGCGCTCATAGGTGCCACAGCGACATAAATTACCACTCATTGCCATATCAATTTGTTGATCGTTTGGCTTAGGATTGGATTCAAGCAAAGCAACTGCCGACATGATTTGACCTGACTGACAATAACCACATTGCGGGACATTGAGTTGCTGCCATGCTTGTTGAACTGGATGCTCACCAGTTTCTGACAATCCCTCAATTGTCGTAATTGTTTGATCGCCGACCGTTGAAACCGGTGTGACACAGGCTCTAATTGGCTGACCATTTAGATGGACAGTACAGGCACCACATAGCCCTTTACCACAACCATATTTTGTACCGGTATATTTTAAAATATCGCGTAATGCCCACAGCAGTGGCATATTCTCATCATCGTGATATTGATGTTTTTTACCATTTACATTCAACGTGATCATTTGTAGTTCCTTGATTGCTTTAATTTTTATAATCGTTATTTATTCTTAATATCAACAGACCCTAACCTCAGGCTATGTAATTGTTCTGGCGTATCTAAATCAGCCCCAGCACTCGCCATCGGCACTAATTCACAATTGTGCATGTCACTGACTATGATAGGTTTAGCACCTCTGTTGCCTGAAAGCTCGGTTAAATTTGTAAACATTGCTTTCGGAAAAATGACAGGTGGCCCAAACGTAGTGCCTTCATTGATGTTTTCTTGCCAGCTACTGGCAATAATCTTAGTCGGATTTTGGCAATATTGCTGATAAAGCCGCGTAATATCGCTTCGAGTTAATTGCCATTGATCCACTAACATTAATAAAACCGCATCAGTTTGCTGATTTTTTTGATGGTGGAGTGCTTTAACACCCACCGCTATCGAACTGCCTAAACCAGATGCCCAGTTTTCATTGATTTTGATCACTAAAGAACTAGCGACGCGAGTATTAGTTTCATCATTAATTTCAACTTTACTGTCAACCTCATTTTCTATACTCGCGGCAATTCGCGTCGCATCTGCACCTAGTACAACCACTATGTGCTTAGAAACCGCTTTTGCTAAGGCTATTGCCCGATTTAATAAGGTTTTTCCTTGATACTGTACTAGCTGCTTGGGCTGCCCTAAGCGGCTGGAGTTGCCAGCAGCTAGAATAATAACGCTTAAGTTTGGTTTACTCATTGCCTGCTTCACTAACCCTAGCGTTAGCAACTAAGGTTTCCGAAACTAAGCTCTCCGAGACCAAGCCATCAGTAGCCATACCATCAATAATCTGGCATTGGTGGCTTACCACTTTTTCCGTTAGTTGCTGCTGAACCTGCGCTAATATAGATAAAGCAATGGCTTGAGGACTTCTGCCACCAATGTCCAAACCTACTGGGCCAAAAACTCGACTCGCAAGTTCATCACTATCAAACCCTAATTGTTTAAACATTTTCTGTTTGCGCGCAGCGGGCCCTAATAGACCAATATAGCCGACATCACTTGCCACTAAACAAGCTAAATATTGCTGATCAAAAGTTAAATTATGGGTCATCACCACAACACCATCTACACCATTAAAGTCGTCTGGTGTCGCATTGTCCGCCCTTAGCTCAAGTTTAATTAATGATTGTAAATTTGGACTGTCGGGCTTTGCGTGATGCTGAGCAAGCGCATTAATTCGATGGTCAAATAACTGCACTTGCCAGCCCATTTCTAAGGCCATAGTCACTAATGGCACAGCATCAGGACCGGCCCCAACAACGCCAAGCGCTATGGGTGGAGTAATAGGAATAGAAAGCCAACGCGATTTTTTATGGTCTGGGTTTGCATGTTCATTTGCTTGAGCACTTGTATTAGTACTTTTTATAGCTAAGGTCAGCTGATTAATATCAGGGTTAAATACTGCAAGCGCAGTTTGACTGTCAGCTTGATTTTCAATTCGACTATCAGTTCGACTATCAGTTCGACAATCAGATAGAGAGTCCGGCAGCTGTATCCAGTAGCGACCGGTTTGTCGATTGGCTACTGCTGCTAATACATGGTCAAACGCTAAATAATGATTGTCTGGTGATAATAGCAACAGCAAAATATCGATAACACCTTCACAGCCGAGTCCTAATCCCCAGAGTAAGTCGGCATCTGCGGTGAGATCATAATGGACATATTTCGATTGATTGCCATCAAAAACCGACTTTGCATGTAGAGCGATATCAGCTTCTAAACAGCCTCCACTTAACAGACCAGTACATTCCCCAAGCTCGTTAATTAACATCATGGTGCCAGCTTTGCGGTAAGTAGCGCCTTGGGTGTTAACAATAACCGCCAAAACAAAACGCCCTCTTTTGGCAAACTGCGCTGATATTTCCAACCAATTTTCTTGCATCTATTTACGTTTTCGCCTCGTAAAGTTTTAAACTCTAGTCGTGAGTTATGCTTACTTATCGTCTCTTGATTTTACTAACGGTTTATTGTGATTCGCTTTTCTGTGACTGGCTTAATTGTGATTCTGTTTTGGTTAAACATTTCACTGCTACTTGCCATGGCAGTAAAGCACACTGTTTTCGTATTGGAAAATTAAATACTGCATTGAGTGGCGCGATATCTCCGGTTAATTCGCTATTATCGGTTATGGCATTAAATACTGATGTCACTAGGCTAGTTGCCGCTTTTAGGTCAATACTGGTTAATTGCTGACACAATATTGAAGCCGATGCCCGACAAATTGCGCAGCTATGACCGGTAAATGCACTTGCCGCAATAACCTTATCCGCGCCTTTGCCGTTGCCACCAGCAAATTGCAGTTCAATAGTAATTTCATCACCACAGGCAGGGTTATAACCACTTTCTTGTCTATCTGCTCGAATAGCTTGTTCAAAACCACAAGGGTTTTGATAATGAGTTAACATTGCTTGCTGATAAAGCGTATGATCCATAAGTCGTTAGACTTTCCTAATTATTGATTAAAGTAGCACTTAACTTTGTTGCTGATTTAGTGATGGCTTTAAATTGGCGCTTGGCTGAAATATAGCAACCGCGCGTTCTAACCCGCTAATTAATGCATCGATATCTGCTTTATCATTATAAAGCCCTAATGACGCTCGAACACTGGTGTTACAACCTAATGCCTGATGTAAAGGCTGAGCACAATGATGGCCCGCTCTAACAGCAATATTATCATTAGCTAATACAGAGGCGACATCATGACTGTGAATGCCATTTAAGTTAAATGCAACAATACCACTCGCTTGCCCCTTAGGGCATAGCAACGACACTTCAGCTATCGAGTTAAGACGCATGAGTAAATAATCACTTAACTTAGCAATATGATTTTGCGCGTGATTTATTCTGGCATCGGCTAAATAGCTAAGCGCTGCCGATAAACCAAATAGTGCTTGGGTATTTAACGTGCCCGCTTCAAATTTTCTAGTACCACTTAGCCAAGTGCTATGATCTTTTGTTACGCGCTCGACCATGCCACCACCTAGTATTACTGGAGACATCTTAGCAATGCCCTCATCGCTGGCGATCAGTACGCCAATGCCATTGCCGCCATATAATTTATGGCCAGAGCACACGTAAAAATCGCAACCGAGTGTTTGAAAATCTAGCGGGTTATGGGCAACGTACTGCGCACCATCAACCAAGACTTTGGCATTAAATTGCCGCGCTAGTTTAACAATAGCCGTGATATCATTAGTGGTGCCCAAAACATTGGAAGTATGAAATGCGGTAATGATTGCGGTATCTTCATTGAGCTGTTCGGCAAGTACCTCCAAGTCCATCTGCCCCATGTCATTAACCGGAATAATCTTGAGCTCAGCCCCTGTTTGCTGAGCCAATTGCTGCCACGGTAAGAAGTTAGCATGATGCTCTGCGGCACTAACAATGATATTACTTTTTTCAGTCAGTAGCGACTTAATATAGCCATGGGCTACTTGATGAATTGCCGCTGTCGTGCCAGAAGTAAAAATAATATTATTGGCCGAGGGCGCACGAAAAAAATCAGCCACTTGCTGACGAATTTTTTCAACCTGCTCGGTTAATATTGCCGATAGCGGATAAAAACCACGATGACTATTGGCATGAAAGTGTGCTTGATAATGGTGGCTTGCTTGAGCAACCACTTTAGGAATTAAACACGTTGCCGCGGTATCTAAATAGTGTAACGGTAAACTAGCAGCCGTTGGCTGGTACGACGGAGAAAAAGGTAACGCTGACCATATTGGATTGTCAGTCAGCACAGTAAAATCACTTTTCCAGCGACTTGTCATACCTAAGTTACACACCACGTTAAGCCAGTACTCTTTAAAAAGGATTACTGGCTAGCTTAACTAACTGGTGATTTTTAGCAATATTGATTCGGTAACAAATAATGAGCTAAGCAATGGTTAACGAATTATTTGTTAGTTATTTGTTAGTGAGGATTTAATGAATCGCCTTTGAGATATCATACTCTGCCAAGGGTTGTGGCATATCAATACCATAACCCTGAACAAAATCGACACCAATATCACTAAGTAAGGCTTTGGTATTGTCGCATTGGACAAATTCAGCAATGGTTTTCATGTCCATGGTTTTTGCCATAGTAGCAATAGCCTTAACAATGGAATGATCACTATTATTAGTCAGAATTTGTTCAACATAGCTGCCATCAATTTTAATATATTGTGCAGGTAAACTTTTTAAGTAACTAAAGGTGCTAAAGCCTTTGCCAAAATCATCAAGGGCAATGTTAAAGCCAGCATCTCGAAGTTTATCCACCATGATTTTAGCTTTTGCTAAATCAGCTATGGCCGCGGTTTCAGTAATTTCAAAACAAATTGCTGAGCTTGGGAAGTTACATTGTTGATGACTAGCCAAAACTCGTTCAATAAAGTCATTATTGGTAACACTGTCACCTGATAAATTGATCGCAACCACCTGATTCTGCCAAATACTCGGCTGTTGCTCTAACCAAGCAAATGTCTTCGATACCACCCAGAAGTCAACTTTATCCGCTAAACGAAAACGTTCCACTGCAGGCAAAAACACGTTCGGGCTTAATAACTTGCCTCCCGACTTCAAACGCAGCAGAATTTCAATATGTTGCTTTTCTCTACTACTCGCATCTAATGCCTGAATTGATTGAAAGAACAAAACAAACTGATCACTTTCTAACGCTTGGTGGATCCTTGCTGCCCATTGCGGCTCTTGCTGCAGAGAGGTTAATTGGCTATCACTTTGGCTAAAAATTTGATTGTGGTTAATCCCTTTATTTTTTGCGATAAAGCAGGCGGTATCAGCTTGCTGTTTTACTTCGGTTAAAGGTGGTGATAACCGATTAATTAGCGTTGCACCTAAGCTTGCGCCTACTTCAAAAACCTGACCAGAAAAATTAAAAGGCGTTTGTTTAAGTGCTTGGTTCAGCTTGTCCATCACTTTCTGAACTATCTCAGGGGTAATTCGATACAGTAAAATCGCAAATTCATCACCGCCAATACGGGCGCAAACATCACTAGAGCGCACATTTTCACGTAAGATCCCAGCAACATTTCTCAATAATTGATCGCCAGCTGCATGACCAGCATTGTCATTAATCAGCTTAAAACGATCCATATCAATATGAACTAGCGCGTGTTGTACATCGCTGTCTATTGCTTCATGCCATGCATCGGTTAAACGCTGTTCAAACTTATAACGATTATACAGCTTAGTCACATTGTCGTGATTCGCCTGAAAACGCAGACGTTTTCTCAGCTTTTCAGCCTTAGTAACGTCACGCAGCACTATAACGGTACCGCTAAGTTTTCCGTGCTGATAAATAGGGGTAATTTGACGCTCAATAGCAAACAAACGATTATTCATATCAACATGAAATACCGACTTAAATAAAACGTTACCTTGCGATTGCTGCTCAAGTTTTATTAATACCTCACTAAAATCAATATGATGATCTTCGCAAGCTATCGCGCGCTGACATAAATCATAATCTTGATTAAGCAATGCTGAGTGTTCACAATTAAATAACGCTAAACAAGCATTGTTTACTGCCAGCACTTTTCCTTGGTTGTCCGTTCTTATTACCGCATCATTTATCGCGTCTAATGTTGCCGCAAAACTATCTCGCTCCAACGTTAAATGATAAATATATTCTTCAACGCGGCGAATATTTGACGAAAGCCAAGATGAAATTAGGTTAGGTTTTTCAGCTGGTCTATTAGATAAAATACGAATAAAAATTTGGCTGATTTGCCAGTTAATTTGCTTACGATATAGATACATTGAAATCGTCAATACACCACTAAACACCAGAAAAGTTTCCACAGGTGAAATGGAGTTCATCATGACAAGCGGCAGCAGCGATACAGCTAAGACACTGAATAAAAAATAAAATTTTCGTTTAACGATATACAACAAAACTATCTCAAAACAAGTAGTACAAAAATCGCGCAGGATAATAGCAAAAATCAGACATACGATCCATCGTTGTCTTCTTTTTATTTAATTGAAATTTTCAGAATATATTAGGTGTACAGAGGGTTGTATACAATATTACAAAGCTATTTCACTAACTTAATGTAGTCAGCGTCCGTGTTTAATTTTTCATCAGAAACCGTTGATTTTTTTACTTTAACTTCTTTAGTAACCGATTTACCGTTGTGGTATCTATGATAAGAGAAATTATCCAGCCCCATCATTTCAGTGAACTGATAAAACGTCATAAAGTCTTCTTTCGTAAACTCTTCTTCAGATTTAGTGACTAAACCATCAACATACATAGAGTCACCATTAATATTACAGTTAGCGATTGCAGAATAAGGCTGACCATATTCTTTAACTTTCAATGCTCTGACTAACTTTAATTCAAAGCACCAATCGCCAATTTGCACAAATCGTTTCACGTCTTCAGACATGTAACCTCCTGATTTTTATTGTTCTTAACATGATTACAATAATAGACGCCAAAGCTTTTGCCTTGTTTGAAGTTATTAACCAGTAACCGTTAAGGATTGAACTTACCATTATGTCGAACAATATCGAATACTGTCGAATAATGTCGAACAGCTTTTATATCAAGCCTATTTACTAATAGCCTCAATATAAAACTTGCATAAAATAAGCCACCAACCCGCCAATATTATTACATTGTGCTAACATTTCAGCTAATGATTATTTACACTAATTAAATTGTTAAGCTAAAACATTAGCTTAGTTTATAAACATAATAATGTGATAGGTTTAAAGCTGTCTTTTTCGACAGAGAATATCGCGCGTTGTACGTAAATAATTAGAAAATATAGGTGCAAGCTTTTGCCGCAAAACGTAAGCTAGAGCAAACAATTCTATAACTCGCAGGCTTGGAAAGGTTTTAAAACCAAATTTAACGCTAAATTCCATATAAACTTAGCCCAAATAACCTAGCTAAAACAACCTGCCCAAATAACTTAGCCAAAACAACTTGGAAAGTAACGTTCAATTTAATTAAACAATAATAAAAAACGACATGAAAAATATTAAACAAATTCTAACCGCCGTACTGCTTTTTTTAATATTGATCTTTGCCACTATAGCGGCATGGATATATAGCCAAATTGACAGTGCTTTGCCGCAGCTTGAAGGCAATGTCACTTTGTTTGGCTTACAAGAAACTGCGACAATTGAACGAGATGAAAATGGTGTTGCCACTATTACCACAGAAAACCGCAATGATGCGGCTATGGCGTTAGGCTTTGTTCATGCCCAAGAACGCTTTTTCCAAATGGATTTACTTCGACGAAACTCTGCCGGAGAGCTATCAAGTTTATTTGGCGAAATGGCATTAGATTATGACAAAAAAATTCGCGTACATCGCTTTCGTGAACGTGCCAGAAAAATAGTTAGTCAGTTAAATCCGAATGAGCAAGCCATTCTTAAGGCGTACACTCGAGGTGTAAATCAAGGTCTAGAACGACTAAATGTTAGCCCACTTGAATACTTACTACTCAGACAAACACCTGTACTTTGGCAAGAAGAAGACACCGTATTATCTGTATTTAGCATGTATTTAGACTTGCAATCGTCAGATGGTAGCCGCGAACGTAGTCTAGGCATTATGAAAGCGGCTCTATCTGAGGAGTTATTTGCTTTTTTAACCCCCAAAGGTAGCCAATGGGATGCTGCAATTGACGGTACAACGTTCAGCCCTTCAGCTATGCCCACTAGTTTTCCTAGTGACATACTAACCAGTTTAACCAATGCTCGTAATCAGCTTGCTGATATAAACGTTATTGGCTCCAATAGCTGGGCAGTTTCGGGGGATCTATCCTCCACTGGAGCGGCAATTGTTGCCAATGATATGCACCTGAATATTCGCGTACCTAATACTTGGTATCGAGCGTCCCTTCACTATCAGCAAGACGATCAAGATGTGGTCGTAACTGGTGCTACCTTGCCGGGCACACCCAATGTTGTCGTAGGCAGTAACAGTAATATCGCTTGGGGCTTTACTAATAGCTATGGCGACTGGAGTGACGTTATAACCCTGAAAACAACAAAAGATAAACAGCAATACCTAACACCAGACGGTTATAAGCCTTTTAGCCAACACCGCCAGATTATTGCAGTTAAAGGCCAAGACTCAGTTGAATTCAACACCCTAGAAACTATTTGGGGACCAGTCATTGGCGAAACTGCCCAAGGGCAATTACTGGCTTATCGCTGGGTAGCACATGATACTAACGCTGTAAATTTAGCTCATATCCAACTTGAAGCCGCAACATCTGTTGACCAAGCTTTTGCAATTGCCGCAACCTCAGGTATTCCCGCCCAAAATATGATGGTTGCCGACAAACATGGCGATATAGGCTGGACCATTATGGGGCCCATGCCACGTAAAGTAGGTTCAGTAGGTGATTTACCCAGCGATTGGTCAACAGGTGAGAACTATTGGAATGGCTATTTACCGGCAGATGAATATCCCAAAGTAAAATCGCCAGCACAAGGCCGCTTATGGACAGCAAACTCTCGTATTGTCGGGGGTGAAATGTTGGCAAAAATCGGCAACGGTGGTTACAGTCTTGGTGCTCGCGGCCAGCAAATTCAAAAACGCCTATTTGAAAAAACACAATTTTCAGAAAAAGACTTACTAGCAATTGCCTTAGATACAGAAGCGTTATATTTAAAACGCTGGCAACAGCTATTGTTATCAGATGTTTTAACAGAAACGTCAATTAAGCAACATGCTGATTGGGGAGAGGCCAAGGCGTTATTAACCACAGATAAACTTGCAGCAGCGGTAGACTCAATCGCTTATCGTTTGGTTAAAACCTTCAAAATAAAATTAAAAGAACGAGTATTTAACCAACTCGATCATTATTTAAGCCAAATTGATAGCAATTTTGAGTTAAAAAATATTCGCCATCAATTAGAAATAGTGCTTTGGCAATTAGTTGAAAATAAACCTCAGCACTTTTTGGCTGATAACCTTACTTGGCAACAATTGTTCGATGAATCATTACAAGCTGCATTAACCGAAATGACTGCCGAGCAGCCACTTTCAGACGCAACTTGGGGCAAATTAAATGCTGCGGCAATTAAACACCCGCTTGCTAACGCCATTCCATTATTTGGTGACTCGCTCAATATGCCGGTAGAACCATTGCCTGGCGATAGCTATATGCCCAGAGTTGACGGCGGTAGCTTTGGTGCATCAGAACGTATGATTGTCTCTCCTGGTCATGAAGAATCTGGGATATTTCATATGCCGACTAGTCAAGCTGGGCATCCTTGGAGCCCTTATTTTGGCAAAGGTCACAGTGACTGGGTTAACGGCAAACCAACGCCATTTTTACCACAAGCAACCAAGTATAAATTAACCTTGAGTAGCTATTAGTGCTTGAACTCTATCTCAAGGATCGCTAGAGTAAAAAAATGAACATAAAAAACACATTCGCACTCTTTATTTTCTTTTTTACCTCACTTAGTTGAGGGGCGTTTTTTGTGTAAAAATTTTACGAAGCAGAAAACCTCCGCATAAGGAGGTTTTTTTATCCCTAATATTTATTTTTATCGCTGATACAGAGGAACCATAGTGGATCAAGAAAAAGAGCAAAAGCAAGAACTAGATCTCAATCAAATAAGAGCCCAAATTACTGAAACTGATCAGCAGCTATTAGCATTGTTTGCCAAACGTCGCGCACTTACGTTAAATGTCGCTAAAAGCAAAGCCCATCAAGTGCGTCCAGTTCGAGATCAGCAGCGTGAGCAAGAGTTACTTATCCGTTTAATCACTGAAGGAAAAAAACTGGGTTTAGATGCGCATTATGTCACTAGCGTCTTTCAAACCATTATTGAAGATTCAGTATTAAACCAGCAAGCCTACCTACAAACGCTCACCAACCCTAACATTCAAGTGCCTATGGTAAGCGTGGCGTTCTTAGGCGACAAAGGCTCTTACAGCTATTTAGCTAGCCATCGTTACTTTTCACGTCGCGCTGAAAAAATTATCGAATCTGGTTGTCAGAGCTTTGCCGAAATTATGCAGTTGGTGGAAGCAGGTCACGTTGATTACGGCATGTTACCGATAGAAAACACCAGCTCTGGCAGCATTAATGAAGTTTATGATTTACTGCAACACACCAATTTGTCGATTGTTGGCGAAATTACTCAACCGATAGAGCATTGCCTGTTGACGGCAGTAAACACCCAGCTTGCAAAAATTAAAACGATTTATGCCCACGGCCAGCCGTTTACTCAATGCAGTAACTTCTTAGACAAGCAACATGATATGCGCATTGAATACTGTGACAGCACCGCTGATGCCATGGCTAAAGTATTTGAGCTACAAGATGAAACTGTGGCGGTAATTGGCAGCGAAGAAGGTGGCCAACTGTATAAGTTACATGCGTTAGAAAAATCAATTGCTAATCAAGAAGAAAACCACAGCCGCTTTATCTTAGTGGCAAGAAAACCGGTTGATGTTGCCGAGCAAATTCCGGCAAAAACCACGGTAATTCTAGCGACCAATCAAAAACCGGGCGCGCTGGTTGATTCACTATTAGTGTTTAAAGATAAAGGCATTAATATGTGTAAATTAGAATCCCGTCCGATCCAAGGTCGTCCATGGGAAGAAATGTTTTATATTGATGTCGAAGCCAATTTGAAAACACTTGCCATGCAAGAAGCGATTGCCGAGCTCACAGAACTAACAAACTTTATTAAAGTGCTAGGCTGCTACCCAATTGAGCATATTAGCCCAACAAGCGTGCCAAGCAGCGCGGTATAACGGTAGCGCGGTATAACGTTTAGCATGTACCCGCTATAAACGTCATCACTAAAAAAGGGCCTTTGGGCCCTTTTTGTTATGTGTATCAATGAATATTTAGCCATTAATAACGCGTTAATGGGCTTAAGCTCGATAAATTCATAACCGCGGTTTTACGATAATTTTCCTGCCAAAAACCAATGGATTTATGTAGTGCATTCGACTGCAATGACAATTCCAACTGCCCTAATTCTGATTGATAAAAATCGATGTATTTAATCAAATCATTGTCGTCGATATCGCGATATAAATAATAAGAAAGTAACGATATTTGTTCAGATAAATCATTTTCAAGTAAGGCGCGCAACTCAAACAGTTGCTGATTAATGCTGTCTTGATCAAAGCCACTTTCTTTTGCCGTAGGTGAGTCCAATAAAGCCACCATCACAGGCTCGCTCACTGACAGTGTGAGCTCCACCATAGCGTCGACAATTTGTCTAGCGTCAAGTAACTGATTAATCAAGGCGCGCTTTTCTAGTGAAGGTAAACTGTTAGGTAATTGCTGAGCAAAGTTATAAAACTCTTTACTAAAATCGTGCTGTTCGGTTAGTGCTTCTTGCTGCTTAATAATTTGCATAACGCCACTATTTTGCCAATCAACTAGCGCGGTTAACTGAGTATCGTCTACTAACTCAGCGAGCGAATTAATTAAACTTTGCTGAATTTGCTGCTGGCTCCAAGCTTGTACTAACGCTGCTAGAATTTTCGTATCACCAGCATTCTCGCCCTGTTCATCAACGGCTTCTAGATACATAGTTTCAATTTGCTCAGGTATTGACGTTAATATTTGATTAACGCCAGCCAGCTCCAAATATTGAGCTAACAATACTGGGTTAGCCTGAGGACTTTCGGTTTGATTGATAGAGTGCTGATTAACGTGCGATTGGTTAGCATGTGGTTCGCTGGCGTTACTGGTTAATGAACAGCAAATCCCTATGCTATAAATAAGCGAAAAACATAATTTTTTCAAAAGATTAGATTCCCTAAAACTAAACCTACTAAAGCTAAATCTACTAAAACTAAGCCTCACAAAAACAAAGCCTTAAATAAGCAAAACATTCGCAAAAATCGAGTCCTGTTAAGCACTACAAACTGAAGGCAACTTCCAGATAAAATTTTTACTGCAATCCAGCATTCTAGCTTAGTAGATATAACCTAGACAAACAAAAAAGCATGCTAAATTGCATGCTTTTTATTCACTTATTAGTCCTGCGATTGCGCCTCATTGTTTTGTAAGGCTTTTATTTTATTTTCCAGTGCTTTTGGTGAGCCAGTATGTCGACATAACCAGTAATAAGCACTTGGTACAACAAACAAGGTAAAGATACTCGCCAATGAAACCCCGGCAAAAATTACCACACCAATAACCATCCGGCTTTCAAAACCAGGCCCCGAAGCCATAACCAAAGGTACCGAGCTCATTACTGTAGTAAAGGTTGTCATTACAATTGGGCGTAAACGCTGCTGCGCGGCATTAATTAGCGCCTGTTCAAACTCAACACCTTTATCTCGTAATTGGTTAGCAAACTCTACGATTAAAATACCGTTTTTCGCTGCTAAACCAATCAGCATAACAATACCAATTTGACTGTAAATATTCAGGCTCATGCCCATATACTCTAGGCCAGCCAAAGCGCCCACCAGCGCTAATGGTACGGTCAGCAGTATAACAAATGGATGAATAAAGCTTTCAAATTGTGCCGATAACACTAAATACGTGATCAGTAGTGCTAAGGCAAAAATAAACAATACAGAAGTACCAGACTCTTTCAGCAACATTGACTGACCTTTATAATCAACTTGCGCTTCATCCGGCAATTCTTCATCAACCACTTGATTTAAGAAATCTAAAGCGTCACCTAACGCATAGCCGTCGGCAATATTGGCACTAATGGTGACACTTCTTAGTCGGTTATAACGATTTAATCGTGAAGAAGTCGCACTTTCAGTAACTGTGATCAAATTCGACAATGGAATTAATTCACCTGAAGTTCGAGAGCGCACATAAACATTATTGATATCTTGTGGGCTAGCAAAGTCATGTTCGTTACCTTCGATAATTACGTCGTATTCTTCACCACGATCAACAAACGTTGTCACTCGGCGTTGTCCCAGCATGGTTTCCAATGTTTTACCGATATCTCCGACCGGCACGCCTAAGTCGTAAGCACGGTTGTGGTCAATCTCGATTAAAAACTGCGGATAAGTTTCTTTATAGTCACTATCAACATCAGAAAAATTTGGATTTTCCTGCGCTTTGGCAATAACAATATCACGCCATTTCGCTAGGTCTTCGTAGGTATTACCCTGTAGTACAAACTCAACCGGCTTGCTGTTTCCGCCACCACCTAAGCCTTGACGCATAATGGCATAAGCACGAACGTCAGTAATGGAAGCAAGTTCAGCATTAAAACGATTAGCAAACTCGACAGTTGAGAACGCGCGCTCTTCCCATTCAGGTAAACCAATAATGGCAACGCCACCACGACCGCCCCAACCTGGCACTCGAATTAACACTCGCTCTAGCTCACCACGCTCGTGATAAGCTAATAGCTTCTCTTCAATAATTTGCATGTGCTTAACGTTATTTTCATAACTAGCACCCTCTGCACCTTGCATAGCGACAAACAAGTTACCTCTGTCTTCTTTGGGTGCATATTCAGACGGTAATTTGTTAAACAAGCTATAAACCAAGAATAAGCTAACACCAATTACTGCCACTAACATAATTGGCTGATGGACAGTGTTTTTCAATGCTCGACCATAAGCCGCTTCAAGCTTAGCAAAGCCGTTATCAAGTAATTGACCAAACGAAGAGCTACGCTCACGGTGTTTAAGCATTTTCGAGCACAACATTGGCGTTAACGATAATGCGGTTAAACTTGAGAAAATAACCGCTGCGGCAATCGCTAAGGCAAACTCAGTAAACAGCCGCCCAATATTGCCCGATAAAAACACCAAGGGCACAAATACCGCTACTAACACTAAAGTGGTCGCAATTACCGCGAATGCTACTTCGCGACCACCTTCATAAGCAGCAAGTAACGGCGGCTGACCATTTTCAATTCGGCGATAAATATTTTCTAAAACTACAATAGCGTCATCAACCACCAAACCAATGGCAAGAACAAAGGCAAGCAGTGTTAGTAAGTTAATTGAAAAACCGAGCCAAGATAAGACGGTCATTGACCCGATCAACGCAATAGGTACGGTCAATGCTGGAATAAGTGTTGCGCGAATATTACCTAGGAAAATAAAGATCACAATGACTACCATCAACATGGCAATGCCTAGGGTGTTATACACTTCATCGATTGAACCTTGAATAAATACCGATGAGTCATAACTATTAGCGATAATCGTACCTGGCGGTAGCGACTCTTTGATTTTTTCCATTTCTTTAGCGGCGGCTTTTACCACATCGAGGGTATTAGCTTTAGATTGCTTGATAATGCCCAAGCCCACCATGTTTTTGCCATTACCACGGAATAAGTTTTCATCATCGCGGGCATCAACCCCCACTTTGGCAATGTCGCCTAAGCGTACAAGTTCATTATTGCTACCTCGCGCAATTACCATAGCGGCAAAGTCAGCTTCGGTGCGATAACTACGCTCAACACGCACGGCAAAGTCGCGATCGATAGACTCAATTTCACCTGCCGGCAATTCGACATTCTGTGCACGTAATGTCGATTCAACGTCATCAACGGTAATGCCGCGAGCAGCCATAGCGACGCGATCGAGCAATATTTTCATGGCATAAGTGCGACCACCACCGACTCGTACTTGAGCAACACCATCAACTACCGCAAAACGATCAACAATATAACGTTCAGCATAATCGGTAAGCTGTAAGGTGGTCATTGAGTCACTGCGTAGGTTGTACCAAACAATGACGTTTTCATCGTCGTTGGCTTTAAAAACCTCAGGCGGATCAGCTTGATCAGGTAATTGTCTTAACGCCCGAGAAATACGATCACGAACATCATTGGTTGCCGAGTCAATATCACGGTCAAGTTCAAACTCTATCGTGATGTTCGAGCGTCCCACTCGGCTACTAGAAGTGATGTTTTTCACCCCTTCAATACCGCTAATGCGATCTTCTAAAAGTTGTGTAATTTTGGTTTCAACAATTGCCGCAGCAGCACCTGGATATGAAGTATTTATACTGACCACTGGTGGATCAATATCTGGATATTCCCGAAGTGGCAGCATTAAAAATGCCACGATACCGAAAGTCACCAACAATAAGTTGATTACCGTGGCAAATACCGGTCGTTTAACTGAAAGATCAGATAAAATCATGGTTATTGCTCCAGCACTTTAACTTGGCTACCGTCGCGTAATTTCAGCGCCCCCTCTATAACAATGGCTTGGCCTTCTGAAATACCTTGTTTAATTTCTACAATGCCAGGCTTACGACGGCCAACCACGACTTCAGTCATTACCGCTTTTTCGCCTTCAACCACATATACGTAGTTCTTTTCTTCGATCGGAATTATCGCGCTTTCAGGTAGCTGTAAAACGTTATCAACTCGACGTTCAACACTCACTGATAACAACATGCCTGAGCGTAAAGCGAAATCTGAGTTGGGTATTTCTGCACGAATGCTAACCGTTCTCGTTACATTGTCGATACGAGGATCAACTGAAATAACCACCCCTTCAAACAAGCGATCGCCGTAAGCAGTATTTTTTGCTTCTACTTTTTGACCAACGGTAATTGTCGTGTAAAAACGCTCTGGCACATTAAAATCAACTTTAACCTTGCTTAAATCATCTAAACTGGTGATGACGTCACCTGCTTTAACATACGCACCGGCACTCAAATCTCTAAAGCCTAAAACACCATCAAATGGCGCTCTAATGGTTAATTCATTTAGCTTAGTTTTTGCAATTAATAACTGCGCAGCTATGGCTTTGGCTTTAGCTTCTTGTTCATCTACGGTTGACTTAGATGCCGCTTTTTTCTTTAACAAGTCTTGGAAACGATTAAGCTGAGCAACAGATTCTGCTAAATTAGCTTCCATTTCACTAACTTTCGCCGCCTCTTCTTTATTATTAAACTGCACTAGAATGTCATTTTTCTTAACCAGTTGACCATCAGTAAACGAGACATAATCAACAAAGTCAGCATACTTAGAGGTAATAAGTACTTGCTCATTGGCGCGCACACTACCTAAGGCTTCAATAACATCACGAAAATCGGCTTTCTGGACCTCGACAACCTTCACCGATACTACGCGTTGTCTGCGTTGCTGTTCTTGCTCAGCTGAAGGCCAATTAAGATACGCCGCTAATGCGACGAGTAACCCTAGTATAATTAGATAAGGTAATCGTTTGCTGATTGAATTAGACATAACTTCCATTAACTCATTATTTTAATGATATAAATATACCGCAGACGCCATATTGGCGACGAGGTAACTCATCCGAAAATATAGGACGTTAAACGTATAAACGACAGTTATACGAATAATAAGGCGTTAACGGTTCAAATATGGATATAATAACTGCAACGTTTCCAAGATCTTAGATGTTATGAATAAATTAGCTAGTTTAGCCATGATCGTGCTGTTATCGCTTGGTGGACTAATGTGGTATGCCGCCAATGGTTCAATGAGTGAATACCTACAACATGCCGAACAACAAATTACCCAACAATTGCCATCAGGTAGCCAGTTCTCCATAGATCAATTTCATGTAACCAAGGCCAATAGTCAGGGCGAGGTAACCCATATTTATTTATCTGTACCACTTAGCGATAAAGAAGTTAATAACGGTGAAGATAACGAGAGTGAAGTTGGCAATGATGACATTGATAATAACGCCAATACCCAAAAAATTAGCAAAATCGTGATTTCTATCCCCAGCATTCAGTGGCAATTTGAAGCACGTAGTTTAAAAAAATCAGTTGTAAATGTTGAGCAAATTTCCTTACCTGAAGTGTCAATTACACTGCCAAGTTCGCTAAATACAAACGCAATTGCGCAATTAACAGCTACCATCACACAGCTCATAGCTAATGCCAGTTCAAATGAAAGTGATGACCAACTAGGCTTGTTCGGTAGGCATGAATTTTTAGTCAAAGCCCAACAACTCTATATTGAGCAGTTATATATTACCTTAACCGACGGTGATAACCCTGTTGAAGAAATTATTGCTGGCCAGATTTCATTAACACCAAAGCATTTATCAAATGATAATCGCATGACCATCACGGCGGCCTATATTTTTGAAGCAATATTGAATGCTGCAGATCAAGAGCTAGCGAAACACATCAATTAAACCAAATACTTGTATTGTGCCAATGGCGGTGTAATCTATAGATATAAGATCAAAAGGAATAAGTCATGTTACAGATAAAATCACTAATAAAGTGTACCGTTTTATGCGCATTAGCCTGCGCGAGCATTCAAGCTAACGCCATACAAAAGGATAATAAGAAAGGTTTCGAAATTACCCCTTATTTAGGCTATATGATTGGCTCTGATATAGCGGAAGCTGATGGCTCGGATATCGAGCTGTCAAAGGATGCTCACTATGGTCTAGCGTTTTCTTGGCAAGACTCGCCAAGCGGTCAAGGACAAATATTAGTGAACTATGTCGCTCATGATTTTGATTCAGCGACAACTCAAAGTAATGAAGAATTAAAAGTGTTGTATGCTCACTTTAGTGGTGTTGCCCAATTTCGTGAGCGAAACTACATTACAACATTTAGCATCGGCTTAGGTGGTGCTTATATGGATGGCGGTGATAACACAGAAATCTATCCATCAGCGACTGCGGCATTAGGTACTCGCTATGAATTTTCACCTAGCTTTTCCGTATTTACTGAGTTACGCGCATACGCCACTCTTACTGATGAAGACGATGACTTATTTTGTAAAAATGATGTGTGCGCCGCACAGTTTGATAACGCGCTGTATTTTGATACCTCATTGTCGGTTGGCTTAGCTTTTAGCTTCTAAGCACAATATAAATACCATAACGATAACAAGCAACCTCGGGTTATGTAGTTACAAGACGTACTGAAAAAATCGTTAAAAGAATAACAAAAGCCAGCATATTGCTGGCTTTTTTGTTGACGGTTATCGCTTTGTTCAATTGCGCTAGGATTTAATAAATTGCGTAATATCAGTAATTAAATCTGTTGCCGGTCGCTCAATAATACGCCCGACTTCACGACCATCAATTTTAACAACAATGGTCGGTGTATATTTGATATCAGCTATTTTTTCACGCCCTAACGGCTCTTGCTTATGACCATCAAGTGCGACCAAGTTCACTGCCACCTTTTGATTATGAGCTAAAGCTTTTAACAACCTAGGTACTTCGCGCTGACTATCATGACACCAAGTACCAAAGTAAATATCCAGCGTTAAGTTATTGGGAAACTGTTCAACCATCGCTATTTGCTCTGGCGTTTCTTGAAAGCTAGAAAACTCAGCTAAAAACGACGGATATTCTGCCAGCAGTTGAGTTTGATTGATATCGCCAACGGCGATACTCGCTTGCTGCCCAGTACTTTCTGCCGTTGTAGAACAGGCTAACAAGGTAAAAGTAAGTGTTAACACACTAAAGATTTTTATTATATTTTTCATTACTGCCCTATTTTATTTCATTGGCTTTTTGCAGCATTAATTTACTTTCTTCCAAGAACAGCTCGGCATAATCGCCGAACCAATCAGACACTTGGTTAAACATAGCTACAAAAGCAGTTTTATCGCCCATTTCAACATCTTCTAATAATTCTAAGAAACGATAGGCAAAGCGCTTCATCATAGCGACATTATCTGAATTGGCAAAAATTATATCGCTATAAAGCACAGGGTCTTGAGCGAATAAGCGTCCAACCATAATCAATTCCAAACGATAAATTGGTGAGCTCAAGTCGACTAATTGCTGCAAATTAGCACCTTCAGTCATCAGATGATAGCCATAAGCGATAGTGGAAAAATGGCGCATTACCTGCACCATCGCCATGGCTTTATCATGCTCAAACGCCGAAACCGGATATATACTAGCGCCCCACACTTTAAATTGTTCGAGTAGCCACTGGTAGTGTTCGGCACCACGGCCTTCACAGGTAATTATTGTTTGCTTTATTAGCCCGGAAACATCAGGGCCAAACATCGGATGCAAACCTACTACCGGCCCCGAATGCACCTTCATCATTTCATATAAAGGCGATTCTTTAATACTAGTAACGTCCGCTAAAATGCAATGTTCAGGCAGGCGAGTTAACTGCTGAATAACTAGTGCGGTATAACGAATTGGCACAGCCACAATGACCAAACTGGCTTTAGCTAATACTTGCTGACTCAGCGCCCAGTCATCTTTTTCAATAATATGTACTTGGTAACCAGAACGCTTAAAAAGGTCGACAAATATCGCGCCCAGTTGCCCTTGCCCACCAACCACGACAATATCTTTAGCATCAGGATTAACGCAACGATAGCCGCTTTCATCTTGGCTTGAATAAGAGTCTTGCATCATGCGACGCAAAATATCTTCAATCAGCTTAGGATTCACCCCCCGCTCGCTTGCTTGTTCACGACGTTCTTTAAGTAATGCCGCTTCGCGATCTGGGGCATAAATTGGCATGCCGACTTCACTTTTGAGCGCACCAATTTTTCGCGTAATTTGCCGCCTTTTCGCTAACAGTTCCACCAGCTCGCTATCGAGCGCATCAATTTCTTGACGATAGTTTGCTAACGCTTTAGATATGTCTTTCATAAATAATAAGTTAATAGCTTAACGATTGTAATTATTAAGAAATTCTTGATGGTAACACCGATGCCAATTTCTGACTCGCTTTTTCAAAAAGTATCTTAGTTTCATCCAAATCAATGCAGGCATCTGTCACCGATACCCCATATTTTAATTCAGATTTAGGCAAGTCAGCACTTTGATTTCCTGCGTGAATATTACTTTCGAGCATTAAGCCAATAATTGAAGTATTGCCCTCACATATTTGATTGACGACATTATTGGCCACCATAGGTTGGCGGCGGTAATCTTTATTTGAGTTGCCATGACTACAATCAACAACAATTGCCGGCTCAAGACTATGACTCGCTAAGTCTTCTTCACACAAGGCGATATTAACCGAATCATAATTAGGCTGCTTACCACCACGTAAAATCACATGGCCATCTGGGTTGCCCGAGGTCTTGATTAACGCCACTTGTCCTTGGCGGTTTATCCCCATAAAGCGATGTGATGATGCTGCCGATTGCATGGCATTAATTGCCACCGACAAACTACCATTCGTGCCATTTTTAAAACCAATCGGCATAGACAAACCACTGGCCATTTCACGGTGAGTTTGTGATTCAGTTGTTCGCGCGCCAATTGCCGCCCAACTGAATAATTCTGCTAAATACTGTGGGCTAATAGGATCCAATGCCTCGGTCGCCAACGGCAAGCCCAAATCCGTCAAGTAAATGAGTAACTCTCTCGCTTTTTTCAAACCGGTTTCTACATCAAATGAGCCGTCCATATGCGGGTCGTTAATTAAGCCTTTCCAGCCTACCGTTGTTCTTGGCTTTTCAAAGTACACGCGCATTACCACATACAAGGTATCTTTATATTTATCGTGCAACTGCTTTAACTCATGGGCATAAGCTTTTGCCGCCTCAACATCATGTACTGAGCACGGACCGCTGATCACCAGTAATCTTGGATCTTTTTTGTGAATAATATTTGAAATAGTTTTGCGTGACGCTTTAACAAACTCACGACCAGCCTCACTCAGTGGCAATTCATTACGCAATTGCTCTGGCGTGATAAGAATTTCTTCTGCGTTAACGTGAATATCGTTCAAAGTTTTGATGTGCTCTGTAGTAGACATAATAATCTTCCGGTGAAGTTCGTTATAAAAATAAATATAGGGTACAGGGGGTAGTAAGCAATGCTTACTTAATAAAGTAGGTAAAGCGCATTGCTAGTGAATAGCAATAATATCGATAACAAATTGTCAGAATTGAGTGTGGCATTATCGTCGCTAAAATTTGGGTTTATCTATCAGTTAGTACTAATTAAGGTACAAATTAAGACACTAATTGAGTATTTGCTCTGTGCCTGTTGACGACATATTAGCCCGCAAAAATCACAATTGTAAAGTTTTATTTTCACCTTTTGTAAACAAAATAAAACAGCCATTATATTTACTTAACCTCAGGTTTGTATAAGAAGTTGTGTTAAGCTTTATAAAACAAAGATTTCTCTGTTTCTTAATTTCAGCCAATAAAAAAGGCCACCGAAGTGACCTTTAATTTAAGATTTTAGCAATTAGCCATTTACTAGTAGACTAATTCATCAAACTTTTACCTATTTAACTCAGCAGTTGCTTAAGCGTAAACAGGGAAGCGAGCACAAATATCTTTTACTTGCTCTTGAACGCGCTTGCTTACTTCTTCGCTTTCAATGTCATCTAAGATGTCACAGATCCAGCCAGTTAATTGCTTAGTTTCTTCAACACCAAAACCACGACGAGTAATTGCCGGTGTACCTAAACGTAGACCAGAAGTCACAAACGGTGAACGCGGATCATTTGGTACCGAGTTTTTGTTTACTGTGATGTGGGCTTTGCCTAATGCCGCATCAGCATCTTTACCTGTGATATCTTTGTCAATTAAGTCAAGCAACAATAAGTGGTTTTCAGTACCGTTAGATACGACTTTGTAGCCTCGTTTTTGTAACACTGCCACCATAGCCTTAGCGTTATCTAATACTTGCTGTTGGTATGCTTTAAATTCAGGTTGTAATGCTTCTTTAAATGCAACAGCTTTTGCAGCAATTACGTGCATTAACGGACCACCTTGACCACCTGGGAATACCGCAGAGTTTAACTTTTTGTAAACTTCTTCATCACCACAGCCAGAAACAATTAAACCGCCACGAGGGCCTGCTAATGTTTTATGAGTTGTGGTAGTCACAACGTGAGCATGTGGTACTGGGTTTGGATATAAGCCTGCTGCGACAAGGCCTGCAACGTGAGCCATATCAACCATTAAGTAAGCACCAATTTTATCAGCTATTTCACGCATACGCGCCCAATCAACAATGCCTGAGAATGCTGAGAAACCAGCGATAATCATTTCCGGCTTGTGCTCTAACGCTAAGCTTTCCACTTCCGCGTAGTTAATATCACCCGCTTCATCTAAGCCATACTGGAACGCTTCATAAGACTTGCCAGAAAAGTTTACGTGAGAACCGTGAGTCAAGTGACCACCATGAGCTAAGCTCATACCTAACACTTTTCCACCAGGCGTAACTAACGCTTGGAATACCGCGGCATTAGCTTGCGAACCAGCGTGAGGCTGAACGTTAGCGTAATCTGCACCAAACAATTCTTTAGCACGCTCAATCGCTAATTCTTCTGCTTTATCAACGAATTCACAACCACCATAGTAACGCTTACCCGGATAACCTTCCGCATACTTGTTAGTTAGTTGAGAGCCTTGAGCTTCTAATACGCGTGGGCTGGTATAGTTTTCAGATGCGATTAATTCGATGTGTTGTTCTTGACGAACAACTTCGTCTTGCATGGCCTGCCATAATTCAGCATCGAAATCTGCAATATTCATATCACGAGTAAGCATGTTTTATCCTCTGTGGTGATAGCGTTAGACTTAAGTATTTTAAGGCGAAGTATTTTGCCCGAATCTGATTGATTTGTACACGATAAAGCCACTGGATTTTCACGAAAACGCGATGAATTTCACAATAAAATATTTCACAACGGCCATCAGCTTATCGAGCTTTTGAATATATAAGAACCAAATCCCATATTCAACGATTTTAATTCCATCAAAGCAACAATAAGCAAAATATTATTCGACAATAAACCATGAAACCATTTGTTATTTGGTCATTCGATTTAACTCAACCGCTCGGCGTCGTTTAAAGATCACACCACCAATGACCATCACAGTAACCAGAGCATTGGCCATTATATAAGCGGGCAATATTGGCTTTGTCGCAGTTTTCCCTAGCTCCCAAATATACCAATTAACCAAGGGATACATTAAATAGCTGGTATAAATCCAAAGATTAGCATAGTGAATTGCGCCCTTTATGCCACTAATGCTTTTTTCAAACGCCTGCTGAGGATCGCTGGCATCCAGCTGCCAAGTACGAATACGAATGCGAAATTCTAAAATGGTATACACCAATGACCCCAAGCCGCCAACCGCTAGAAAAACCAAGGTTGCAGTATCATCTGGGTCAGTTTTTAATTGATAAACTAAGCAGCCAAGCAAAAATAGGGTTGCCAATATATCAAAGGCTAGTATCACTTTTGCCATCAATGTGCGATGCGACAATTGCTTAACCAGCTTATCGATATCTTGCGCTTGATAAGGCTGAGACTGCCAATCATCAACCAGTGTTTGCCAATTGTCATCTAAAGGCGATTTTTCACTCATGATGCCTCCAATATTTTCATAAGAGATGCTTTTGCTCTGTTCAAACGCACCCCCACTAGATTTTGGCTAATCGATAAAATATCAGCCAACTCTTGATAACTCATACCTTCTAGCGCCAAGGTAATGACTTGTTGTTGCTCGAAACTCAGCTGCCTAATAGCTGAGGAAAGTCGTTGTTGGCGCTGGGCTTGATCTAGCGCATGGTAAGGTGTCGATTGACCATCACTTACCAGCTGACAGTCATCAATATCTTGATCGGCTTTAATAGTACGCACCGCTTTAGCAACATGGGTCGCTAAAATATTATGGGCAATACGTGCAACGAAGGTTTTTACCGAGCTATTGCCCTTAAATTTAGGCAAGGCCTGCCAAATATTTAAGGCAACCTCCTGATACAACTCTTCTTGTAAGGCGGGCTTCGCTTCAAAGCCATGGATGATATGTTTGAGCATGCGATCATGCTCGCTCATCCATTGGCTAAACTGTTGCTGTTTGTTTAAATTTAACGTCATAAAATCAAGCGTTTGATGGCATTAGCTTAATGCCATCACCACTTTTTCTGACTTAAGTTTTTTCGCCAAAATTAACACCAGTACTGCGGTTACAGCAATCGTGACAAAACTGGTCACGGCAAATGCCGGCCAATTTACCGGCAAGCCTTTAAATAGATTCTCTAAAATAATTGATTGCCCAGCAATTGGCGTCCAGTCTAGCCATAAAGGTCGATTATCTATAAACATTAAGGCGGCAGGAATAAACGCCGGTAACATAATTAACATAGTCACAGTTGATTGGGCTTCTTTAAAGCTTTTGGCTTGAAACGCGAAAAACAACTGCAACGCTGCAGCAAATACGCAAATAGGGATCAGCAGCAGTAATAGGGTTACAAAAGTAAAACCATCAATGCTAAAGGTTGCACCAATTTTAGTTAAATCAACAAAACCAACGCTGATTGTGGTCACGGTTAACATCAAGACAATGGCTAACGCCGAAATAGCACTTGAGCAGCTGAGTTTGGCTAAAACAATTTTTAACGTGCTCACTGGCTGACACAATAAAAGCTCTAAGACATTGCGTTCACGCTCACCTGCACTAGAGTCAATTGCGGTAGATAAGCCCGACATAAAGGCACCCATTAACAAATATAAGCCCAGCATAATGCTGATCATCATGGCGTTGCTGCTTGGTTGCGCTCTATCTTGTTCAATCACATTAAGCGGCTGCAAAATGCGCATATCAATGCCACGCATCATAATGCGTTTATAGCCAATAGCTCGGGCATGATCACTGATCACATCTTTGATACGGCGCACCGGGCTTAACGTCGGCTTATCGCTATAATCAGCATTAATAACAATATCAATCACCTCACCCGCGGCCATTAACTCGGCATAATCGGCAGGGATCGTAAGTTTAATTGCTCGTTTTTGCCAAATAGGCAAATCGCTGTCATCGGCTTTAGTGATCGAAAAAATATTGTCATCATTAAGTGCTTTGGTTAATTTTGGCGCGTATTCTGCGCCAGTAATTTCAGCGTAAACTGCAGGTTTATCCACCATTTCTTTAATCATGGTTTTTGACATCACCATAATCATCACCGGCGCCAATAACGACATACTAAATGCCACCAGTAACGCACGTTTATCACGAAATGCTTCTTTAAATTCTTTAATAATTAACGCTTTTAATTGGTTCACGCCGCGACTCCTTCATCCGAACCGATTAACTTGACAAAGGCTTCTTCCAGGTGTTGCTCGCCAGCTAATTCGCATAACTCATCTGGCGTACCTTGCGCTGCAAGTTTGCCGTTCGCCACTATGACTACACGGTCACATAATGCAGCCACTTCTTGCATGACATGGGATGAAAATAAAATACAATGCCCCTGCGCTTTAAATCGCGTTAAATAGTCGCGTAAAATGCGAGTGCTCATGACATCAAGACCACGAGTGGGTTCATCAAGTACAAAATTTTGCGGCTTATGCACCAAAGCCTGTGCCAATGTCACTTTCATACGCTGGCCTTGAGAAAAGCCTTGAGTTTTACGATGGGCTAATGACTCCATGTCCAAGTCACGAATAATTTCAGCAATTGCCGCTTTCTTTTTCTGCCCACTAAGGCCATGAATACTGGCAAAATAATCGATTTGCTCGTAAGCAGTTAAGCGTTCATATAAACCAAACTTGTCAGGAAAAATGCCAAGTTTTGCTCGTGCTGACAGCGGCTGTTCAACCGCACTGATCCCATCAATAGTCGCGGTACCTTGGTCTGCCTTAAGTAAGCCGTACAGTGTGCGAAGACAAGTAGTTTTACCTGCACCATTTGGCCCTAAAATACCGGTAATTTCGCCATCGTTAGCGGTAAAAGATAAGCCGTCGAGCGCTTTCACATCTTTACCAAACGTTTTATGTAAATTATCTACAATAATCATTTTTAATCCCTTACATATTGCCATTTAGACTGGTCATAAATGACTCATCGGGTAATTCTGTCAGGCAGGTTTCATCCAATGCCGCTAAATCTAACGTGTCAATAAACTGATTCACTAAACCAACCGCGCATTCGCTACTAGCAGCAATATGTGCAGCGTTTTTAATAATAATATGACGACTATTTACTAAGGTTTTATTAGCATATTCGCCGTTGCTTGGTGGCGTTACTGGATCTAAATTTCCCGATAAAATAAGTGTTGGCACTTTCGCGGTAACCGGCTGATAAAATTCATCAGCTACTTGATATTTAGGCCACAATGGGCAGGCCAATTGCCAACCGCGATGGCTAATTTTTCGGCCGAAATTATTGTCACCATCTTGCTGCCAAGCAGAAGGGCTTATTCGTGGAAAATCTTCATTACAAACAATATTTAACGTTAATCCGCTATAGATGCCACCCGCCTGATGCTCACTATCATTTTGCGCAACTAACCCCGCTAATGGCATATAATTACCTAGGTATGCTTGGTGGATCACTAAAGGAACAATTGTGCGCATCGGCATGCTATAAAGTTGCATTCGTAAGGTATCGACAAACTTTTCAACATCGACAACAAAATCAGTCGGCGTACCTAACCTTGGGTGAGCAATAGTTATGGTTTTCGCTTTTGCAGCTAACGCGCTATAAACTTCCTGAAACTCATTGGCTAAATTAGGGTAGGCTTGATGGCAAGCTGGCTCAGCGGCACAATTTTCTACTAACAAGTTAAACGAACGAGCAGCACTTTGACCAAATGGCCCGATCGGCACTTCAATTGGCCCGACACTATCTAATACCACACTGGCTAGATTTTCTGGAAATAATCGTAAATACACTAGCGCAGCGCGCGTACCGTAGGAGCCCCCGTATAAATTTATTTGCTCATAGCCCAGCGCTGCACGGACAGCATCAAAATCTCGGATGGCATTTTCTGAGTTATATTGGCCTAGCTCCTGCTTAAACTCGCTTAAACATTGATGAATTTCGTCAACATCAAATTCTGTTGAACTCATTTGATAAACATCTTTGATATTTAGCGCATTATTGTCACAAAGCAGTGGGCTTGATTGTCCAGTTCCACGCTGATCAACCAAAATAATGTCGCGGGTTTTACGAATTTCATAAAAGTTTCGACGGATCATTGGCGCTAATTCTGTTGCTGCCTGCCCCGGTCCACCCGCTAAAAACATCAGTGGTGATTTATTTTGCGCACTATCTATCGCAGGTAGCACCGCAAAATTGATTTCGATGGTGGTTGCTTCTGGTTGTTGGTAGTTTTCTGGCACGGTTAACTTACCGCATTTGACTTGTTCGCGAATGCCATCAAGGTGGCAGTCGTCAAAAATTAACGGGTAAGGTTCAGCGGCTTTAGCTGGTGTAATAAGCAATAAGGCTAAACCTAATAGAATGCCTAACTCTTTGCCTAATAATTTGCCTAAAGCCATGCCAAACAACTTAATTAAGTATGATTTCCACATTATATTATTTATATCCTTAAATAATCGTTCCAAGCTATTAGTGCTAATTATTCAAAATTTATTACAGTGAAAATAAAATTAATCAAAAAACTAGCGCGGGTAATGCTGTCAAAAATAAGCGCTTGAGACAACCATTACAAATATTTTATCAATTACTTACTGGTTGAATGCAGAGTTAAGTGCAGAGTTGAATATCGAGTTAAATACTGAGTTAAAAGTATTTGTTAGAATTTATTGGCTTTTAATTTAGATTATTCGTGACGAAGCGCTTCAATAGGGGTGGCTTGCGCCGCTTTAAGTGCAGGGAAAATTCCTGAAGCTAAACCAATAACGGCTAAAAACACTAACGTGGCAAAAAAGATAGATAAGTTAATTCCTTGCAAAACATCCAACCAGAAAAATTTAGTAAAAAACATCACCAGCAAAAACAAGGTAAACCCTAAAATGCCACTGAGTACCGCCATCGCGGTTGCTTCTAACACAAACAACGAAATCAATTGCTTAGATGAGCAGCCGAGCGCCCGCAATAAACCTATTTCACTGATGCGCTCTGAGACATTAATCGACATAATCGTCGCTATACCAATGGCACCAACAAATAGTGATATTACACCTAACGCTGCCCCTGCTATTTTAATCACATTCAAAATATTATCTAAGCTAGCCAACATGTCGTCTTGGGTCACTAAGGTAAAATCTTCCCGGCCATGGCGCTTAACCAGCAATTGTTTTATGGCTGTGGCCGTTTGACTGCTGGTGGCATTAGCGTGATAAAACACATCTATTTCCATTACGCTTTCACGATTAAATAATTGCATAGCGATTGCGGTAGGTACATACACCATTTCATCTAAATCTTGACCAACAAATTGCCCTTTAGGTTTAAGCACGCCAACCACGCGAAAACGTTTATCACTGATATGAATAAACTGGCCAATTGGACTCGTTTGACCATAAATAGCTTCAGCAACTTTACTTCCTAACACGGCAAAATTACGGGGCTGATTAATATCATCGCTTGGCAAAAACTGACCAGAAGCTAAGGATAATTGCCAGGCCTGCTCTGCTAATGAAGTAACGCCAACGATATCTGTGTAGCGAAATTTACTCTGTGCTTTAACTTTTGCGGTGCCCGCAATAACCGGCACTGTGTAGGCAACATGATTTAATTGGTTAATGGCAACACTATCAGCTAATGAAAGTGGTCGCACAGTATTAAGCAAGCCACCAACGCCAAAGGTTTCCGTTTTACCTGGTGATACCGCGATAATATTACTGCCAAATTGAGTGAATTCGTTCAAAATATATTGCTTTAATGACTCACCAATTGCCGTCATCATCACCACAGCGGCAATGCCAATGGCAAAGCCGGTAATCGACAATATTGCTCGCCTACCTTGAAATGAAATGGAACGACGCACCCAAACAACAATATCAGTCACTGTCATTTAATTGCCTCGCATCGCAATAACAGGGTCAAGCTGTGCCGCTTGCCGTGCTGGTAGCCAAGTAAAAGCTATACTTATGACCGTTGCAGATACAACCGCCAGAGCCGTCGACCACCAAGGTATGGCCATGGAAAAGTAGGGAATAAATAAGTTAATCGCAAAAACTAATGCATAACCGGCAATTACGCCAAATAAAGCACCGAGTAAAGTGAGTAAGCTAGACTCTTGAAGAAATAACGCTTGCACTTCTCGTCTGCTAGCACCAATGGCTTTGAGTAGGCCTATTTCTGGTTTTCGTTTAACCACAGAAATATAACTAACATTCATAATTAAAAAGCCAGCGACTAACAAACTAATGCCAGCAATAACGCCAATGGCGGCGGTCACTATGGTGGTAATATTATTAAAAGCGTCCATCATGGCATTTTGACTAACAATCGTAATGTCTTCTTCCCCTTCATGGCGGCTCTTAATTAAATCAATAAGTTGTTGCTTTGCTGCTTGTTCTTGAACTTGCGGCTTAAGTTCAAGAACAATGCGAAACAACGCCGTTGAATTAAATAATGATTCAGCCGAGCTAATAGGAATAATTACCATATCACGCATATCTAATCCCAATGATTCACCGCGCTCTGCCAATACCCCGACAATTCGATAGCGGCGATCAGCAATATCTAGCCACTGGCCAACAACATGTTCATCACCAAATAAACTGCGTTTTAATTTAGCCCCTAAAATAGCTTCATGGCGCGCTCGCTGTTCATTGTCAAAATTAAAACCACGGCCATGAGATAAGGTTAATTTGCGCACTTTTAAAAAATCAGCCGTTGAGCCAATAGTAATCACTTCTCGGCTAAGACTTCCGGCACTAATTAGCGCCGTGCCGGCATTAATTGGCGCAACATATTTAACATTGGGTAGCTGCTTAATTGCTTTTGCATCTTGCCAAGTCAGCTCTCTAGGGGTTGTGCTATAAAAGGGTAGCGAACCGCCAGAAGTTTGTTTTTTTCCCGGTAAAATAATCAGTAAATCAGAGCCGATATTACTAAATTCTCGATTGATATATTGCCTTGCTCCTTCGCCAATACTGGTCAGCAATAATACCGAGCAAACACCAATAGCAATCACCAGCAATAATATTGCGGTACGAGCAGGATTTAACATTAGCACTTGTAACGAAAATCGCCACCTGTCTTGCCATCTAATCACGGCTGTGATCTCCGGTGATTTCACCATCAACCATAGTAAGTTGCCGCTGAGCACGCTGCCCTAATGCCTGATCATGCGTCACCACTAACAGCGTAATGCCGGTATTATTGAGCGATTCCAAGACCTCAATAACATCGGAACCTGACTTTTGGTCTAAATTTCCCGTAGGTTCATCAGCCAATAAAATTTTAGGTGACATAACCATGGCTCTAGCAATGGCAACTCGCTGCAATTGGCCGCCAGATAGCTGCTTCGGTAAATGGTGCAAACGCTCAGCAATACCCAGTTGTTCAAAAAGCTGAGCAACTCTAGCTTTACGTTCTTTTAATTTAACTCCCGCCAGCATCATAGGCAGCGCAGCATTTTCTTCGGCGGTTAATCTAGGTATTAATTGAAAATTTTGAAAAATAAAACCAATACTATTGCGACGGATTACCGCTCGTTGCTCTTCTGGCAATTCGCTGGTTTCACATTGATCAATCGTTAGCTGCCCGCAATCTGGCCGATCAAGTAAACCTATCATATTTAGTAAGGTTGATTTACCTGAGCCCGACGGTCCCATAATTGAAATATATTCGCCTTGATTAATATTAAGCGAAATATTTTTAAGTACCTGTAGTGGCCGCTCTCCAAGCAAATAGCTTTTATTGACTTGCTGCAGCTGAATGAGCGGAATCGTCATGTTTCAACTACTCGGCTTTAACTTGCACTGCATTAGCCTGCTGACCTTCTGCAAGTCCAGTAACAGTAAGTGATGTAATAACCCTATCTGAAGCTTTGAGTCCTTGGGTGATTTCACTGTATTGCCAGTTAGTAAGACCTACTTCAACATCTTGTTTTCTAACAACATTATTGTCATCAACAATATAAACGAAGCGGTTATCCAGCACTAATTCACTGGGCAGGCGCAGCACTTTATCCGCTTTAGCAACCGTAATGGCAATATCAGCGCTATAGCCGGTTAATAATGGGGGCTCATGGTTATCAACTTCATCGATAAATTCCACGTCAACATCAACCGTTCGTGCTTGTTTGGCATAATCTTGCACGTAAGGTGAAATTCGACGAATTTTTCCATTAAACGGGTGCTGTTTAAATGCATCTATTTCAATAGTCACTGGCATACCTAAAGTTAGCTGTCCTGCATCAACTTCATCTATAGGCGCGGTTACGTAATGGCAATCATGGGTTAAAATATCAATTGCTGGCGGCATCGGGATCCCAGGAGGTGACGGTGTGGCATATTCGCCAAGCTCGCCAGTTATTTCAGCAACCATACCGGCAAAAGGCGCATAAAGCTCCGTTTGTGCCAAACTTGCTTCAGCCACTTGCAGCAGAGCTTTAGCCACATCAACTTCCGATTGCGCTGATAAACAAGCTGCTGCAGATGCCTCAGCCGCTGCAGTAGTATTATCTAAAATTTCTTGTGAAGTCAGTTTTTGCTGAAGTAGCTGCTGATGGCGTTTAACTATTTTTTTATCATTGGCGGCGGTAACGCAAATACTTTGCTGATGTTGTGTTCGTGCATTGATTAAGGCTTGTGCTTCAATAACTTTTGCTTGGCGATCTTGTTGCCACAACATCATTAGGCGTTGCCCTTGCTCAACCATCTGCCCTTCTTTAACGTAAATAGACTCTATTTGCCCGCCAATAGCAAACGACATCTTGGAGCGTTGGCAGGCTTCAACAGTGCCTGAACGGGTATTGGCAACGATGGTCGCAACATCGGCAATTTCCGGATGCTGCCAGCTAACGTTAATGGATGAGTCTCGATTCAGCCACCAAATTACACTTGCTATTATTGCCACAACAACAAGCCATTTAATTCCCTTTGCCATAACTTTTTGCCTAATTGTCAGAACGCCTATTTGCTAGAACTGCTTTTAGGTTAGATGAATATTTGTGGTAAACCAATGATCTAGCACAAAGTAACTCAAGTTTTTAAAGACAAAGACAACCGTTAATTAAGGCCGCGAGAGCACCAAAAAATGGCTTTTACCAAACCTTTAAGCGTTCAGGTAAAAACATATCTCGCTTTTCAACAAAATAGCCCAACCAAATAACCAGCAAGGCGGGGATTTCGGCACTGATGAGTGGCATCAGTAAAATATGATTAACCGCAATAGCAAATGTCAATAAAATACAACTCGGTAAAATCAACCAAGCGATATGATCGCTCACTTGTACTCGACATAATTTCGGCATGAACATCACCAGCAACGATGCGACGATAATTGCAAAAATGCCAATAACAACACTATGGTAATAATTGACAATAAAGTCGGGATAACCATGAAAAGAGCTTGGTACTTCGGCATGTATGCCTATATCCATCATGCCTAAATAGCTGTACGCCAATAAGCAGCCAATAATGAAAGTTACCAACTTTTTACTTTTTTTATGCGCCTCATGCTTCATCAACCCCATACATTCACCCCGACTATCCATATAAATTATTTTTATTATCAAGGTTATTTATAACGAATGGTTATTTTTTGTGCAAGGCATTTATTCGGCTGGTATTGAAACTATACCAACCAAATTGGGAGGTTTTAAACAGTTGAAAAATAATAATTATTAGGGCGCGTTGAGCTTTGTTGTTCAATTTTTATTCGAGATAAACGCGGTTTAATCGCGGCGTGAGGTGTGATGCCTAGTCACCTAAGCAAACCTACTCACAACCTTTTTTTTAACAAAAAGAATAAAACGCTTTTAGCCGAAACCTTTCAGGCAGCGTTTGTTGTCATTTTTACTGTGTTAGCACTTTATCATGTGGAATAACCACACATTAAAAGTGCTGCCTTATATAAATTTCCAACAAACTGCTGCAAAAACAAACTTGAAAGGTCAACACGCCCTAGCTATCTGGTTTAATAGCAATAACATCTGACTTCAATAGCTTCAACACTTTCTCAGCTGTGTTTCCCATCACTCGACCAGCAATGCCTTTACGTGCAACGGTACCTAACACCACGACACCTGCTTTCACATTCGCCGCAGTACTTGGGATGACTTTTTCAGGTTGGCCAGCTTTTAAAATAAAGTGACTAGCCGGAATATCGAAAGTAATCGCAAGCTCGGTAATTTGTTTTTCTAATACTCGATTAGCCTGAAGCTCTAATTCATCAATATATTGAATACCTAAATCTCTTAATAGTGTCGAGAATGGAATGGTATAGCAGACATAAAGCTCAGCAGATCTTGCGTCTGCCAGCGCTTTCGCTTGCTTCAAAATTTTACTGTTTAGTGCCTGCTTACTTGGGTTTGTTGTCTCTAAATCAATTGCCGCAAGGATATTCGGGGCTTTACGCCATTTAGTTTCAGAAGCAATCATTAATGGCGCATCGCATTCGCGTAATAATTGCCAGTCGGTCGGCGTATAAAACAAGGTTTCACTACGATGGCCGGTTTTAATCACTAATTTAGGTTGCTTTTCATGAACATAGCGTTGTGTCCATTGGGGTATATGTTTTTCCCAAACGACATCAAACGTCACTTCCACACCTTCAAAATTTATCGCTGCTAATTGCGCATTGGCGGTAGCGGTTAATGACGCCATTATTTTTTCTTTTATTTGCGCTTTATCGCCGGCGACATGACGTAAATTTTCGTAGCAAAAATAAACAATATGCATTGCAGTATTATAAATTTTTCCACACTCAATAGCGCGTTCAATGGCAATGGTTTGCTCTTCATTAAAATCTGCAATAACAAGAATATTGTTCATGTCTACCCTTCCTTAATATGGTGTAACTATCCACACACTATAAATAAAATAGCTGTGGTGGTGCAAATCATAAATTTCCCAATTAACAATACCTTGATAGTGATCAACTAAGTATTGGCTAATATGATAATGAATGCATCAAAGCAAGGTTAATTGCCAACAACCCCATTGTTATCAGCATAGCATTCAACTGCTATGACCATTAATATTATTAAAATAAATCATTCCATTATCGAGCAAGACAAGATAAAGTCAGGTTATCTACTATAGCCAACATTGAGGTAGCGTTATGGAAATTAACCAATGGGTAGACGAATTATTTGAAGTATTTGATGAAGACAAAGACGGTATGATTAATCGTAGCGAGTTTGTTGAATTAATCGATTGTTTATTACAAGACAAAGGGCTTCGTATGTGCGAAACCATCTTCAAACGTTTCGACACAAATCACGATAATGCCATATCAAAAGAAGAACTTCGTGAAATGGTGATTGAGTTAGCCCTTTAACTCATCATCACGTTCTCTTTTTAGCAGCTTTTATTGACTAGTCTTTCACTGTTCGTATTTTACTACTCCCTCCTAAATTACCAAGATTTATTTAGAAAAGTTCGCGTGAATTAACGCCAATTGAGCGATAACAGTTAGCTAACTCACGGTAAACCTAAACATTATTGCTCAATAAAATTCACATTAACAAACTAAAGTAAACATGCAGATTTCTTTGAAATTCATCAAGTTTTAGCTATACCTTTAATATGGTTTCTTGTGTGTTTTTACTATGCCTCTGTCATTTCTAAATAAAGATCAAAAAAATACTCTACCACCATGGAAAATAGCCATTGTTGATGATGAAGAAGACGTTCATGTCGTCACAAAAATGGCATTAAAGCGTTTTACTTTGGATGGAAGAAACCTCGAATTTATTGATGCCTATTCAGCAGAAGAAGGTAAAAATCTTTTTGAACAAGAATCGGATATCGCCTTAGTTTTTTTAGATGTGGTAATGGAAACCGATGAAGCCGGGCTCACTTTAGCAAAGTGGCTAAGACAAGAAAAAAACAACCATTTTACTCGCATTGTATTAAGAACTGGCCAGCCCGGACAAGCCCCAGAAGAGCAAGTTATTGTCGATTACGACATCAATGACTACAAAGAAAAAACCGAACTTGATCGAAAAAAACTATTCACAACGGTATTTGCTGCTTTGCGCGCTTACCGCGACATTATCAATGTTGAAGAGGCACGAAAATATCAGGAAATTTACCGCTCAGGTTTAGAGCGCGTTATTGATTCAACTTCACAAGTACTTGAAAAAAGAACATTACAACCGTTTTTTAGTGGTTTATTACAACAAGTTGTATCGCTACTGAAAATTAATGATGAAAGTCTCTTGGTTCAGCTTAAAGGCTTAAGTGCTGTATTCTCAGAGAATGATTATGAAGTTTTGGCTCATATCAACGCTGGGGAAAACGTCGTGGTTGATGAGGAAGTTAAGCGTTATTTAAACCAAGCGCTTGAAGCTAAACGCAGTATTTATCAGGACGATGTTTTAGTGGGCTATTTTCCCAGTCAAAGTGATAAAGTCAGTTTATTGTATTTAAAAGGCATTAAAAGCCTAAATGAGATAGACAGCAAATTATTAGAAATATTTTCCGGTAATGTCAGCCTAGCATTTGATAATTTGCTACTTAATAGAGAAATCATTGAAACCCAAGAAGAGCTCATTTATCGGTTAGGTGATGCGGTAGAGTCTCGCTCAAAAGAAGCTGGCAATCATATCCGCCGCATGTCTGAGGTCAGTTACATTTTAGCCAAAGAAATTGGTCTACTTGAAGAAGAAGCTGAGCTACTTAAACAAGCAGCACCCATGCATGATATTGGCAAAATTGCTACCCCAGATAGTGTGCTATTAAAACCCGGTAAACTTACCGAAGATGAATGGCAGGTGATGAAAGCACATCCCAATATTGGTTATGAAATTTTACGCGGTTCAAGCCGCCCCATATTAAGTTCTGCGGCAATTATTTCACAGCAGCATCATGAAAAATATGACGGAAGTGGTTATCCTGATGGTCGCAAAGGTGAAGATATTCATATTTTTGCCCGTATTGTTGCGGTGGCCGATGTTTTTGACGCGTTAACCCACAAGCGTTGCTATAAAGATCCGTGGCCGCTAGAACAAGTTGTCGATTTTCTTAAACAAGCATCAGGAAACCACCTTGATCCTAAGGTTGTTGACGCAATGCTTAGGGTTATTGATCAGGCGGTAGAAATAAATGAGCTTTATCAAGATGGATAGCAGCGACAAACCACCAGTTTATATTTATTAAAATAGTTTAGCCTTAGCTGTGCTGAGTCAATCAGAGCTAAGTCAATCAGAGCTAAATCAACCGGTGTTGAGTTAATAAACGCAAAGCAGCGGTGGAATGGCTCTTAGTTAATCTGACAGTTTACGTTGAGGGCTTTAAATATTATCTAACCAACGGTTATGTGTGAATTTTACGCATTCAGTCAAAATAAAAATAACTATCGTCATCCCGTGTTTTTTTTACACGGGATCTCCAGCAATTGTGAAGAGCCTTAAAAACCTTCAGTTATAGCAACTCTTCAAATCGAGGAGATTGCGGCCTTCGCCGCAATGACGCAGAAAGTTGTTAAGTGTTAGGAAATGTCAGTTATTGCCACTAAGCCGTTAACCTACGACAGATTTGATTAAGCTCTAAAAATACAACTTGGCAGGTTAAGTTAAGGCTTATTCAGCTAAAGCTTATATCTGTATGTACTCTATATCAGCTTTCAAGTTGTGACGGGAACTTAATGAAGTACGCTAAGCCCTTTCCTATCTCACTTTTTGCTTCTATCCGCCCTTTTAACGCTGATGTCACAAGGTTATAGACTAAATGAGTACCCAAGCCACTGCCGCCATCGCCACGTTTAGTGGTAAAAAATGGGTCGAATAATTTAGCCATCGCTTCTTCCGAAATACCATTACCATCATCGGCGTAGCGAACAATGGTAAAGTCATTTTTCTGTTCAACAAAAATCGCAATATTGCCCGGTTCAATGCCATCAAAACCGTGCTTGATTGAGTTCATGATCAAATTAGAGATAATTTGCGAAATTGCCCCGGCATCAGTTGTTATTTGAATATTTTCATCACACGAAACTTTAATTTGATGTTTAATTCGTTTTAACGTTGGTCGTAAACTCAGCAGAATTTCATCTATATATTGCTTCAGTTTAATTTGCCTTACGCTATTACTAGATTGGTCAACCGCCACTTGCTTAAAGCTTTTTACTAAATCAGCTGCTCGTTGAATATTATTATCAAGAATTTTACTGGCTTCAGTCACTTCCTTTAAATAATCCATTAGACCATCCTCGGTCAGACTGCCATCGGCAATGGAACGCTCAAGGTACTTTGTTTCTTCGTGTAAATGGCTAATTCCCGTTACACAAATGCCTAATGGAGTATTGATTTCATGGGCGATTCCGGCAACTAAACCACCAAGCGATGCCATCTTTTCTTGTTGAACTAGCTGCTGTTGCGTGGATTTCAGTTTGGCCAATGTTGATTGCAGTTCACGATGACTTTCTTCCAACACTCGGTGTTGTTTAGCAAGTTTAAGCTGCGCCTCTTTACGTTGTTGCTCATTAAGGGTTGCCTCAATAGCGTTAGCAACGTGACTGGCAATATAATGCATTAACTCGACATCTTGCTGGGTAAAAATTATTTTTTCATCATAACTTTGCACCACCATCACCCCGTGCAAAATATTCGACGAAATCATCGGAACCCCTAACCAACAGGTATAATTTTGCGAGCCCCGAAGCGCTCCTATTTCCTTAGTTTGCACCAAATCATTGACTTTAACAGGGGTTAATAACTGAGGTTCACGAGTTCTAATAACATATGAACTTAACCCTTCGCCAACTGGAATAATCATCCCTTGCTTAATTTCATTATCAATTTCATCAACAAAATAGCCTAATGTTAATTCCTGTTTGTCTTCATCAAGCAAAGCGATATAGAAATTTTTTGAATAAATTAGCTGATCAATTATTTGGTGTACCGCTTGAAAGAACTCATCAAGCGGTGGTGATTTAGCCGTTAAGCTGGCAATTTGGTACAAAGCATTTTGTAGCTTTGCCGCGTGTTTACGTTCAATCAGCTCCTGAGAAAGTGCTAGGTGCGTATCATCTAACTCTGCTTGCACGGCACTCTCTATTCGATGCTTTTCCAGTGCCGAAGCAATGATCGAAGCAAATAATTTAAAAATGGCAATATCTTCTTCGGTATAGCTAATTGCCTTGTCATAACTTTGAATAACAATAGCGCCGATACATGTGCCTGTGCGCGCAATTAACGGCACGCCAACCCAATGCTCAGACTTAGTTCCTTCCCCCCAATAATCACCAGTAAATGTAAGTAAAGGTGCTTTTTCACCGTCAAGTATCAGCATTTTACGATTGCCAATCACCCATGCAGTAGGAGACTGCTCTGGTGTGGCTAAAGTAAATTTTCGCTCTGGTGGCAGGGGTTCATCCTTTTCGTCTACGTTGTAAAGGTACTGAATGGTCTTTTCTTGGCTATTAAAGCTGGCTAAATAAAAGTTTTTCGCAGGCATTAATTTAGCCAATAGCTTATGCACATAACCAATATAGTCATTTAATGACTGTGCTTTAGGGTAGAAGCTATCAAGCTTTACAAAGGTTTGAAATATCTGTTCTAAACGTTGAAGTCGTTGTTCTTTATTAGTCATACGCTACTCAATACTGCAAACAAAAGCGTGTTGACCTTTGTGGTATGAGTTTTGTTCTAATTTAATGGCTTTTAATTTAGGTACACCAAGTAAGATTTAGTTATTCCAAATAAATGCGGTGTAACAACGAGTAAAAACCGTACAGCCAAGATTAACACGCTCTATCTAATACTAGTTAATAACTTATAAATTGCGAGCCATAAACAACTGACGTTGGTAACAAAAAAGCCAACATCATGTTGGCCCTACTCGTTTAAACTACACATCTAAAATAAAAACTAAAACAAACGGCTAAAGTTCAAAGTCACCAAAGTCCATATCATCAGAGGTTACTAATTTGGATTTGGTGGGAGGATCAAGTAAAGACGGTTGCACTACAGTAATTTCAGTAGCCTCTTCTTTGACTTGCTTAACGGCAGATTTGCGCTTCTTGCGCTGCTGACATTTTTTGATCACTTTTTGCTTGTCGTCTGAAGTTAAATTAATCCAAGTTTGACGTTCTTCACGCGTACGAAAGCAACCTTTGCAAAGGCCTTTCTCATCTGATTGGCAAACACCAATACAGGGACTAGGAACATCAAAAAACTCTAATTGCATCTATTTTTAATTCGTCAAACGATCATTAGTTAAAGCTTAATCTAGCTTCAACAAGCGGTTAAGCAGCATAAGTTAACCTAACCGCAAAAAAAAGCGAACTATTTTAAGTATAGCTCGCTGTTAGTATTCAGTAACGTTAGGCTAATTTGTCACTGGCAATGTGATAGTTAGGGTCTTCAATAACATTCACTTCAACTAAATCACCGGCCTTTTCAAGCAATAGCTTACATTCTTGACTTAAATGCACTAAATGTATGGTTTTGCCCTGACTAATATAGCGCTCTGCCAAGGTATCAATTGCTTCAATGGCAGAATGATCGGCAACGCGTGAGTATTTAAATTCAACAATGACATCGTTGCTATCTTGGTCGATATTAAACTGCTCTAAAAAGCTACTTACCGAGCCAAAAAACAGTGGTCCATGTACTTCATATACCGTAGAACCTTGATCATTTGTCGAGCGTTTTACCGTCACATGTTTAGCATGCTCCCAAGCAAATACCAGTGCCGATACGATAACACCAACGATTACCGCAACCGCTAAATCGGTAGCTACCGTTACACCTGACACCAACACTATGACAAAAGCATCTGCCTTAGGCACTTTCCTCATAATACGAAAGCTTGACCACTCAAATGTACCAATTACAACGATAAACATCACACCAACCAATGCAGCAAGCGGGATCTGTTCAATCAAGCTAGAGGCAAATAATATAATTCCCAATAAACCTAATGCTGCGGTTATGCCAGACGCTCGACCTCGGCCACCAGAGTTAACGTTAATCATTGATTGGCCAATCATGGCACAGCCACCCATACCACCAAAAAAGCCATTCACTGTATTTGACGCACCTTGGGCAATACACTCTTTATTACCTCGACCACGAGTGCCCGTTAACTCATCAATTAACGTTAGCGTTAACAGCGATTCAATTAAACCAATGGCGGCTAAAACAAGGGCAAATGGGAAAATAATTTTTAAGGTTTCAAAAGTAAAAGGCACGTTTGGAATTGCAAATTGCGGTAAGCCACCAGCAATAGTTGCCGCAGGATCATTAGTCATATCACGCACATAATCAACCACAGTGCGAGCATCTAAATCTAAGCTTTGCACTAATAAAGTAACAACGACAATTGCCACTAATGAAGACGGTACCGCTTTAGTCAACTTAGGTAAGAAGTGAATAATCGCCATGGTTAACACAATTAACCCAGCCATAGTGAATAACTGATTGCCCTGCATCCAAACAAAAACACCTTCAGCATTGGCAACTTTAAACTGGCCGAGTTGTGCTAAAAAGATCACAATCGCTAAACCGTTTACAAAGCCGAGCATAACCGGATGCGGTACTAAACGAATAAACTTCCCGAGTTTAAATATACCAGCCAAAATTTGTAGGACACCAGTAAGCACAACGGTGGCAAACAGGTATTCCACACCATGAATAGCCACAAGCGACACCATAACAACGGCCATCGCCCCTGTTGCGCCGGAAATCATGCCCGGTCTACCACCAAAAATGGCGGTAATTAAGCCAACCATAAATGCAGCATAAAGTCCGACTAATGGCTCAACCCCTGCAACAAATGCAAAAGCTACGGCTTCTGGCACTAAAGCAAGCGCTACGGTTAATCCAGATAGCACATCATTTTTCAGGCTAGTAACCTTACTCGCATGAATTTCAAACATTTTTTTCTCGCGTATTTTTAAGAATGTTAGTTAATTTAATTGATGCTGTACTAGTAAAGGTTAGCCAGCAAACATCCACTGCCGTGAAAAGTGAAGGATAATTGGTGTTCAAACCAATGAATTCAGGGCTCGTGACGGAACAATAAAGGGAGGGGATAGTATAGATTTGGTGAAAAAATGTCAATAATTGTTAACAGCGCCGCCCTGCACCATTAACAACTATCTGATTGAAAAATAAGAATAATTAAGCTTTTGCGCTTTCTCTTTGTAACAAGAACTCTTTGATCTCATCGCGAGAGCCAAGAATATGTTGGGTAAGCAGCGCTACGGCTTTTTCAACATTTTTAGCTTTGCAATACGCTAAAATATTATTATGTTCCGATTCTGCTTTAGACATGCCACCCGCCCACAATAAATGCATACGAATATACCGATCGGCATTCTTATTTAAGGTATTCACTAAATCTTGAGTTTGCGGGCGATTAGCCGCCGAATATAAACAATTGTGATAGTCAGAATTCAGCTCACTCCAGGTATTTGCTGCATTTTCTTTTCCTAGCGCATTATCTAGTTTTTGCAGTAACACCGTCGCTTGCTCCAACGCTTCGTCGGTTAAATTTGGAATTGATGCTGCTAATAAATCGGCTTCAAGCATTGCTCGTAATTCAAACAACTCGTCAACTTGCTCAACATTAAGTTCGGTCGCTGTCGCGCCCTTGTGTGGTTCAAAAGCAACTAAGCCTTCAGCTTCCAACTGCAATAATGCCTCACGAACAGGAATACGGCTAACATTTAACTCTTCAGCTAACGCGGCTTGTCTTAATGGTTGGCCAGCGGTAATTTCGCCACTAAGAATTTTTTCCCTTAAGGTCTCTACCACTAATTGAGTTCTAGTTTTATATACAATTGCCATGAATAATGTTCCCTGTGTTGGACTGCGAACATTATAAGAATTGTATTCAAAATGCAAAGTGCATCAGACAAAAAACTAAAAAACGAAAAAAGGGCATAAATGATAAAATAAATGCCCTGTGTAAAAATAGGAAGGGATTACACAAATAAAACCATTATTTTAAAACCAATATTTCCTAACCTTTTAATAACTCTGGCAACAATTCCAGTGGCATATTTTGATAACATATTGGCCGCTGAAATCGCTTAATTGCCTCACCGCCAACAGATGTCGAGCGAATATTAGTTGACGCAGGGAAAGGCCCACCATGGTTCATGGAATGACAGACTTCAACCCCCGTTGGCATCTGGTTGTATATCAATCGGCCAACCTTATGCACCAGCTGTTGCGCAATTGTTGCTGTCTGGGGCAAATCTTGCTCACTTGCATGAATACTGGCGGTCAGGTTGCCTTTAAGTAGGGTAGTTAGTTGCAACATTTGTTCGATATCAGCACATTTGACGATTAACGCACAAGGGCCAAAAACTTCTTGCTGTAAATCATTGTGTTCAGCAAAACCAGCCAAAGTGGTGGTAAAAAGCATTGGCGTAGCGAAATGCTTTGGAGTTTCCGGCAAATGATCGCCAGTGGCGATGCAGTCGACTCCAGACAAGGTTTGCCACTTAGCAACACTATTTTGATAGCTGTCAGCAATTGCAGGTGTTAGCAAAGCGCCTGGCATTTGATCAACAATTAACGCTTTTGCAGCGTGTTCAAATGCAGCATAATTCTCATCAGCCAATACTGCCCAAATGCCAGGGCTGGTGCAAAACTGGCCAACGCCCATCATCATCGAAGCAACTAAAGCCTCAGCAATCGCCGCGGGGGCTTCAGCAACTTTATTTGGCAAGATAAATTGTGGGTTTACGCTACCAAGCTCGCCATAAAACGGGATGGGCTCAGGTCGCTGATTAATTTGCTGCTGTAAAATCATGCCCACACGCTCAGAGCCAGTAAAGCCGACGGCTTTAATTAATGGATGAGTGACAATTTGACTTGATATCGCGTGATTTTCTCCTTGGATAAGCGAGAATACTCCCGCGCTTAGCTGGCATTTATCAATGGCAGTTAAAATCGCTTGCGCCACTAGCTCAGAAGTTGCGGGGTGCGCCGTATGAGCTTTCATCACCACAGGGCAGCCTGCCGCTAACGCCGATGCAGTATCGCCGCCAGCAGTTGAAAACGCTAAAGGAAAATTACTTGCGCCAAATACTGCTACTACACCCAAGGGTAAATACCCCAATCGTGTATCGGGCTTTGGTAATGGCTGTCTTTGCGGTTGCGCGTGCTCAATAATCGCCTGATATTCACCGTTTCGTAAAATTTCAGCAAACATGGTTAATTGATTAATAGTGCGGCCACGTTCACCTTCTAATCGCGGCTGAGGTAACCCGGTTTCTTGGCAAGCGGTTTTTATCAATTCGTCGCCTAACGCCAAAATTTCCTGCCCTATTGTTTCTAAAAACTCAGCTCTTTGCACTGCACTTAGCGCACTATAACTATGAAAAGCATCGTTAGCTTGAGCAATTGCCGAGTCCACTTCTTGGCTGGTTGCATCAATAAATAACTGCGATAAAGGCTGACCTGTTTCAGCAGCAAAAGCATTAAAAGTTGCGTTACCGGCTGCCTGCCACTTTCCTGCTATTAAACTTTTTCCAGTAATTGTCATATTTAATCCTATGAATGTTATTTACATTAAGTAACGATAAAACCAAACGCATAAGGATCGTCATCATCAATGGTAATAGTGTTTTGTCCAAAGACATGCGCCCAGCCAGAGATAGACGGCAAAATCGCTTCAATAGCCCCACCCTTAGTGTCGATAGCGATCGTCTGTTCAATACAGCCAGTAAACTGACTGCCAATATAGCTTTCGTGCACAAATGGCTGACCTTTCGCTAAATGACCTTTCGCGTATAGTTGCGCCATGCGTGCACTCGTGCCGGTACCACAAGGTGAGCGATCGATTGCCTTATCACCATAAAACACTGCATTTGCTGCGTCCGAATTATCTTGCTTAGGCTTACCTGTCCATAATAGATGACTAGCACCTGTTACTGTTGGGTCTTGAGGGTGCACACAATCTAGTGTTTGATTAACAATAGTGCGAACAATCGGTGACCAAGTTAAGATATCACTAGCCGACCAATGCTCTATGCCTGGAAAGTTTGCTTGTGGTTCAACAATAATATAAAAATTGCCACCATAAGAAATATCCACCACCAACTCACCAAGCCCAGGTACATCAATATGAATATTACGGTGCGCTAAAAATGCCGGCACATTGTAAATTTTAACACTGGTAACTTTTGATCCCTGCTGCTGATAATCAACCTTAATTTGCCCAGCTGGCACATCTAAAATAAGCTGACCAGCCACTTTAGGGTTTATCACCCCATGCTCGATAGCGGCAGTAACAGTGCCGATAGTACCGTGACCACACATCGGCAAACAGCCAGAAGTTTCAATAAATAAAATTGACGCATCAGCATTGTCACTGCAAGGCGGATAAATAAAAGCGCCAGACATCATGTCGTGGCCTCTAGGTTCAAACATCAACCCCTGTCTTATCCAATCAAATTCATTGATAAAATGTTGGCGCTTTTCACTCATATTCGCGCCCAATAAATTTGGGTGTCCACTGGTGACTAGACGTACGGGGTTGCCACAGGTGTGGGCATCGATACAATTAAATGTGCCTTTGATCATATTGTTAATCTAATTTGTATTAATTTAAGTTGGGTTAATCTAAGTTATATTTAGTTAAATCTAATCGCGTGGCGACCGCTTCACGATAAAGTTTTTCAACGCGTGCTCGTTCCTCGCCAACTAGCGGTAAGCGTGGTGCCCTAGTCATTTCAGAGCCTCTACCTGCTAATTGTTCACAAAACTTAATACATTGTACTAGCGTTGGAATAGTGTCTAAACGTAATAAAGGTAAGAACCAGCGCCAAATTTCTTTGGCTTCTTCAAAGCGTCCTTGGCTCGCCAATTTAAATATAGCCACTGACTCTTGTGGGAATACATTGGTTAAGCCAGAAATCCAGCCAGTACAACCTAACATGATGCTTTCAAGCGCAATATCATCTACGCCACCAAAGACAATAAAGCGATCGCCAAAGGCAGAGAATAATTCTGAAATTCGACGCGTGTCTTCAGTCGCCTCTTTTACCGCAACAATATTTGGCTCTTTAGCCAGCTCTCGCATGCCTTCAATTGACACATCAACACCGTAAGTAACGGGATTGTTATAGATCATAATTGGCAACTTACACTGCCTAGCAACCTGTTGATAATGGTAAATTGCCTCGGCTTCAGTAGAGCGGTAAACCATACCCGGTAGCACCATTAAGCCATCTATGCCAATTTGTTCACAGGCAATGGCATAGTCAACAGCAAATTGGGTAGTGGTTTCGGCAACACCCGAAATTAACGGTACTCGGCCTGCGACAACCGCTTTAACCGCTTTTAAAATTTCAATTTTTTCTTCCTTGCTATGAGAGCAATTTTCACCAACAGTCCCTAAAACTATGATGCCATCAACCCCTTCTTTGATCAGCGAATCAACCATTTGCTGAGTGGCATCGAAATTAATCGACATATCGTCAAAATATTGGGTGGTGACCGCAGGGTAAACGCCTTGCCAATTTACTGTCATAAGTTGTTCCTCAATGTTTATTTAATTATTTTTTTCAAAAGTTAATGCAAAAGTTAATTTCAAAAATGTGCTTGTGTAATTCAATGATAGATATATTTTGATATATTGTATACAATTTATTTTGTCAGACAAGTACTGGCGAAATTTACTGTAGCTTTAACTAGAGCATGTTGCTTTTTGTGGTATTAATATTGAACAACAACTTGGCTACTAGTGTGATAATTTTTAGCGCTAATTAATAGCAAGCATTGATAATGACAACGACTAATAACATCCAACAATCAAACAACAATCAGCAACACATTGCCGTCTTAGGCGCGGGTATCATAGGGATAAATTGCGCAATAGCCCTGCAAAAAAAAGGCTATCGAGTCACGGTTATTGATAAAGACGGTACAGCACAAGGCTGCTCAAAAGGTAATGCTGGGCACTTTGCCACAGAGCAGGTATTTCCACTAGCTCACGCCAGCATGCTGCCACAAGTTCCCAAAATGCTTCTTGATCCTTTAGGTCCGATCTCAATAAAAACTCAGCATTTATTAAAATCGCTACCTTGGTTTGCCAAGTTTGTTATCAATATGATGCCAAAACAGGCACATCGTACTCACCTTGCACTTAAGGCACTTAATCAACATGCTCTTGATTGCTATCAAACCTTGGTCGAAGAAGCTCAGTGCCAACACCTACTAACCTTAAAAGGCAGCTTACTAACGTTTGAGCAAACGCCACTTAATAAAATTCAACAACTAGCTCGCCATTATCAAAATGGTGGCGTCACGGTTGAGATTCTAAATAATCAGCAAGTTAAGCAACTAGAGCCAGCATTAAGTGATATCGTCAACTATGGGTTATTTTTCCCAGATGTCGGTCATACCATAGATCCTTATCAGCTTTGTCTCAAATTAGCGGACTATGCACAGCAATTAGGCTGCGAGTTTATCCAAGAAAATGTAGCGCACATCTCACCGCAATCAGATGGTGTTTTACTGAGCATGAATGGCCAGCAGCAATCATTTGATAAGTTAGTGATAGCCACAGGTGCTTGGTCGCCAACATTATGTAAGCAATTGGGCTATAAATTACCAATGCAAGCAGAGCGAGGCTATCACCTTGAATGTCAGCAATTTAATGCCTTAAGTCGACCTGTCGCTTCTGCTGAGCGCAAATTTATTATCACACCGATGGTAAATAGTTTGAGGTTGGCAGGGACGGTTGAATATGCAGCGCTAAATGCGCCGGCCAATTACCAAAGAGCACAAGTATTGTTTAGCCATGGTCAAGCTTTGATAAAGCAGCAGCTAACAAAACATGAGGTAGATAGTGTCTGGATGGGGGCCCGCCCATCATTACCAGACTCGCTGCCGGTGATATGTCAGGCTCCCAAGCATTCAGCAATATATTTGGCCTTTGGGCACCACCATTTAGGATTGACGCAAGGGGCAATAACCGGCCAGTTAATTTGTGAATTAGTGGCTGGAATCCCAACAACTATCGACGTTTCACCATTTAATATTAAGCGTTTTAATTAAATTAAATTAAATTACGATAAGTTAAGATTGAGCCTTCTGGGCGCCGCCAACAAACTCAATTGGCACTTTTACTTTAAAACAGCAACCTGTATCAACATCAGGACAAGTAATGGTACCACCTAGCTTGGAATGCACTAAGTTAAAGACAATATTCAACCCTAAGCCCGAGCCACCTTGCCCACGCTTGGTGGTAACAAAGGGATCAAAAATAGTTTTTCTGACATCGGGATTAATGCCATTTCCATTGTCTTGATAAAGTAAGGTTAAGAAACCATTACTTTCGGTAAATTGAATCGAAATTTCCCCTTCATCACGTCCTTCAAAGCCATGAATATGAGAGTTCATTAGGAAATTAGTGAGAATTTGGTTCCAAGCACTTGGAAAGGTGACAAATTCAAAGTCTTCATCAACCTCAACATTAATATGATATTTCTTGCGTTTAAACATGGTTTTAACGGTATTTACCACATCGTTCACGTGTTGAGCTAAATTAATTTCAAGTTCAGGATCAGTATGTTGCTCAACGGCAACCGATTTAAAGCCGCGGATCAGCTCGACAGACTTATCTAGGCTGCGCTCAATGATTTGTTGATACTCAGAGAGTAAATCTAAGGTGTCTGTAAGTTGAGTTTTAGTCAATTCTTGTGCTGCTACCGCATGTTTTAACGAATCAACTTTCTCTTTAAGTGCGGTAATTGAAGTTACACAAATACCTAATGGTGTATTTACTTCATGGGCAACACCGGCAACAAGCTGTCCTAGCGAAGCCATTTTTTCTGATTGCACTAATTGGTCTTTGGCTAAGGTTAAATCATCTAATGACTTTTTCAATTGGGTATTACTTTGTTCAAGTTTTGCCGTGCGATCGAACACCTTAACTTCTAGATCGCCGTTGAGCTTTAGTAAAGCGTTCTCCGCTTCTTCTAACTTGATGATGTCACTTTTAATTTGTAAGCGCATAGTATTTATCGCATCAACTAAAAGGTCGAGTTCATCTTTGGTTTTTGGACGATTTTCTAACTCTAAGCTGACATCTAAATTATCGGCGGCAAGTTGTTGCGCATAGTTAGTTATTTGATAAATATGGCGAGTCACCAACCAATGGACAACAAACATAATGGCAAAGGCAACAATAAAAATTTTAAAGAATTCGAAGGTGATGATAAAGCCAGCTTTTTGCCATAAGCGTTTGATTATATCGTCATAATCAGCGTATACCTGCAGCACGCCAATTTCGTTGTCACCATAAAATATTTTGTATTCTTCAAAAATGCTGTGAGATACCACCGACTTATCACCAAAGTCGTGCTCATTGCCTAAATCGGTAATCACTTTGACGTAAGAAATATCAGGAAGATCAACAATACCTTTGATTTGTTGTTCCATTAATGGCTTATTGAAATCCCATAAACTGGTTGCCATCGAAGGAATATAGCTGGTTTCAATATTATTAAAGCGCTGTTCTAAGCTCACAATATCGTCATTATAGTCTGCATACAGCTGCATCCCTGTCGAGAACAAGGAAAGCACAACACTACAAAGAAGGATATAGCCAAGCACTCGTTGGCTTAACTTATTGTTATAGTAAAAAAGCTTACTCATGAGCTAAGTAATTCACTCCTGTGAAAACGTCCAAGTTACACAGTCGTAACTTCAGATAGACTAACTTTTATGCGACTTTCACGGTGATGTCAATAAACAGATATCGACGACACCAAATGTTAACAATTTAGTTACACCCAACTTGATAACATTAACTTTTATTTTATATATCAACTATTAGCATACCACTCTTAGTTTTTTTTTGTACTTATCTCATTGATTAATTTGTAACCACAAGCCAGTTACAGCTCTTTTAGTGATAAAAAAAAGCCAGCTTACGCTGGCTTTTTACACAAAGTTTTTTCTTAGTTAGTGCGAGATAACATGTATTCCGCTACCGCTAAACGAGTTTCTTCATCTAAGTAATTTTGCGGTGGCATTTCAGGATAATCTTCACGCTTTTTCACTGGGTTAGCAATGTAGTCAGCTAAGCCTTTGGGGTTATCCATATAAAGCGCCTGAATAATTTGTACAGGAGGACCAATCATGCGTCCCGTGTAGGTATGACAACCAGTACAAATTCCTAAGTAAGCAATTTTACCTTTTTCACTGCCGTTAATTTCACGTGGCGCTACTGGCTCGTCCAAGATATAGGTATCAATACTATCCGTATTGGTAAATGAACACTCAGCCCAATCTTTAACACCAACAGTGACATAACGATGACGATTGATAATACAGCTATCGCGGCTAGTACCCACACGTATAATGTCAGGGTTGCCTTGTTTAAACTCAGTTAGCATCAAGGCTTTAGCTTCATCAATCGTATCGTAACCATTATTCATCATCAGGTTATTTAAGATCATTATCTTGTCAGGTTTTGAATCAGCTTCAGGATCGATTGTCGTATTTGGTGCATTTTCGTGGTCAGTAATGATAATACCAGCGGTTTTATTGCCAGTGATAATGTTGTCTTCAACAATCACTTCGTCAGCCGCCATAATCAAAATACCAGTACCCGCTGGAATACCAGCTACAGTTGAACCCGGTGCCCCAAAGTTTTTCGTGTTGTTATTAACAATAAAGTTGTCACGAATAATAACATCGAATGTGGTTTTAATCGGTAAGCCTGGCGTGATAAACGCTAAAATACCGCCAGTATTGTTATGCACATAATTATTTTCAACAATTGCGTGGCGAGAGTTCTCAATTTCGATACCTGCAACCGAATCAAACACTTCATTGCGCGAGACATGAATATTGTCACTCATACCTACGTAAATCGCAGCGTCTTCAATACCCGAGATAACATTACCTTCAACAATACCGTTTTTCCCCAACTGCGGGAAAATACCGTATACACCAGTATCAACAATAATATTATCGCGAATTTCAAAGTTGTTACCGGCTTGGCCCATAATGGCATTGCCTTTATATTTAGTGATCATCATATTCTGAACAATTATGTTGTTGCCCGAATATAAAATGGCATCATTAAGCTTGCCCTGACCATCCATTGTCGCGCGTTTACCTTCTTGGATAACGCCAATAATATGAATGTCATCTTTATCGATATATACCGTTTCATGGTAAGTACCCGGCATAACTTGAATAGTATCACCAGGGTTAGCCGCTTTAACCGCTTCCATAATAGACTCACCATCTTTAACAACATGAGTCTGACCAGGTGTTGTTCTAGCACTAACCGCCGACTTAGTGCCAGAATTCGTGCTTGAGCTATCAACATCACTATTTTTGTCATAACCGCCTGAATAGCTAGCACCGCCAGAACTACTTGTAATAACGGGAGAACTACTACCGCCACCAAAGTACATACCAACAGCAAACGCTATTGCCAGTAATATTATCCCCAAAAGTTTATTCATATTATTCTCCAACCACATTAGTTGTTGTTTGTTTTATTAATTTTTTGTTATGCGTTAATTGATATTGCTGATCTACTGGCGGTAAACCAGAAGGTACTTGATTAGGTACTTGCGGCGTTAAACTTTCATCGGTTAATGTTCCTAAAAATTCGACAATTAAATCTAACTCTTCGTCGGTTAAGTTCGGCTCCCAAATATGCCAATGCAACTGTAAGTGTTCACCTTCAGGCACCGCATGACCGCGACCTTTATTGTAGAACTCGACCGAGTCACGCAAATTACTGAAATTGCCGGCATGCATATAAGGCGCAGTTTTCACTATGTTGCGTAAGGTTGGCACTTTAAATCCGCCACGTAACTTCTTCGCGTTATAGGTACGCTCTGCACCAACATCGAGCGGCACACCTTCGGCTTCTGGCACACCGATTACTGCAACTTGGTTATTGGTAAATAGCGGTGGCTGATGACATTCTGCGCAACGAGCGACAAATGAGCGAAAAATATTGTGCCCTTGCTTCTCTCTTTCGGTTAGCGCGTCGTGATAGCCGTGCGCGTATTGATCATAACGGCTATTAAGTGAAATCAATGATGTTTGAAACGCGGCTAGCGCCGTATAAATTTGGCTAACATCAATTGAATTTGAATCTGGGAATGCTTGAGCAAACATACGGCGATAATCTTCATTATTACCAATTGTTGCTATTAGCTGCGCTGGGGAGCTACCCATTTCTTTAGGATCAAAAAGTGGGCCAACAGCTTGTTGCTCCAAGCTGTTTGCTCGAGCATCCCAGAAAAACTTATCTAAAAATGCAACGTTCCACAAAGTTGGCGCCGAACGAGCAACTTTGTCGCCAGTTACACCAACACTGCGATCAAGATCATCGCTAAACCCTTTATCTGGCTGATGACAACTTGCACATGAAAGCGAGCCATCTTTAGACAATGCTGGATCAAAAAACAAATAACGGCCTAGGTCTATTTGCTGAGGTGTAAAACCATCGCGATTTGGCGGCAAGGCTGTTTGCGTTCCACCAACACCACGTCCTTGCACAGAGTCGTACATTTGATAACGGTTGACCAAACGGCAAACACCTGCCTGAGTAAACTCAAAGCTAGGGGGACAATGGCTAGCTAACTGAAAGGATGCCGCTTTATTTTTTTCCTGAGCACCAGTAAACGGCTGAGCACTGGTGAAAGTACTTATCAGGGCAAAAATGACCAGTAAACCATTCACCATTCCTTGTTTCAAAAGAAAAGGTTTCAGAATAAAAGCTTTCAGAGTAAAAGATTTCACCATAAAGATTTCGCTATAAACCGCTTATTGCTGAGAGATAAAATAAATAATGTCATTAAGATCTTTTTCATTGACAATTCTTGCCATCATCGACATTTGCTTACCGAATTTATCTTCAGCGTGGCTACCGCGAACTCCAGCAACAAAGTTTGCCATTTGACGCTTTAAGTAATCCGCATCTTGGCCCGCCAGTTTTGGCGCATTAAACGACTTATTACCTTCCGCTGCACCGCCATGACATGCGCCACATTTAGCTTGGTAATAACGATAACCATTTTTAGCATCGCCTTTTTGCGTAGAATTGTCCGCTTTTCCGGTTAAGCCACTAATATATTCAGCTAAAGCGGGAACATCCTTGTTTGGCTCTAGTTGACTGGCAATCGCGCGCATTTGCTGGCCATTAACATCTTGTTGATGGCTGCCACGCACGCCTGTAATGAAATGTAGAAGTTGTCTTTGAGTATACCAAGCATGCTGTCCAGCAATTACCGGAGCATTTAACGCTGGATTTCCTTGACCTTGATCGCCATGACAAGCCACACAAGTTTGATAACTAGCTGGAACTTCATTTGCATTGGCTGAAAGATTAGAGCCAGCTAAAACAGTCGTAAAAATAACGGAAAAAGATAATAAGTATTGTCTAAACGTCATGTGAACTCAAAGTAGACTTGATATTGGTAGGTTCACTATAAAGAGGGTAATTAAGATTTGCTGACGAATTCCAAAAAAAAGCTGACGAATTCTAAAATAACTCAGTTTTATTAGGCTTTAGCTAGTATTTGAACTATCTAATGCTTGAGGAATTTAGTATTACTGACGCTGCTTTCGGTATTCCGTCGGCGTTATACCATGAGTCGTTTTAAACGCTTTATTAAACGAACTTAAACTGCGAAAACCACTTTCCAACGCCAAAGTTAATACAGGTGTTTGAATAAACTCAGGCTGAATTAACTTTTCCGTCACTTCTTTGATGCGGTAATAGTTTAAAAAGTCATTAAAATTTCGATAATTCATTTCGCCATTAATCAAATGCCGTAATTTATATTCATGAATCGCTAAATGTTTAGCAAAACTTGCGATGGTAATTCCTTCTTGTTGATACAGCTTTTCTTGCTCCATCGCAGCAATAATTTTAGTCAGCTCTTTAGGTGGTGCCTGATTTTGTATTGGTGTCGGCTCTTTAGGTTTACTCGTCACAAACAGCACCGACAGCTTACTTTCAAACAAGAAATAATTAATGGCAGTAATTAAACCTGCCAGTAACATACTTTTAATGACTTCCAAGCCAGCCCATTCAACATTTAATAATTGTTCAAACACTATCACTAAAAAGATGTAGATTGCCGATACTGAAATTACACCGCCTCGAATGTAACGACGCTCTTGTACTAAGTCATTGCGCCAACTGTTAATAGACACATAAAGCGCATGAAAAATTAGGCCAAGCTCTAGGAATAATTGCAGGTAAAAATAGACTAATGCAGCATTTACATGGCTTCTTAGCTCAAAGCCAAATAGTAATTGCGCTGCTTTCATCAAGATAGGCAATAGTAAGGTTGAAGCCGCTAGCCAACATTGCCAGCCTTTAATATGGGTTTTATCCGCAAAAACACTCTGCGCGGTTAACCAGAATATTCCCGGCAAGGCGTTACCAGCAATAAAGCCAATATAAAATGCCAGAACCGAGTCATACGGGTATAAGCCACCAATAATGTAGCCGGCGCAAGACAACATTAACATCACGAAAAGTTGAACTGACTGGTTATTACGGCAGTGCTTTAAAAGCAGCAGAATGCACAAACATATTTGAGCGAAAGCAAAGTGAGAAAAGAACAAGTTCAGCATAGTAAATCAGCGGATTATGGTTATAGTTTTTAGCTTGTGATCCGCGACCATAGTAAACGTAACACCATTAAATGCAAGGAAGAATTATTCGCAGATCAGATGATTAGATTGACGAGTAATGAATAAGTTTATAGCCACTTCACTTCTTTCAAAGATAAAAAGCCTAGTTTTCACTAGGCTTTTCATGAGCACTTTTGCTGTATTCACCATATTATTTAAACAGTATGAAAATAATATGGGAGCATGTCATTAGAATGAGTATTTAATATCAACACCTGCTTCTAAACCACGGTTTATACGGCCAATAGGTGTACCTAAAACATCAGCAGTTAAACCACCGATACTCTCAACATAACGCTCATCAAATAAGTTTTTACCCCATAAACCAATTTCGATATTGTCATCATGATTCGCCCAAGATAAGCGAGCATTCAATAACGAAGTATCTTTAAAGTAGGCTTTAACTTCTTTTTTGTAGTCTTCTAAGCCAGGATCTTTATCGCGGGTATTTTCTAAAAATACATAATCCATATGGAAGTTAACCACACCAAAGTCAAAATCAGGTGCCCAATCTAAGGTTAATGTGTAATTTAAATCTGCATCTGACGTTGTTGTTTGTGCAGCAACCAACTCACCTTCACCATTATAAAATTCAGGTGAATTGTTATCCGTGCTGCGAATTTCAGACACGACACCTAACGTTAAGCTATCTGACGCTAACCATTGAATATCAAATTCTACACCCGTAATTTCACGGTCTTCATTAATAATTGTTGGTACTGCTTGCGGTGAACCCGGCGTTTTAGAATCAACAGAACGTTGCAGGTTATCTAACTCAAGATAGTAAGCACTTACATTCGCTATAACTTGTTGCCATAAAACACCTTTATAACCAAATTCATAGTTAGTGGTATCTTCTGGCTCAAATGCTTTAGTGCTTGGCGTTAATGAGTCAAAACCACCCGACTTATAGCCGGTAGAGTAAGAACCAAACAACATATGATCATCAGTAATTTGGTAACTCGCCACTAATCGCCCTGTGACTTTGCTCCAACTATCAGAAGCGGCTAAATCAACATTTTTAAACAATAAGTTACTCACGCCAGGGCGAACTTGAGCAAAGGTATTTTGCGGAATATTCCAAGTAAAATCCTTCTCATCTTTTGAATAGCGTAGGCCACCAATAATGTTCCACTTATCATCAATTTTGTAATCTACGTCAGCAAAAACACCCCAGTTTTTAAAATCACCGGTATTATTGACTGATTCTTGCCACCATTGACCGCTATAGCTAGGCCCCATCACCTCAGCAATACCAAGCTGAGCGGCAACTACGTCATAGGTTACATCACCAGTTGCATTAACAATATCAGCAGTTAATGGCACACCCGGCATGCCAATAGCAGCCATAATATCGCCGGCAAAACCTAAAGCATTTAATGCTCCTGCCCATTCATCGGCATTCCACATATGATCCATTGGGAAACCGTTAACTGCGTAGAATGTATCAACAGCACCGGCAAAAGTAACACCTGGGCCGAATGCCGCCTGAGCGTGGGCATCAGTATTGCCACCAATCATCGCAGCAATTTGTTCTGCAACGCCGCCCTTAATAAAGTTATTTAACTCACCAGTAATTAATCGTGCAGCAGTATCAGCGGTCAAATTTAACTCGGTTGTTTGGCTAACATCTTCTTTTGAATATGAAAAACCAGCAACAGCGTTTATTTTGTCGCTAATATAGTTAACCTGTAATTCGGTATAGAAAATATCAGAATCTTCGTTATTAGACGTATCGAAGTATCGAGTAATATCTGAAGTACCATCTTCATCTTCTCGGTTTACAGTTTCCCAATCACGGTATGAGACAACGTATTTCATTGACCAATGGTCGTTAAAGTCGTGGTTTAATTTGGCAGTAACGCCATACATATCACGCTTTTCAACACCATTTCTTACGTCATTTTGCGCTTTCGAAGCAAATGGCTTTTTACCATTGTTGTAGGCAAATTCACTAAAGCCAATCGCCATTGGTGGCCCTTGCTCTAGATCATCCCAATCGTAGGCGACTTGAAATTTGGTCGCGGCTGAAATATCCCACAAAAACGATACGCGCGCGGCATCATGTGAACGCTCACCTAGATCCCAAATTTTGTTACCTTCATTCCAATCAGGCTCGGCAATATTCTTTACTATGCCATCTTGAGAGTTGGACAATATGTTAGCACGCATATAAAAATTGTCGGTAATAGGTAGGTTAATCATACCTTCATAGCGACGTAGGTTATCTGTGCCTAAATTGGCTTTAACAAAACCTTCAAAATCGGCAATCGGTGAGTTAGGCACCATGTTGACCACACCCATCGCCGCGTTACGACCAAATAGCGTACCTTGCGGACCTTTTAATACTTCAACACGCGCCATATCGGAAAAAATTACGTTTTGAGCAGCACGTGGCATATATACATCATCATAAAATGCTGCAGAAGATGGATCACCACCAACACTGATATTTGGGCTTGAAATACCACGCATGGTAATGCCCGCTTGGGTCATATTGCCATCGCTAAATTCAAAACCAGGAATAAACTTATCAACATCACTTAATAATATTGAGCTACTTTCCTCTATCATGTCAGCACTAACACTGCCAACGGTCACAGGAACTTTTAGAATATTTTGCACACGCTTTTGCGCGGTTACTTCAATAACTTCTATCGCATTTTTTTCTTCAGACCCTGCTTCTTGAGCTGAAAGCCAAAGAGGCGTTACCGCAAGCGCAGAAATAATTGCTTTGGTGATGGCATTATGAGTACGCGTGCGACGACAACGCGAACCCTGATAATTCGGCTGATGGTGATCAGTCATATACTTTCCCCTGTTATTTATTGTTATTGCTGTTCTTTTTATTGCTGTTATAGCTATAGGTTAGCCATTTCAGTGTTAGCTGCTTAGCAAGCATTTATTTTTCTATTTTTTATTTTTTCGCCTTATCCCTAGCAAATTATTCTTATCTACTCTGACTATAATGAATCTTTTGTTTTGCTGGCTTGCGAAATGTTAAAAAACCCTGACGAAAGATTAAAATAACCTGAGTGATTATTTAAAAGTCTTGATATTTCTTGTCTGAAGGCGAGTTAACATTATTAAACAAAGTTGAAAATAGCTGTCCGAATATCGCGATTTTCTAATAATATCTTTGTTAAACTAACACAAATTTTCAAGCAAATTAGTTTACGAACGTGTTAGACAATGCCACTTGCCAAAGAGCAAGAATGAGTAAAGATGCTAGGTTTGATGGCAAGTTTTATACTGCGGTATTAACTACTGGCATTTTTTGCCGACCCATTTGCCCTGCCCGAGCACCCAAAGAAGAAAATGTCCGCTACTTTGAAACCGCGGCGCTCGCTCAGCACGCTGGATATCAACCGTGTAAACGCTGCATGCCAGAGCTCGCTCCTTCACAGCCTTTGCCCGTAGACCTTGAAAAATTAACCAAAGCGTTAGTTGACGATGGGCTATCAGTAACCGCTGCAGCAAGTCAGTGTCGGATGTCAGCACGTCAATTTCAGCGCGTATTTAGCCAGCATTTTGGTTTATCGCCAAGCGAGTATCAGCTACAACAACGATTATTAACAGCTCGCCAGTTACTGACCGGTACTAATATTCCAATGGCTGATGTGTGTTTTAATGCAGGGTTTAATAGCATCCGGCGGTTTAATGAAGCGATTAAAAAAGCTTATTTAGAAACTCCTAGCCAACTTAGATCAAGGCTCAACAAACAACTTCAAACCAGTGAATTAACTATTTTATTGAGTTATCGACCACCTTTTGACTGGCAAGGCATGTTAGCTTTTTTCCGCTTAAGACAGCTGCCCGGTATTGAGCTGGTAACCGATGATAGTTATCAACGTAGCATAACCTTAGAAAATACCGCTGGCTGGATCGAAGTTAGTGAAGTACCAGAAAAGCATGCGTTAAAATTACGAGTTGCTATCGACGATTTGTCATTGCTCAACAAAGTGATCAAAAAGGTACGGAAAATATTTGATTTAGATGCTGATATGCCGACTATCCATCAACATTTAGCAAGCGATCCATTGTTAGCAAACCAAATAGCTCAATCGCCTGGCATAAGACTGCCAGGTTGTTGGGATATTTTTGAGTTTTCAATTCGAGCAATTTTAGGGCAACAAGTATCGGTTAAAGCAGCGACTACTTTGGCGGGTAGAATTGCCAAACAATACGGCAAGCCGCTAGATAGTGAACACCCTACACTTAATTATTGCTTCCCGAGTGCCACAGAATTAAGTCAAGCAAGCTTTGAAAGTATCGGCCTTACGCAATCACGAATTGATACCCTTAAACGCTGGGTGGCTTTTTATCTAGAACAACACGAAATATTTAGCCAATATCAAAGCCTATCTGCGCTAGAACAAACGCTTACCTCCATTAAAGGCATTGGCCCATGGACCGTTAATTATCTTGCAATGCGCGGTTTAAGCGATCCTAATGCGTTTCCTGCCAGTGATTTAGGCGTAATTAAAGCACTAAGTAGCAGCCAAGACCCACACAGTAAGAAATTAACCACCAAGCAAATTTTGGCAATGGCAGCGCAGTGGCAACCTTGGCGCGCATACGCCACCATTTATCTATGGCTGTCATTGGCCGACAAGGAATAATGATGAATCAAGCAACACTTCAAACCGAGTTCCAGTCAATTTATCAATCGCCCTTTGGTGCAATTGCTATAGTTGCAAACCAGCAAGGCATTACGGCACTAGCATTTCAGCAAGGTAAAGCACCGATACTTATTGACGATAAAGCCTTAGAAAACGGTAAAGCGAATTCTGATATTTTCGCAGCAGTTCATCATCAACTTGATCAGTATTTTAACGGTACCAGAACCATATTTAATTTAGCTTTAGCCCCAAAAGGCACGCCATTTCAGCAAAAAGTTTGGCAAGCACTCACTGAAATTCCGTTTGGTGAAACGGTTAGTTATGGCTGGCTAGCGAAAAAAATTAATAATGAAAAGGCAGTAAGAGCCGTTGGTACCGCTAATGGCGCAAATCCCATTGCCCTAATAATTCCTTGCCATAGAGTGATTGGCGCCAATAAAAAATTAACCGGATATGCCGGTGGCTTAGCATTAAAAGCCAAATTGTTAATGCATGAACGGGCAGACTTTAAAATCTGACTTCAACGCCCGAAAATAATTTCTGAAACCAACACAAAAAACCGGCGCCTGAAAGCTATGCCTAAAAAAATGCCAGAAAGCTAGAAACTTACTGTGTTGAGTTGCCTTTAATCAAGGGCAAAAATCATCTCGACATGACCGGCCAGCACTTGCTCAAAGTCTAGGTTAAATACGTGTAACTGCGGATCAAGAGCCAAAGCTGATTGCACAACATCACTCGGGTGACAATTTGCCCAAGCACCAATAATACAATGATGTAGCATGATAAAACGTTGCATTAACTGGCTGGAGTTTAGCTGAGTATGTGGAGCAATTTGTCCGACTAAAGCCGCCATTTTCTGCGCTAAGCCACGTTTAAACGCTAATGCCTCTTCAACTGTTAAATTTCGTTCTAACAAAGTATGCAAAATACTGGTCATCTTGCAATACATTGGCACAGCTAACACTGCTTGCGTTATACGTTGCGTTAGACTTGCTGTGGCTTTAAGCAACGCAGCTTGTGCTATTAGCTGATCAATTTGTCGTTGGTAAAGCGCTAAAAACAACACTTCTTTCGTGCGAAAGTAACGATATAGCGCCGCTTTAGTAATACCGACATCACTAGCAATATCGGCTAAACGAATATCGTTAAAATGCTGGGTAATAAACCGCGTTTCTGTAGCATCTAAAATTTGCGTAATTCGTTGCTGTTTTTGCTGAGCACCTACCGCTCGCTGCTTAATTGCCAACCTGATGACCTATCGATAATGTTTATGAAAATGTTTTTAATATGCTACCACTTTTTATTTTACTAGCTCAAACAATCACACAGCTAATTAATGCCATTGCTTTTTAAGTGCTTACTGCTAGTATGCCAGCTGTAAATTTGTTGGTTAATTTAACTAACTTTAGGTTAACGAGCTTTTCAATCACTTTTCGCGAGTTTTTCGCAAACTGTTTCACCAGTAATGAGGTATTAATTTCAAGCATGGAAATTTTGGCTACTGCAGCAATTATGCTAATTGTTTGGATGTTATGGCAACTTTATCGGGCTCGACGTTTTAATCAATTCAAACGACATATAATCCGAGAACTTAAGCCGAAGGTGCAGAAAGCAGTTGACACTTGGCTAGTGGCTCAGCGCAGTGAACTAACCCCAAACACTGACGCGCATATTGCCGCTAGTCAAGCTTATTGGACTGCATACCCCAGTCGTACTTTACAAGCAGCACTGCGTTGGCATGTCATTGATCAGCAGTGGTTAATTGATTCAGGCAATGTGAGAAATTGCCAGCATTTGTTTTTTATCGAACAAGATAAGCTAGCACATTTCAACGATGAACAAACAAGTGACGATTAGCACTTTTCGAACTGTAAATCCCAAACTCCGTGCCCTAAATTTTGACCACGATTTTCAAATTTAGTTAATGGGCGATTTTCAGGTCTTGGCACATAATCATTAGTTGGTGATAAGTTTTTGTAACCCGGCGCACTTTGCATATCTTCTAACATACACTCTGCATAGTTTTCCCAGTCTGTTGCCATATGAAACACGCCACCGGCTTTTAGTTTTTGACGAATGGTTTCAACAAATTCAGGTTTAACAATACGGCGCTTATGATGCTTTTTCTTGTGCCAAGGATCTGGGAAAAACAATTGAACCGTTGTTAAGCTTTCATCAGGAATGCAATCAGCTAACACTTCAATCGCATCGTGTTCGTAAACACGTAGGTTAGTAACTTCCTGCTCTTTAGCTAAAGCAATACAAGCACCAACGCCAGGGCGATGTACTTCAACGCCTATATAGTTAAGCTCTGGCGCATTCTTTGCCATTTCAACTAAAGACTTACCCATGCCAAAACCAATTTCAAGCACCACTGGGTTGTTGTTGCCGAAAATTGCTTGTACATCAATTAAGCCATCAACATGGTTTAATCCCATTTCTTGCCAGTAGTTTTCCAGCGCGTGCGCTTGGCCTTTCGTTAATCGCCCTTCACGCTTTACAAAACTGCGCACAGTGCGAATATATTTACCTTCCTGTTGTGCTTGCTCAACAGTTTTATGAGTTCGTTCAGTCATGATTTCTTCGGCATAGTTAAGGTTCAAATTTTTAGGGCGCGTATTATCCTTTTTTATTGTAGTAAACTCAAATACGTTAATTAAATTTATTAGGGCGTTTGAACTTTGCTGTTTGATTTTTGTTCGAAATAAAAGCGTTTTAATCGCGACGTGAGGTGTGCCCCCTAGTTATCTAAGCAAACCTCCTCACAACCTTTTCTTTAAACAAAAAGAGTAAAACGCTTTTAGCCGAACCTTTCAGGCAGCGTTTGTTGTCATTTCTACTGTGTTAGCACTTTATCATAGGGAATAACCACACATCAAAAGCGCTGCCATGTATAAATTTCCAACAAACTGCTGAAAAAACAAACTTAAAAGATCAACACGCGCTAAAGTAATTAGGCAATTTTCCGATATTAAGCAATAATCTTTAGAATAAATTCATTATCTTAGGAAGTTGCCTTAATGAACATCAGCACTTGGTTTGAAAATCTTTCTATTAGAAAAACACTAATAGCCGTTATCACCATGTCATTAATTACCTTATCGATACTTAGCCTAGGGCTAAATAACTATATTTTTAGCGGGGTTTTTCAAGAAAATATTGAACAAGATGTACTGCCCAACCAACTAGCAAAAGTGGAAGCAAGAGTAAGGAAACAACTCAGCACACCACTTGAGTTATCAAAATCAATTACCCAAAACAAATTCTTAATTGACTGGGCTAATACTGGCGAACCTGAGGCGAATCGCCAGCAAGTAATTGATTTTTTAAGCTATATGCAAAAAGAAAATAACGCACTAACCGTATTTTGGGTATCAAATATTAGCAACGATTACTATACACAAGACGGCATTACTCGGCGAGTAAACCCTAATGATGACGGCTGGTTTTTCAGCTTTATCAATAGCGACAAACCCTTTGAAATTTCTTTTGATATTGAAAAAGGCACCACCAAATTAACCGCCTTTGTAAACTACCGAGTAAAAAGCCAAGGTAAAAGTATTGCCATTGCCGGTCTTGGCTATGCGGTGGATGAAATAAGCTCTGATATTCTAAAGAATAAAATTGGTGAAAACGGTTATGTGTTTGTCACTGACTACCAAGGCAATGTCATTATTCACCCTAATTTATCTTCACTAAAGAAAAAACAACTGAAGGAATTTGATGGTTTCGCTAAGGCGTCAACTAAACTATTAACCCAAAATGCTGGCTATGTCTTCGACCAAGTAACCTACGAAGACGAAGGTTTTTACGTTGCCAGCGTTGGCTTGCCGGAATTAAATTGGAAAATTATCGCCATGTTGCCAAAGGCAGAGCCGTTATCCAAAATCCATTCTGCACTCACTCAAACCGCAGCACTTAATTTAGTCATTGTCGGTATATTTATTTTGCTGATGGTGTTGCTGGCTAACCGCATTACTCGCCCTATTTTAAATATTGGCGCACGTCTATTGGAAATGGCCGGTCAAGGTGGCGATTTAACTCAACGCTTAGATGATAGTCGTAGCAACGAGTTAGGCAAATTGGCCCAAGGTTTTAATGCCATTATTGGCAAGGTTCGCGATATGATTATTGATATTAAGCAAACCGAAAATGTCATGACCCAATCTTTTGACCAATTAAGAAGCATGGCACAAAATGTTGAAGGCTGTGTCCAAGAGCAGCAAATAGAGTCTAGCTCTGTAGCCACCGCGACGACAGAAATGAGTCAAAGTATTCAGGAAGTCAGTACGCTCGCCAATAATACGGCCGACAAAACTAATAATGCCGAACAAAAAATCGAACAAACCAATGTCCAAGTAGATGATACCAGCAAGGTAATGCTGCAGTTACAACAAAGTAATGAAGTGACTCAGGAAAAAATTTCTGCACTTGCCGCGCAAGCCCAAACCATTAGCTCGGTAGTTGATACCATCAGCAGCATTTCTGAGCAAACTAACCTGTTAGCATTGAATGCCGCGATTGAGGCTGCCCGTGCTGGTGAACAGGGCCGAGGCTTTGCTGTGGTAGCTGACGAAGTAAGATCGCTGGCTGCACGCACACAAAACTCCACTAAAGAGATCAACGATGTTATTATCGCGCTGCAAAATCAGGCCAACGAAACCGTTGAGGCGATGAAGCAAAATACCTTGTTAGCAAGTTCAGGCTTTGAAAAAACTAATGAGGCAAAAGAAGCGCTAACGGAAGTTGTCGGTGAAATCAGTGAAATCACCGAAATGAACATGCAAGTAGCAACAGCAACAGAGCAGCAAAGTAATGTCATTAATGAGCTAAACGTTAATGTCACCAAAATTGCTGATATGGCTGATGAGGTCTCTGGGCTTTCAAATGCTACTGGCAATATTATCAACGAATTAGACGTTCAAAAAGAACAATTAGCCAACTTAGTTGCGCAATTTAAAACAGAGTAGAGTATTTCATGAAAGCACTATTAATCAGCATTACCGCTATTTTCTTTACATCAGGAGTGGCAGCAAAAACATTATGGCAAGACTTCAGCCTAACTTTCTTGCATGGTGAAAATTACAAGGTCGGACATAAAGAGCGTCAAGTAGCAACCATCGAATATGCCTCAGCAACTACTTGGGGTGATACCTTTATGTTTGTCGATCGACTGCACTCGAAAAATGGTGACAAAGAAACCTACATGGAATTTTCGCCACGTATAAAAGTAGTCGATTACCAAAATGCCCTTATTGAAAATGTTTATATTGCGACCACTGCCGAAGTTGGTGATGGGTTCACTAACTATCTATATGGTGTTGGCACTAAACTAAAAGTACCAAGCTTTCATTACTTCAATTTAAACTTTTATCGTAGAAATAATGATGGCGCTGATAATGGCTACCAAACAACAATCTCTTGGGGCGTTCCTGTGGGACCATTATATTTTGACGGGTTCGTCGATCACGTACCGTCGACCGACGACAGTGCCACTACCACAAACTTTACTTCTCAGTTAAAGTACGACATCGGCCAAGTGCTTGGTTTAGATACTAAATTATATGTAGGCCTTGAATACGCTTATTGGAATAACAAATTCGGTATTAACGGCATTGATGAACGTAATGGCAGCCTACTGGTGAAATATCACTTCTAAGTCAGATTTTATTGTTCAAAAGTAACAAGGTGGCGAGAATTACTCTTGCCACCACACATCATATAGTTCACTTACTGCAACCGCCGTTGCCCCATTGTCAGTTAACCATTGCTCAACCGCCGCGCGATTCTCTTCTGTACACTTACCTAATTTCTGCGTACAAATTAAGCCATGCCACAAGGTATCGCCTTCGCCACCGAAACCTAAACCATTTGGCTCAATGATCTCGATAAAAAAACGATCTACAAAGTTATCAATACTTTCGTCGGTAGAGTCTTCTGGTAAACGCCACGCAACATCAAAACCTAACTCCTGAAATTCATCAACTCTCAGTTTTTTACGTAAGCGCAAACTGCGATTTTTGGCATCTAGTTTCATTCATTAACCTCTGCATTAAATAGAATCTATTAAAAGCGTGAGCATAGTGGTTAATCACAGTTTTGCCAACCCTCTATCTGATTACAATAGTTTCTAAAAAGTGTGGTTTTCGATACACTGGCGCGCTATGACGACACAAATTTCTATTTCACCAAAGTCAGCTAAACAATTTAGCGACAACATTCTTAGTTGGTATCATCAACAAGGCCGTAAACATCTACCTTGGCAACAAAATAAAACGCCCTACAGAGTATGGATTTCGGAAATTATGTTGCAACAAACGCAAGTAGCAACGGTCATCCCTTACTATCAACGCTTTATGGAAAGTTTTCCTGATGTTGTTAGTTTGGCAAATGCCGATGAAGATACGGTACTGCACCACTGGACTGGACTGGGTTATTATGCGCGCGCTAGAAACTTACACAAAGCAGCAAAAATTATTGCAGCTGATTACAAGGGTAAGTTTCCAGAAGATATTGAGCAAGTCATGGCCTTACCTGGCATTGGTCGTTCAACCGCCGGCGCAATATTAAGTTTATCGTTAAAGCAACATCATGCAATTTTAGATGGTAACGTCAAACGTGTACTTGCACGTTGTTATTTAGTCGAAGGACACAATGCTCAGGCAAAATTTGATAAAGCTCTGTGGCCGATCACCGAAACGCTAACACCAAAATCAGGGGTAGAGTTTTTTAATCAAGCAATGATGGATATTGGCGCAACCATCTGCACGCGCACTAAACCTAAATGTGAATTATGCCCAGTGCAATCAGGCTGTATGGCTTTTGCTACTGATGAACAAGCTAATTTTCCCCAAAAAAAGCCAAAGAAAACAACGCCAGTAAAACAAACCATTATGGTGATCCCTCGGTTAGACCAAACAGTTTTATTGGAAAAGCGGCCACCGGCTGGCATCTGGGGCGGGCTATGGTGTTTTTACGAGGTTAACTCACTTTCTGATATTCCAGAGTTGTTACAAGCTTTAGGCTTACAACAAAGCAAACAAACACAACTTACCGAGTTTAGGCATACCTTTAGCCATTTCCATTTAGATATTACCCCGATTATGGTTGATTGTGACGAGCTATCAAAGACACAGACGACAACAATCCACGAACCTCGCACACAACAGTGGTTACCGATAAATGGTTCAAATGCTGTTGGTTTATCTGCCTCTACGGTTAAAATTTTACAGGAAATAGCTGAATTAAATTTAGTGAATTAATGTGCTTACCACTAAATTTATACTCGGAAAAATTAAACGGAAAATGTTATGATAGCGGGCAAATTTTTCGTTAAATTTATGCCTCAATATTTTACGACAAGTAATTTTACGGTAACGACTAACTTCAAAGAGAAAACATTATGAGTAGAACGGTTTTTTGCCAAAACCTGCAAAAAGAAGCTGACGGTTTAGACTTTCAATTATATCCAGGTGAAATTGGCAAACGTATTTTTGATAACATTAGTAAAGAAGCTTGGGGTAATTGGCAAAAAAAACAAACCATGTTAATTAATGAAAAGAAAATGAACATGATGAATCCCGATGATCGCGCTTTTTTAGAAAAAGCCATGGTTGACTACCTTTTTGAAGGCAAAGAGCCAGAAATTGAAGGTTATGTTCCTCAAGCCAAAGGCGAATAATAACGATGGAATCATTTTTCAGTATTGACTGGCGCGTATTTTTTACTATTTTTGCCTCAGTATTTATTGCCGAGCTTGGTGATAAAACACAATTAGCAACCATGTTATTTGCCGCTGACGGTAGTTCAAGCAAATGGATGGTGTTTGCCGCCGCATCTGCTGCTTTAGTAGTCGCATCTGCTATAGGTGTACTTGCCGGTACATTTTTATCAGCCTACATTAGCGAAAAATTATTAGCTTATATTGCCGGCGTTGGCTTTATCATTATTGGTGCTGTTACCATTTATCAAGCATAAAGTTTGAGCAATTAGTTGTTATTAACATCGAAAAGCACAAAAAAGCAGCGAACAAATATTTTTTTTAAAAAAAGTGTTGACGTTAATTCAGAAAAACAGTTTAATACGCCCCGTCTTCAGGACAACGCGGTGAAAGCCCAAAGTCTTGTTAGATTGCCCAGATAGCTCAGTCGGTAGAGCAGGGGATTGAAAATCCCCGTGTCGGTGGTTCGATTCCGCCTCTGGGCACCATCTTTTAAGTTATGGTTTATTTTAGATAACGGTAACTTGGTGCCAGGGTAAATATTTCCAAAAGAATATATTTATCGCACACAGCTTTGTGTGCCGACTTAGCTCAGTTGGTAGAGCAACTGACTTGTAATCAGTAGGTCGCCAGTTCGATTCCGGCAGTCGGCACCATTCCTTCTTTTGAAGACAGCAAGCCTCAACTTCGGTTGGGGCTTTTTTGTATTTGCAATCAACCAACCTGCTTTCTGTTCATTATTACGCTTTCGCTATATTTAAATGGTAAAAGGCCAACTGCTCATTTAATTAATCAAATGTTGCGCTAACATTTCGTGTAATCGTTTTAACCCCTTTCCTTTGTTAACTAGTTTCCATGCCATATAAATATTATTTGGTTGAGTTGTCTGGTCTACTTCTATGGCCACCAATTCGCCACTGGTTATATATGATTCAACACGGTTTATCGGCAAAAAACCTACACCTAAGCCAGCTTTTATTGCTTCAATTTTATGGTTAACAGAGGTCACGTATAAATGTAGGCTTCGTTCAATTAGGTTGCTTGACCATGGAATTGCGCGCTTTGCAGAGTCATGCACCACCACAGTACGATAACTTTGAATATCTTTTTTAGCTATCGGCTGTTTAAGTTGAGTCAATTCATGATCTTTAGGAACAATGAGTGCGTGCTCCAGTTCAAATAACTTTATCGCTCGAAGACCTTGTTGATTAGGTACGGGTTCAGGTGCGCCTATAATTAAGTCAGCACTATCTTCAATTAGCGCCTCCCAACTGCCGCTCATCACTTGTTCTGAAATATCTATCTCAATATTAGGATGTTCAATTAAGAACTGCTTTAGTACAGGGTAAAGCGCTTTAATGTCAAAAATAGAGTCGATAGCAATTCTTATTTTAGGCTCCCAGCCATGAGCAATAGTTTGGGTTTGCTCAGAAAGTTTACTAACAGCCCCAAGTAGCTTACGCCCTTCTTCAAGTAAATGGCGACCTGCAGGCGTTAACACTGAACGCCTGCCCTGTCTCACAAACAAGGTGACGGATAAGTTTTCTTCAAGCTTTTGGACAATATAAGAAAGAGCAGAAGGCACTTTATTAAGTTGCTCTGCGGCGCCGGCAAAACTGCCTCTTCGTTCGATGGCGTCTAACACCAACAGCGCTTCCATAGTAATTGATGAGCTATACATTTTTCCACCATTAATTATTCAAATTTTTTGAACATACCATTCATTAAATCACGGTTATTCGGTTAAATAAAGCGCAGTACAATAGCTTCAACTTAAACAAGTTACTATTTCTAACTGGGATATATACAAATGAATACATCAACTATTAAGAACATTTTCACATCGAATGCAACGTTAGCTAGCTTACCGTTACGCTTAGCGGCAGGTGTTATTTTCGCAGCACATGGCAGCCAAAAATTATTTGCATGGTTTGGCGGCTATGGCTTAGACGGCACAGGCCAATGGATGGAATCTATCGGATTAGCTCCGGGCTTTTTAATGGCATTACTCGCTGGTAGTGCAGAGTTTTTTGGTGGTTTATTACTGATTGTCGGGTTGCTTACTCGCCCTACGGCACTAGTGTTGGCATTCACTATGCTAATTGCCATCTTCAGTGTGCACTTTGACAACGGCTTATTTATGTCAAACAACGGCTATGAATTTGGCTTAACCTTGTTTGCTATGAGTCTTGCTTTAATGTTCCAAGGTGGTGGCAGATTCTCATTAGATAACCTTATTGCCGGTAAATTTTAAACGGCTATTACGCAAGTTCACTACTTAGACTTAACAAGGGGTAACTGTTGAAGAAACGCAACGGCCCCCTAATACTTTTTAAAAAACATCTCTCAGGAGGCAAAACATGGGCTTAATCGTTGAAGGTAAATGGCACGATAAATGGTATGACACCGAAAAATCAAAAGGAGAATTTCAACGTCAAGCAAGCCGCTTTCGCAATACAATATCTAACGCAGACAACGCTCAATATCCTGCAGAAGCAGGTAGATATCACTTATATGTATCGTTGGCTTGTCCTTGGGCACACCGTACGCTTATTTTTCGCCAGCTAAAAAGCCTAGAGCCGATTATTTCAGTCAGCGTGGTAAAGCCAGAAATGCTGGAAAATGGTTGGGAATTTGGTGAACAAGGCTGTAAATTTGCCGATCCGCTATATGGCCATGAGTTTTTATATCAATTGTACTTACATGCGGCAAGCGACTACCAAGGCCGGGTTACCGTACCTGTTTTATGGGATAAAAAAACGCAAACCATAGTTAATAATGAATCGAGCGATATTATTCGTATTTTCAACAGCGCATTTAATGATTTAACCGGTAATCACGATGATTACTATCCTAAAGCGCTGCGCACCGAGATAGATAAACTTAACGATCGCATCTATCACACCATTAATAACGGTGTATACCGAGCAGGGTTTGCCACCACTCAGCAAGCGTATAATCAAGCCTATGATGAACTATTTGATAGCTTAGACTGGCTAGAGTCGCATTTAGCCAATAATCGCTATTTAGTGGGCAGCAAGCTAACTGAAGCAGATTGGCGGTTGTTTACAACATTACTAAGGTTTGACGCGGTATATCATGGCCACTTTAAATGTAATCGCAATAAACTCAGCGAATTTCATCATATTAGTCATTATGTGCGTGAGCTATATCAAATGGGTAATATCGCGAACACAGTCGATATCGAATATACAAAAATCCACTATTACGCGAGCCATAAAACCATCAATCCAACGTTGATAGTCCCCAAAGGACCAAGGCTCGATTTTTCACTGCCACACGATCGCGAACAGCTTAGTTAATAATGCGATAGGAATTTATCATGATTAAACATTACCCTTTTCAAGCGTTAGGTAAAGCAAATCACGGTTGGCTTAAATCGAGCCATCATTTTAGTTTTGCAAACTACTACAATCCAGCACGAATGGGCTTTGGTACATTGCGGGTAATTAATGACGATTGGGTGGAGCCAGGTAAAGGCTTCCCTCCTCACCCACACCGTAATATGGAAATTATCAGTTTTATTCGCTCGGGTGCAATTAGCCATCAAGACAGCACTGGCAACAAAGGCGTAACACGTACTGGTGAAGTGCAAGTAATGAGTGCAGGAACGGGGATTGTTCATTCAGAATATAACCGATCATCAGTGCCGCTAACCTTCTATCAAATTTGGATAACTCCACATACGGTTGATGTTAAGCCTCGATGGCAAAGCAGCGTATTTCCACAAAAGGAAAATGATAATGAATTGCCGCTATTAGTGTCGGGTTATCCTGAAGATAAAAACCAAGCCTTGTATATTCACCAGCATGCTCGTATTTATGGTGGTCAACTCAAAGCTGGTGCATCGGTAGAGCAAACACTAGATCACCAAGGCTATGTGTTAGCATCTAAAGGAAGCATCACTTTAGTGGATAATGGTAAAGAAGTGACACTCCAACAAGGCGACGGTGCTGAAATTACCAATCAACGACACTTTATGATAAACGCAACGCAGTCGGCAGAAGTGATTGTTATTGATGCGCCAAAACACTAGTAGCATTTATCACTTATTAGCTTTTAAATGTCAGATTTTGTTACACAATTTAAACCTCTTATAATTCGTAACAAATTAAAAATAATTATTTCAACACTTTGTCAATCCGGCTTTGTTTTTGCTTAGCGTAAGAAACGAGCAAATTGTTTATTAACTAAACATAAAAGACTTGTTGGCTAATCATTGTATTTTATAGCTTGTTTATCGAGTTAAATACACAGTCTAAAAATAACAACAATGCAGACAGAGGATATAATGAATAATTTATTAGGATCTTTAGGAGCTATAACCCTTCTAGCTTCATCAGTCGCGACAGCGTCACAAACCGAAAGCCTACCAAGAACAGCTGCTGAAGCCTCACCAACCGCTTGGTTTGTGCAGTTAGAAAGCAAACCAGGAAGTAGTTCAAAATCATTAAACTCAGAGCGTAAAGCTTTCCGTGAAGCAATGAAATCGGCAGGAATATCGTACAAAGAACGAAGAAACTTTGAAAAGCTATGGAATGGTCTATCTATTGACATAAGTGCAGAGGATGCTAATAAAATTAAATCCTTTTCGGGAATAAAAGGTGTATGGCCTGTCGTAAAATTTGACATGCCAGTGATAGACGCAACATCGTCCCCTGATTTGATATCTGCTATAAAAATGACAGGTGCAGATATTGCTCAAAACTCTTTGGGTTACAAAGGCGAAGGCATTAAAGTTGCCATCATGGATACTGGTATTGACGTAGATAGTGAAGACTTCGGTGGTGATGGCGTAGCTCGCAATGATAGCTCGCTATTTCCAAGTGAACGGGTCGCCTACGGTTATGATTTTGTCGGCGATGCATATGATGCTCGATTCCCAGAAACCTCTACTCCAATGCCAGATGACAACCCTGATGATTGTCAAGGGCATGGTACACATGTCGCCGGTATCGTAGGTGCTAATGGACCTACAATTAAAGGGGTAGCTCCAGAGGTTACGTTAGGTGCATACCGAGTATTTGGCTGTGATGGATCCACAGACGCCGACATTATGATTGCGGCAATGGAAATGGCACTAGAAGACGGCATGGACGTGCTCAATATGAGTATTGGTTCATCATTCCAATGGCCGCAATATCCAACAGCTGTTGCCGCTTCAAATTTAGTTGACCAAGGTATGGTTGTTGTTGCCTCTATTGGTAACAGCGGCACATCAGGGCTTTATGCAGCTGGCGCACCTGGCTTGGGCGAAAAAGTAATCGGTGTTGCCTCAATAGACAATACTGAAGTTTTATCTTCTTACTTTGAGGTAAATGGTCAAGCAGTTACCTACAGTAGCATGTCATTTGCTGGTGATGCGCCAACGTCTGGCTCAAGTGAATATGCCTATGTTGGTCTTGCTTGTAATGGTATGCCATTAGAAGCTGATGTAACAGGAATTACAGCCTTAATTTCTCGTGGTGGTTGTGCGTTTAGAGATAAAGCTGTCAATGCGATTAATGCAGGAGCAACTGCTGTGATTGTTCACAATAGTTCTTCCGGAGGCTTTAACGGAACATTAGGCACCCCAATAGATGGTGCAACACCAGTTGTAGGTATTTCACTTGAAGATGGTGAGTTTATGAGGGCTCAATTGGCTGGTAGCACAGTTAATTGGTCAGACTCTTTAATTTCTGCACCTAACCCTACAGGTGGTCTAATATCATCATTCAGTTCTTTTGGTTTGTCCCCTGATTTAGCACTTAAGCCTGACATTTCTGCTCCAGGTGGCGCTATCTACAGTACCTATCCATTAGAAAAAGGTGGTCACGCAACATTAGGTGGTACTTCAATGGCTTCACCTCATGTCGCAGGTGCTGCAGCGCTTGTACTGCAAGCTAAGCCCAATACTCCAGCAGGTGAAATGCGAGCTTTACTACAAAATAGCTCAGATCCTGCGTCTTGGTCTTTAAACCCACAATTGGGGTTACCAGACCACGTGCATCGCCAGGGTTCGGGTATGGTTGATATTGATGACGCTATCTTAGCAACAACAATAGTGACTCCGGGTAAAATTGCTACAGGCGAAAGTGATAGTGGTCCACATACAGAAACATTAACAGTACGAAATGATGGTACTGAAAGCATTACTTACAATCTTTACCATCAATGGGCAATTTCAACTTCGGGGGTCACCGATGTAACCGGATACTATGGAAGTGACGCTTCTGTAGTGTTCTCTCAACCATCAATTACTGTTGAATCTGGTAGCAGCGCATCATTTGATGCAACGATTAACCCAGCTACCGGACCAGCACCTGATGGTTTATATGGTGGCTACATTGTACTTGTTCCTCAAGATGGCGGAGAAGTTATTCGTGTACCTTATGCAGGATTTGTTGGGGATTACCAAAGCATCCAGCATATGACACCAGGTGACTATGGTATGCCTTGGTTAACCTACTTAGAAGGTGGCTTGTACAATAAAGTTAACTTCGCTGAAGATCATACGTTTACTATGGAAGGTGATGACATTGCATACTTCTTAGTGCACTTTGATCATCAAGCCGAATACTTTGAAGCAAACATTTATCATGCGGAGACAGGTGAACTCGTTCATCCGGTATTTTATCATGCATTCGTCAATGAATATTTACCTCGCAATGATGCGCAAGATGGCTTCTTCGAATTTAGCTGGGACGGCACTCGATTGCACAGTAATGGTTCAAATGGTAAAGGGAACGATAAGCAAAAAAGAAAGACGCTGGAAAATGGCAACTACATAGTAGAGTTAAGACTACTTAAAGCAAATGGTGACGTTAATGATCCTTCTCATTGGGAAACTTGGACATCACCAGTTGTATCCATTGAACGTCCATAAAATAGGTTTCTAATCTATCAATGAAAAGCCTTCATGTATTGAAGGCTTTTTTCTATATAAAAAAGATTAATAAATAGCTTTTTGAACAAGGTAATTTACAGGACATTAGTAGATTACGCCGACAGCAAAAACACTATAAGTATAAAGAAAATAGCACTTTCTTACTCGATTTCTGCTTTACATCATCATCAAAGCGTGACAATTATGTACATGGCAACTTGGATATCAAGTTATTAACCATAATGATAATTATCAAGGACATTTATGGATATTCTTATACAAAATATAATTAACCTAGTGTTTAGCGTGCAGTTTGTTTTACTGGTTTTGGTATTAGCTATACTCAAAAGCGGCATTAAGTTTGTTCCACAAAATCGCGCTTATGTCATCGAAAGATTTGGTAAGTACAGCCGGACATTAGAGTCTGGCTTAAATTTTCTAGTGCCTTTTATTGAGCAAATAAGTGCTGATCGCTCATTAAAAGAACAAGCAGTCGATGTACCGAGTCAGGGGGCTATTACCAAAGACAACATCACGTTAACGGTGGACGGTGTCTTGTATTTTCGAGTACTTGATCCTATGAAGGCGACTTATGGCGTAGACGACTACAACTTTGCGGTAACCCAATTGGCACAAACCACCATGCGCTCTGAAATTGGTAAAATGGAGTTAGACAAAACCTTTGAAGAGCGAGATGCAATTAACTCTGCAATTGTCTCAGCGATTAACGAAGCCGCGCAAACTTGGGGGGTTCAGGTTTTACGTTATGAAATTAAAGACATCATTCCACCACAATCAGTGATGAATGCGATGGAACAACAAATGAAAGCCGAAAGGGAAAAGCGCGCGACCATTCTAGAGTCTGAGGGGTTAAAGCAGTCACAAATCAACAAAGCTGAGGGCGAAAAGCAATCAAAAATTCTTGCGGCAGAAGCTGACAAACAAGAACAAGTACTTAAAGCTGAAGGTGAAGCCGAAGCCATAATTAAAGTGGCCGAAGCGCAAGCGCAAGCAATCGAGAAAATAGGTGAAACAGCATCGACACCAGAAGGTCAAAAAGCAATAGAGTTAGATTTAGCTACTAAGGCCATCAGTGCCAAAGCCGCAATAGCAAAAGACTCAACAGTGGTGTTATTACCTGATGGGCAAACAGAAGCCGGCTCGTTAGTTGCACAGGCCACAAGCATTTTGAACGTGATGAATCAAAGTAAACAGCTTTAGTTAAATTAAGGTGAAGTTATGGAGTTTCTGTTAAATAATTTAGGCGAATCTCTGATGTCATTTGGCATCCTAGCCCTTATTCTAGAAGTTGCGATTTTTGGCATGTCGTCATTTATACTGACTTTTGTTGGCTTAGCGGCAGTTTTGTGTGGCGTGTTGGTTTTGCTGGGAATACTGCCGGAGACCTTTGTTATGGTGTCGCTGGCATTGGCGTTAAGCTCAACGCTATTTGCTTTTATTTTATGGAAGCCGTTAAAGAACTTTCAAAATAAAAACATTACACAAGAAGTGAGTAATGACTTTATCGGTTTAACCTTTATTCTTAATGACGATATTGACGCACTCAACAGTTCCACTCATAAACTATCTGGCGTTGACTGGAAAGTCATTGCCAACGAACCTATAGCCAAAGGAACGGAAGTCAAAGTAACCCACGCCAGTGTTGGCGTATTAAAAGTTGTCGCTATATAACAAAATATAGAGTCAATAAACCAAACCATTAACTTCCAATTAAAACGCAATACATTGTTTAAGCATTGGGATTTCGGCGGAGATCCCTTTAGTTTCCCATAGGCTATCGGCAAGTACATCAAGCGCTGTTGCCTCGCCATGGACTAATACCACTTTGGGCTCACTATTAAAATTAGCCACCCAATCAATTAGCTCACTTTGTCCGGCATGAGCGGAAAATCCGCCTAATGTTTCAATATTGGCTTTGACAATAATATCTTCCCCAAAGAGTTTTATTTGGCTCGCGCCCTCAACAATGTTGCGACCAAGGGTGCCATTAGCTTGATAACCAACAAACACCACAGTATTTCGGCTGTCCCAAATTCGATGTTTAAAATGATGAGTAATGCGGCCGCCGGTGCACATACCGCTGCCGGCAATAATAATGGCGCCTTTGGTAATTTTATTTATCGCCATTGAATCATCAGCTTTAACCGTTAAATGTAACGTTGAAAGAAAGTTTTTTAATAACGTTTGTTCACCCGTACATAAAGGTTTTACCCCTTCACAATCAAGCGTAGGCAACCATTGATCGTATATTTTAGTCACTTCAATTGCCATCGGGCTATCTAGAAATATCTGCCAATTATCTAACTCACCAGCGTGTTGAAGTTTGCCTAAATACAGTAATAATTCTTGGGTTCTGCCGACAGCAAAAGACGGGATCATCACATTGCCGCCTCGCGTGTATGCGTTGTGCAAAATTTCTTTAAATTGAGCAAGGGTATCACCCATCGATTTGTGCTCTCTATCGCCGTAAGTACCTTCCATTAAAACAATATCAGCAGAGGTTAAAAACGTTGGGTCATTCATCAACAAGGTATCTTTTTTACCTAAATCGCCAGAGAACACTAGGGTTTTCTGTTTACCTTTTTCGGTAAGTTTAATTTCTGAAATTGCGGAGCCAAGAATATGACCAGCATCATAAAAACAACAGCTAGCATTTTGCGATAGGTGAAATGTTTCTTTATACGCTTTAGGTTCACACAGGGCTAAAACATCAATAACATCAGTTTTAGAGTAAATCGCTGGAATTTCTGGCTTGCCTTTTCTGCGCAACTTGCGATTCTCACGCTCCAATTCACTTTCATACAAACTCAACGCATCAAATAACATCACTGGCAATAATTGCGCTGTGGCTTGCGAGCAATAAATTTTTCCTTCAAAACCATCATGGACTAATGCCGGCAAACGCCCTGAATGATCTAAATGGGCATGAGATAAAATGACAGCATCTATTGTGCGAGGGTTAAAACCAAATTGCTCTCGACTTAGCTGTTTCCTTGAGCGGCTACCTTGATGGAGGCCACAATCAAGCAAAATTTTGCCGACTGCTGGTGAACTTAATAAATGACAAGAGCCTGTAACTTCCTGTGCTGCGCCGTGAAAAGAAATGGTAGCCATTGACGTTCCTTGAATTCAAATTGTTTATGCCATTAAGTGTAGAAGTAATCGTATCAAAGCGGGAAAAATTATTAGTGTTTCTTAATCTAAAACAAATAAATAATGTTATTTATTAATAACTAACAGCACAGCCACCTTTAAATTCATAAAAAAGCCCCGAACCATATGATTCAGGGCTTTAAAATAACCAAAGCTAAAGTCTTAGCTCAGAAAAATTACATATAAACGGTAATTATTTACGCAATTCTCTACGTAAAATTTTCCCTACGGTTGATTTTGGTAACTCTTCTAAAATCGTTACTTTCTTCGGCACTTTGTAATTGGTTAAATGCTCACGGCAATAATCAATCACCTCTTGCTCAGTAACCTGTTGTTTTAATGAAATATAAGCATGAACGGCTTCGCCGGTTTTAGCATCTTCTTCACCAATTACCGCCGCTTCTAAAATCGCAGGGTGCGAAACTAACACATCTTCAATTTCATTAGGGTAAACATTAAACCCTGAAACAATAATCATGTCTTTTAGGCGATCAACAATTTTGATGTAACCATTGGGCAAGCGTAAACCAATATCACCCGTTTTGAAAAAGCCATCACTTGAAATTGCCTTAGCGGTTTCTTCAGGCATATTCCAATAACCTTTCATAATTTGCGGGCCGCGAGCAACGATTTGACCACTTTCTCCCTCAGCTACTGGCGTGTCGTTTTCATCCCAAAACTGAATTTCAGTGTCAGGTAACGGTAAACCAACGGTTCCAATTTGTTCTTCACCTGGCGTATTAAGGGTTAAAACCGGTGAGGTTTCTGATAAACCATAGCCTTCAGAAATCGTGCAGCCCGTCACTTCTTGCCAAATACTAGCTGCAGCACTGGTTAATGCTGTACCACCAGAGACAGTTAAACTTAATTTGCTAAAGTCTAGCTCTCGAAATTCTGGCTTAGTGCACAAGCCAACAAACAAGGTATTAATCCCAGAAAAACCGGTCATACGATACGGTTTAATGGCTGCAATAAAGCCATCTAGATCACGTGGGTTAGGAATAAGTACATTTAAATTACCTTTGGACGCAAACAACAACATGTTCACCATAAACGCATAAATATGATAAACCGGTAAAGGACAGATAAATATTTCCTGCCCTTCTTTACAGTGCTCCCCTAAGCGCTGCTCTGTTTGAATAGTATTAGCAATTAAGTTGCGGTGAGTTAATTGGGCACCTTTTGAAACACCTGTAGTGCCACCGGTATATTGCAATACCGCGACATCATCAATGCTTGCTAGAGACTCGACAAGTGCCAATGACTCACCTGCACTAATTGCCGGGTTAAAACCGATTAGTGAACAGCCTGAAGCCCCACTTGCTGCTAATTCATTATCGGATAATGCATCGGCGCCAGTTAGTAAATCAGCAGCACCAGTGATAATCACATGTTCAATACCAACCTCTTGTTGTATTTCTGCAAGCTTAGGGTAAAGGTCTTTCAGAATAACAATGGCTTTGGCACCAGAGTCATTAAACTGGTGTTTCATTTCACGCGGGGTATAAAGTGGGTTGGTATTTACGACCACCAGCCCGGCTTTAAATGCTGCATAAGTGGTAATTGGATATTGGGTAATATTGGGCAGTTGAATAACAATACGATCACCGGCTTTCAACCCTAACGACTGAAAATATGCCGCAAGTGCCGTTGATTTTGCATCAATTTCGGCAAAAGTTAGCTCTTGTCCTAAACAGCTATAAGCGGCTTTATCTTTAAATTGCTGCATAGCTTCACTTAGAAAATGGCTAAGATTGTGATAGTCATTTACATTCGACTGCATGAATTCTTTCCTCATATTGGATCAATTAAAGGAAGTTACCTTCCCTTTATTTGTGCCAAGCTTACCGTTTTCTGTATAACTTGGCATTTTAATTGTTATTTTTATAACGAATAATAGTTTACTTGTTATAGTCGGCAAGGCCACTCGGTTTAATATATTTAACTTTCTTATTATCGCGCTCAGCTGCTACATGAATCATTGCTTCAATCCAGCCCGCGTCCATAATATTCAAGAAGTTATCGTCTTGATCAAAGTTAATATTTGCTCCTTGAACCATCATCACCGTATCAGTTACACCTTCATTAGTAACCGGAGTTTCAAGCTGGTGAATTGAACCGCCTGGTTCATACAAGTAACAACCCGCTGTTTGTGGTTGATCTGGGTATTCAACGTAGTTCCAGCTGCCGCTCATGGTATATAAATGTACTACACCAGTGTGAAAGTGTTTAGGTAAAACTACACCCGGTTCAAATTGTACTCTTAATACCCAAATACCATTTTCAGGATCTAGAAACAAGGGCGACACGTGTACGCCAGGTATACCTGGTAACGCATCCCTAACAAATGTGTCTTCGCTAGTCGTTAATGTTAATAACGCATCTTGGTGATTAATTGCTGTAGGTAGTTGCATAATTTAATTCTCTTATAGTAATAAAGCATTTTGCTTATTTTTCGTTAACTATTTGTCGTTAAAATAGTTTTGTTTAATTTCTGCCATCGCCATATTTAGGCTGATATAAGGTGTATAACCCAGCTGTTGTTTCGCTTTATCATTGATAAAAACACTTTCAACACCGGTTAGGCGGTAAGCTAAATTCGTTACCAATGGCGCTTTTTGTTGATTAATCAGGTGACCAAACCATTCAAGTGTTGGTGCTAAGATTTTAGCTAACCAGTTAGGAATACTTTTAGCTCGCGGTAGGTTTAATGTTGTTGACAGTGCATCGAGATATTGTCGCCAAGTAACGCCAGCATCATCGGCAATCACAAAAATTTCGCCGCTTGGCAAGTCAACTTTGGCAGCGGCTAAAATGAGTGCCTGAACCACATGCTGCACGTGAACCAATCCTGCATCCCAATCGCCAGTACCCATTAATGCCGGCTGCTGTTGGCTTAACAGCTCAATATAACGATTAACCCAAACGCTTCCAACGCCATAAACATTGGCTGGTCGAATAATAGCTGCACTTAAGCCAGCATTGTTTACCGCGTCTAACGTTACTTGCTCTTGTTGCTGCTTTACCTGTTCATAATAAGATGCTGCACTGCCGCATGGTGTTGTTTCATCAAGATGGCCACGGCCTAAGGCGCTGCCAAACGCGGCAATACTTGTAGTGACCACCAAACGAGCAGAATGAATTAAACAAAGGGTTATCGCTTGTTTCGTGCCATTAACGGTAATATCAACATGATCTTTTTTGGCGCCCCAATCACTAACGATGGCCGCTAAGTGAAAACAAGTATCAAAGCCACCAATTTGATCGGAAAGTTCAACCAGGTTACGAACATCACCAGTGACAATATGAACTTTACCTAACCATTCCTCTGGTACAGATTCACCTGGCATCATCAATGCGGTCACTAAAACTTGTTCTGTTAATAATTCACGCACCAAATGACGACCGATAAAACCACCTGCGCCAGTAACAAACACCTTATTCATGTCCGCTCCTAAAACTGAGTATTTTCTAGCTCACCAGAGCGCCATGGCTCAATAATAACTTTGATATGATCATTCAGTTTAAGTAGCTGTTCAAAAGCCCCAGCAACACCATCAAAGCCTACTTTTCCTGTACACATTGACTGCCAATCAACTTTACCCTTGGCAATATTATCCAACGATTGGGCAAATTCTTCAGGTGTGTAGTAATAAGAAAAACGGATATCCATTTCTTTGACTGTTGCGTAGCCAAAATTAACTTGGGTATCTGCGGTATGAATGCCGGTGATCACTAACGTTGCATGAGCAGGCGCGCGTAAAATAAAGCTATTAATGAGCTGATGGACACCAACACATTCAAATATCACCACGCGTTTACCATTGGCTATTTGGCTAGCTAATGCCACTTCGTCATCAACACTTGGATCAACCAGATGCGTAGCGCCAAATTGCTTGGCAATAGCGCGTTTACTCGCTTGTGGATCGGAAGCGACAATATGCTTTACCCCTTGCAGCTTAAGCGCAGCAATTGCCGCTAAACCGATAGGACCACAACCGGCAACTAATGCAATATCGTCTTCAGTAATTTCCGCTCGATTAACCGCATGCAAGCCAACAGCCAGTGGCTCAGTAATGGCAGCAGCTTCTGATGAAACATTTTTAGGAATAGCAATGAGTAAGGCCTCATCGACAATAAAATATTCGGAATAAGCACCGTATAAACCTGGTGTCACACCAACACCCGCACCACCCATGGTCATTAACATAGGCACACAGGTCACGCGGCTACCAATGGCAATATCGCCTTTGGTTTGTTCACCGTATTCAACAACTTCAGCGGCAAATTCATGACCAAGCATTATGCTAGGAGTTTCACCGCCGATATCTGGCATCACACCAAGCTTTTTATAGATATCAAAGACTTCATCACCGTGGCGCGTAATATGTAAATCTGAGCCACATATGCCGCATGCAAGGCTTTTGACCAACACTTGGCCAGCAGCCGGTTTTGGCAAATCGATTTGATTTACTGTGATTTTGCCATTTGTCATACAAATAGCGTTCATTTGATTCATGTTGTTTTCTCCTATTAAAGCCTGCAACTAGCCCTCAAGCTAAAAGCATGCTTTTTAAAAGGTGCTCCCCCACGCTTGGCTTAGCCAAACGCTCTGATGCGATTTTTATTATTATTATTTTGGTAATCTGACGAGCTTTGCTTATGTTATTAATTAACGTGATTTATTGTTATCAAAGTCTCTTTTATAGTTTTAGCACTATTAAATAGATAGCGGCTTGACACTTTACGACACCAACATGACAATATAAGACAATGATGGAAATCAGTTGACTGGTTTTCTGCATTCTCATTTATCAGAGTAAAGCGCTCGTCAACAACATTAGAGGCAAAATGCAATACTATTTAAGGGCTGGTGCTTTAGCAGGTTATATAGAGTTAGTAGAAGAGCTAGGTGGCGACCCTATCGCGTTATTAAATGCCGCCAATATTATTCCTGCACAACTTAACAATCCCGATAATATGATTTTGTACAGTCACTTCGGGGACTTATTAGAGCTCACTGCCGATCATTTTGATCTTCCAACCTTTGGCACGGCATTGAGTTTTAAGCAAAACATTACCACGGTAGGTTTGATTGGCGCCTATATGTGTCAACAGCCAACGATAGGTGATGCATTACAAGTCGCACAAAAATATACCTATATGCACGCGCAAGGCGCAATTTTTGACTTGCAACTTAGTGCTAATGGCAGTTGTGAAATTAGCTTGGAATTACTGGTCAATCGCTATCATAGCTACCCACAGTTAATACAATTAAGTGTCGGCTTGTTTTATCGAATTATTGCCGATTTAGCCGGTGGTCATTGGAAACCAGATAAGCTTTGTTTTAGGCAAAGTGCACCTAATAATCAACAAAAAAATGACTTTAGTCGCTATACAGTAAAAACCTTATTTGACCAAGCAACGGATGGTTTGCACTTTTCGTCGAATGTACTTAATCGCAAACCAGCTATGCCGCAAAACTTAGTTAAAGATATTGTGGCAAAACAGTTTAATCAGCAGCCACTATCGCCAGAAATCGATAATACCGCCATTGTTTGTCATGCGATTAATATGCTGTTACCCACAGGGGATTGCAGCAAAGAAAACGTTGCCTTAAGTTTAGGGGTTCATCCGAAAAAGCTTGAACGTATGTTAACTGGCCACCACACCAGCTATCGCGCTTTACTTGAAGAAACCCGTAAAGACATTGCCACTCGCATGCTACAGTTGAATGATATGTCGATGACCGCATTAGCGCTTAACTTAGGCTACTCGGAATTTTCAGCTTTTAGCCGAAGTTTCAAAACTTGGTTTGGTATGCCGCCTAGCCAATATAGAAGCGAACAACAACACTAATCACGAATAACAAGGTTAATTGCGCGTTCACTGTTGGGCTAAGTAATTTTTTTGGCTAAGTAATTTTGTTTGGCTAAGTAATTTTGAAAATATGGATTATTTATGTTTTTTAAACAAAATCCCCTGCGCTGCATTGTTTCAATATACTGCCCGCGTTATTTTAACAACTGCGTTTACCCATCTTTGATTGTTCAATTCCTTGTAATTGCCTAGAAGGTAATACTTACAAGACGATACTATCAAGATGACCTAGACAAAAGTTGTGACCTAACCGAATGACCATAAAACTGCGCCTTTTCCATAAACTGTTCTTAGCTAACCTCTCTGTACTCATATTGCTATTTATTGCGCTAATGACGATGAATTACATCAATCATAGCGCCGTTTCAGAGTACATAAATCAAGCAACACAAAAAGAAGAACAGGCGGTAGTTATTAGCCTGTCGCACCATTTGGCGCAATATTATGATCGAAGCCATAGTTGGCAAATGCTAGTTAATGATAAGCAGTTTTGGCAGCAATATATTGAAGGCATTATTACCGATGAATTACTAGCAATGGCACCGCCAAAACCCGCTATGCCAGATCATTTACCGCCTCCCCACTTCGATAAGTTTTTTGACGATAAAAAGCCGCCTGAAAATGCTCAACCTGTTTTTCAGCCAGATCAATTACCCCCGCAAAATTTCGAGCAGCCACCCGTTAGTGACCATAAATTTAGGTTACCTGTTGAGATAAAAGCGGCGAATATCGCTAGTCGAATCTCCTTATTGTCGGTTGATAATCAACCGTTAATCAAGTCTCAAACAACGCTTGCGCAGCCAATGCAATTTAGCGTTCCAATCACACAAAATAATCAGGTTATCGGCCAACTCAACTTAGTTAAAGCAGATAACTCATCGTTAGCGATCGACCAAATATTACCTAGCTCTCAGTTTCACAACATATTTTGGCTAACGCTATGCGGCATTTTATTGGCTGCTATGGTGAGTTTTTTTGTGACTAAGCATTTGGCGGCACCAATTAATCAACTAATGGCAGGAAGTGTGGCACTAGCACAGCGACAGTTTCGCCAGAAAATATTAATCAACTCGAATGATGAATTAGCTGAGCTTGCACAGCAGTTTAATAATATTGGCAAACAACTGGCTAACTATGAGCAACAACAAAAGCAGTGGCTACAAGATATTGCCCATGAATTACGCACCCCACTCACCATAATGCGCAGTGATGTTGAAGCTATGGTTGATGGCGTTATGCCGGCAAATGAAGAAAATCTGGCGTTACTCAAGTCAGATATTTTAAGGTTAAATCGTTTAATTAATGATTTACATGAGCTCTCTGTTACCGATCAACTGCAACTGAATAACCAAACCGAAACGATCAATATCGCTGAACTGCTCGAACAACAAGTTAAGAGGTTCCAACCAGCTTTTAATCAGCAAAACAAACAATTAATGGGGGATTTTCAAGCATTATCGATAGGGGTGATATCAATCGACTCGCGCAAGTGATCACTAATTTACTGGAAAATTGTTTAAGATATACCGAGGCAGATGGAACTATTTGGCTGTCCTGCTATCCATTAGATAATTATGGTTACATTAGTATTGAAGACTCTGGCCCTGGCGTTAATGTAACTGCCTTAGATAAGCTGTTTGAGCGTTTATATCGAGAAGATAGCTCTCGCAACAGTCAAACAGGCGGATCAGGGTTAGGGTTGGCTATTTGCAAAAATATAGTTAACGCTCACGGCGGCGACATTAATGCAACCAACAACCAACACGGTGGCTTGACCATAACAATCAGACTGCCCAAAGTAATATAAGCAGGCGTTCTTTTGAAAAAATTTCATGTGCTTTTAGTTGAAGATGAACCGCGCATAGCTTCAACACTGGCTAAATATTTAGCGTTAGAGTCATACCAGTATACGGTGTTATCTTCTGGTGAAAATGTCATTGATACTGTGCGTAATCAACAAATTGATATTTGTATTCTCGACATTATGTTACCCGAAAAAGATGGTATCAGTTTATGTAAAGAAATAAGATCTTTTAGCAATATTCCGATTATCTTTTTAACCGCAAAAGTAGAAGAAATTGATCGGTTAATAGGTTTTGATGCTGGTGCCGATGATTATGTTTGCAAACCTTTTAGCCCGAAAGAACTTATGGCGCGTATTGGCGTTTGGTTAAACCGCAAACAAGTTGCCGCTAAACACAACAAGCAATTAACTTTCAATGGCTTAGTCTTGGATATTGAGCTTTTCCAAGTCACAGTAGAGCAACAACCAATAAAGCTTACGGTTAACGAATTTAATATTCTACAACGCTTACTTGAACATCCTGAAAAAGTGTTTAGTCGCAAAGAATTACTGTTAGCAGCTAAGCAGCGCGACATAGAAATTTATGAACGAACCATAGACTCGCATATTAAAAACCTAAGAAAAAAACTCTCCTCTATCAGCGGCAATGGCTATATCAATGCGATTTATGGTGTCGGCTACACATTAAAAGCCGTCGCACAATAACAGCTCTTTTTTGCACACCTAATAAAGTTCAGGTTAATTAGTGGTAATAAAAAAGCTAAGCTTGGTTAGCGCTTAGCTTTAAATAATGATCAATATTTAATGGCCAATGTTTAATGGCCAACGAATTAGCCGCTTATTTTATGCTGGTGAATATACTGCACCAGCACGACTACCAACTCGTTAAGCGCTAACATCAATCGATAATGAGCTCAGTAACGAACTCATTAAACTTTGCTGTTCATCAGTTAGTTGCGCTATTTGGCTATATAACTGACTTTGTGCATTTTCTTCCTGTGGCGGTGGACCACCAGCAGGTCTTTCCATTTTATCTTTCATCTCTGAAAAGTGTTAGTGCTTTTCATTGAAATAAGATTCTAAATCAATACCCTCTTGCTCTGCGTAAGCTTGCAGCGACTCTGGCGCATTAGCGGCAAGAGTTGCCGCATCAAAATTGCCGGACATTTCCATTTCCATCGCACTGCGCATAAATTCCCTGACTTCTTCGTCATCTTGAGCAGTATTTAAAAAGCCCGATAGTGCATCATCCTCAGGCAACATAGGCGGCTCACCTTGTGGCATAGGCGGACGAGCACCAACATTATTTACCTGTGAAAATTGCACATTTGAATAGCCTTGTGATATTTCCATTATTTTTCTCCTATATGTAAAACCATTATTGGCCCCCTATTTCAAGCAAGCCAAATTCCATAAGCAGTGGAGAAAATATGTTGTTTTCACGCTAAATGTGAAGAAATTGTGAGGAACCTTATGCCAATCAATCTAACCTTATAAAATAGTAAAAACGCAAACTTACTCCATAATTTACACACAATCTTTTGCTAGCTTATGTCGACAGTAAACCGTCTCCTCGATTTAAAAGTTCATCACATAGGTAAATACGCAAATGAAAGTAAACCGCAGAAAATTTATTCAGCAAACCACCGCCTTAGCCTTAACTATGCCAGTGCTTGGCTTAATAGGTTGCGGCGACAGCTCGACAAATTCGTCAAATTCGTCAAATGAAGAAGATAACCAAGTTGATAATGGCAATAACAATTCAGGCGACAGTGGTAACAACACTGGCGGAACAGAAGGAATTACACCTGAAAACTGGCTATCAGGCGGTACTCAAGGCATGTACCAAAACTTTCCAGATACTAGCTTATTCGATACAGCCAGTACTTGTGCCATAGCCTTAACACCAAACTTCACCGAAGGACCTTGCTATTTTGCCGTCGATGTTATTGATGATATTTCTGCCGAACAAGTAGGTTTGCCTTGCCAACTTTGCTTGCAAGTTGTCGATCAAAATTGCGTACCGCAAAGTGGTTTAGAAGTGGAAGTATGGCATTGCGATGTCCGCGGTATTTATTCAGGCGATACCAGCAGTAGCGCCGATGCTGATCGTTTTGCGGGAAGTTTTTGTACCGCCAATGATACTGCCTCATTAAAGTCCACATGGTTTAGAGGAACAGCGGTAACAGACAGTGATGGCCGAGTAAACTTTAAAACCTGTTTCCCGGGTTGGTACTCTTCACGCACCATTCACATTCACTTTAGAGTAAAAAATAATAATAATGATCAAGTCATTTCCCAGTTTGCCTTTACTGAGTCATTGACCACAGACATCTGCACTTTACACCCTGAATACGCTGATCGTGGAATACAAGATACGCCTATCGCAAACGACACCGTGTTTCGCGGTGAAAGTGATGAATTTATTATGGATGTTAAGCAAAACGAGGAAGGCTCTTTATTGCTTTATAAAACTATTATGATCAATTAAGCCATTGCTATAAATACAACTCACCATATGAAAGTGGCTGTTTATTATAGCCACTTGCTACTTTTTTCACCGCTGAAAGTAAACCAACTTCGCCTTCCCTAACGCCTATATCATTCCTCATCGAATGCATATATCAGCTTTAAAATATCCATTTTTAATCTACTGCATTGATAAGTAATAACATTTCTAAATTTTAGTGCTCTAAAATAATTCCTACACAAAAAATAAGTAACATTTTATTAACAAACCTTTGGACTTTTGAACAATACTTGCACTATGCTGAGTGTTACAACAACATCAGATTGTTGACTAAACTTATAAATACGATGCTCTAAAACAAAGCAGTTTTTGTTTTAGTAAAGAGCACAACAGCAGAGAGTAGTAACATGAAAAAATTATCTATTGTCGCGTTTTCAGTACTAAGCGCACTATCCACCCAAGCCCTTGCCGAACGAGTTATTCTCCAAGTAGATAACGACCATAAAGGTTTAGTAAAAGCCTTAGTCAAAAAAGCTGGTGGCGAAGTAAATGTCGATGCTAATGGCTTTGTAGCTGCTTCATTTGACGGTAAAGACTTAAGCTCAATTAAAGGCCTACTAAACAATCCGCACGTTAAACTCGTTGAGCAAGATCACAAACGTAAATTACTCGGGTTATATAACGACGATAGCGGTAATCCAGAATTAGGCCAAATCACGCCTTATGCCGTTTACCAATCTCAAGCTGATCAAGTAACGTTTGATGCAAGTGCAGGCATGAAAGTCTGTGTGATTGATTCCGGTTTAGATCGTTCAAATGTTGACTTTGAATGGAATAAAATCACTGGCGATAATGACAGTGGCACAGGTAACTGGGATCAGCATGGTGGCCCACACGGAACTCATGTTGCAGGTACCATTGGCGCTGCAGACAACAACGTTGGTGTAGTTGGTATGGCACCGGGCGTTGATATGCATATTATCAAAGTATTTAACGCCGAAGGCTGGGGCTATTCTTCTGATTTAGCTCAAGCGGCTAACTTATGTGCTGATGCTGGCGCTAACATTATCAGCATGAGTTTAGGTGGTGGCGGCGCTAACGCTACTGAAGAAAACGCCTTTAAAAACTTCGTAGCAAACGGCGGTTTAGTAGTGGCTGCTGCTGGTAATGACGGTAACGATGTGCGCTCATATCCTGCTGGCTATTCGTCTGTGGTGATGGTTGGTGCAAATGACAACAACAATGCAATTGCTGACTTTTCTCAATACCCTAGCTGTCTAAGTGGCCGTGGTAAAAAAGCTAAAACCGATGAAACGATCTGTGTAGAGGTTACTGCTGGTGGTGTTGATACGCTATCAACATACCCTGCTGATTTAGCAACAGCATCTTCATTAACCGCAGACGGCCAATTTTTTGCCTCTGCCGCAATGGAAAACTCAGGAAGCGCGCAAGCTGATACTTATTTTATGGGTACTGCCGAAGCTATTGACGGTAATGCAGCAGGTAAAATCTGTGTGATTGACCGCGGTAATATTTCATTCCACGATAAAGTGAAAAATTGTGAAGATTCAAATGGTATCGGCGCCGTCATCATTAATAACGAAGCAGGTATGCTATACGGCACTTTAGGTGATACTAACCTTACCTCTATTCCTGCTGTTGGCGCAGCATTTGAAGACCGTGCAGCTTTGATTAGTGCAACAAATATTATTGTAGATATTTCAACCTCTGATTATGGCTTTATGAGCGGTACGTCTATGGCAACACCTGCCGTATCAGGCGTTGCAGCATTAGTATGGTCTAATTTCCCTTCATGTACAGGCGAAGAAATTCGTAATGCATTGAAACAATCTGCAGAAGATGCAGGTGCTTCAGGTCATGACGTTAACTTCGGTTATGGTATTGTAAAAGCGAAAGCGGCAGCAGATTATCTATCAGCTAACGGCTGTGCTGGTGATAATAGTGGCGAACCTGGTGGCGATTTCACATTAACCGCTTCAGGTTATAAGTCTCGTGGCGCACAAGTTGTTGATCTAAATTGGTCAGGCAGTTCAGCAACTAATGTTGATATTTACCGTAACAACGCGCTGATTGATACGGTATCAAACAGCGGTAGTTACACCGACAACTTAAATGTTAAAGGCGGTGGGTCTTATAACTATCAAGTGTGTGAAGCAAGTACAGCTACTTGTACAACCACAGTTAATGTAACGTTCTAACCTTGAAGCTAAGCATATTATTAATATGCTTATAGTAAAAAGCCGAAGCATTTGCTTCGGCTTTTTGTTTTATATAATTTTAACTATCGATAAAGTTGTTGAGCAGGCAAATACATCACCCAAGATGCCAACACATACTTATCATCGGAAGTAGGCGTCAATCCCCTGTGAGTATGTGTAAAACAACATGGCGATAATACCAATGATCCCTGGCTTGGTTTAATTCGCGCTTGTTGATACAAGAATTCAGTTTCGCCACCTTCATCAACATCATTTAAATACACCAACCACAGTAAAGTTCGATGTAAACTTTTTTGTTGAGGATCTTTAGGGTGTGGAAAATGCTCAGAATGCCAATGACTAAAATTACCTGTGTTTTTGCTATATTTTTGTAAATTGATTTTGTCAAAACAAAACACACCTTTTATCACTTCTGACAACATGGCATCTGGCATTGCGGCTATATCTTCAACTTTAAGTTCACGCGCTTGCCCTGTTTTAGCATCTAGTATACTTGGTGTCACAGCACCAATTAATATATGTGGAAACGCTCGGATATATTGAGCTAGTGCAGTATATAAAGTAGAAACAATAACCTGATTTTCCGCTTGCCAATGCGCCAATTCAGAAATATGTAAATCAATGCTATTTTTCTTTGAAAGATCTACGCCAGATCCGACTCGCCCGGGCACAGTATTTTTATCTTGCTCAAAATTTTCTATGAGTTTTTCACAAAATGATGCACTAAATGCCTGCTTAAATTCCGCAATAAAATGTTGCATTCTAAAATTCTAATTTTACCTAATTCGGTCATATGTTAACCTTTTGTAAATAACATTGTCACCCAAACATTGATGTCAGCAAGGTTAGCAGCTTTAACAATCACTTATGATAATTAGCCAAAGATGATGGAAGAAAAATAGCTTATTAGGCTGATTAGCGCTAAACTAAAGGACAGTATCCTAGCAGTTAAGGAGGAATTGAATGGAATCAGTTCAGGAAAATATTATGACGACAGAACGCAGACAGTTTACCCCTAGTAAATTAGCCTTAATGTCACGTTTATCTACGTCACAAAAATTTGCAGTAAATAGTCTTACTCGTTATGGCTATCAGATTGCTTTTACTCGAAATACCGATCAAGGATCTCTTGCTATTTTGATGTGTGATAACAATATTGCCACTGTAGACGACCAAGGCGATATTAATACCGACCCAAGTATTATTATTCGCACTTAAGAGTTAATCTGCAACTTAGTTATTCTAATATGTCGACCTTGAGCTAGCCTTAAGCGTCGGCATATTTTTATGACATCACTATGACAATTCAGCGCTTAGATAAATGAATTAAATTAATTCGTCAGGTGATTTCTTCTCGTTTGTCATCATTTTGTAGTGCAACTACACTAAATTTGTTTTCGAAATCTCCCCCGATTTCTAAACTATTAGACACTTACTTTTTTATTTGTCAGGGCACTCATTAGAGTGCCCTTTTTTTTGCCTTCATGCACCAACAAGGTGCGCATGCCAATTGGCAGAGCACCCTCTTTAGTTCAGCAAATAACAATAAAGACATAACCTATTGAAACTATTAAATTATTTGAGTTGGTCTATCATTTGCAATAATTAGGACTGAATTTTTCAAATGCAACGTTATTTATTTTCATGACTATTCAAACGCCAATTCGTGGCTTACGCTCATTTTGTATTGCAGCTAAATGTTTAAGTTTTAAACACGCAGCTTCACAGCTATTTCTGACTCCCTCAGCGGTAAGCCATCAAATAAAACAATTAGAAGACCAATTAGGCACACCTCTTTTTAAACGCCAAACCCGCGCCATAGAATTAACGAGTGCCGGTAAGCAATTTTATAATTCGGTTTACCCTATCATTACCAGCTTAGAGCAGACCATTGCCGACTTTACTAACAGTCAACAAAATAAAACGATCACGATCAGCTTACCCGAGTTTTTTGCTAGCGAATTATTTGTCCCTAAATTAAGTGAGTGGGCAGAGCTCAACCCAGACATTAATTTACAATTGGAAACCGTAAAATCAGCCAGCCAAGCACCAGCAAAAGCAGACCTATCTATTGTCTTGGCCAATGGCAAACCTAATGGCAGCGTTGTTCATGAGTTATTTCCAGTACGCTATGTACCTGCTTGTAATAAAAAGCTTTATAAGAAGTGGGCGTCGCATGGATTGGAAGCACTCAGTTCAGTGCCACTAATATTGCATCAGGCGCGTCCTTGGTCATGGCATCAATGGGCAGATCGCAATGATGTAGTCAATTTTGATCCTAAACAAATTATTCAATTTGACAGTATGTTTGGTGTAGCTCGTGCCGCACAACAAGGAATGGGCATTGCACTAGTGCCAATGCCAATCAGTAAGGCCTGGTTTAGTGAGCAATTGCTTGTGAAGTTATTTGAACAAGAGCTAGTGACAAACGACAAATACTTCCTATTGCAACATGAGCCAATTGAGTCAGCGCCTGAGCTAACCACTTTTGCTAACTGGGTAATAGAGAATTTCACTCATTAGTTTTAACACAGGTATTGATTGTAAGATTCTAAAATTCATACCTTTTAAATACGCGAAATTAATTCACGTATTACGTGTTTTTTTATCGTTTGTCAGTTATCGGCGCTTTTCCTAAAGTTAACGTGTCACCACTTTGGTGGTCGTTCATTTACTTTAGGAGAAAATGTTATGAACAAGTATATCGTAAAAGCCACACTGTTAGTTGCTGTTGCCACATTTGTTGGTATTAGTGCAAATACGGTTGTGGCAAATACTATGGATAGCTCAACCAGTTTACGAGGTTTAAAAGTTGCCATTGTCAAAGACGCTATTGGTACACAAGACATTGTTTCTGGGGACTATCGCTCAGGCTTAAACAAAATTGCCTCAACAACTGCTAGAGTAGCCTCGCCTTACGATCAAGCAATGGGCGCTTGTGTTGCCAATATTAAACTCAAAAAACTAGCGCAAGCCAATAGCGACTGTAGCCAAGCCATTAATGCTATAGACGAAGTAAGCGGTCGCAGTCGCCAAAAAGAATTTCTAAAGTCAATGGCTTATAGCAATCGTGCGATTGTCCGTTATCTTGCCCAAGATAATATTGGCGCATTAGACGACTTAACTAGCGCGCTGCTCGTTGACGATAATGAAATAGTCAAAAGCAATATCATGGCGTTTAAACATATTAATGCTAAAACTTCAGATAGTTTATATAGCGCTACAATTTATACCGAATAACATTAACGACCAAAGGAGCAAGTCATGTTACACAATTCAATGAACAAAATTCGTTATTCAATTTCATTTTTATGGCATTTAAAAGATATTGATATTAGCCAATGGGAAGTTGAACAACCTCAACACCAGCGACAACAATACTAATAAAAAGGTGAAAAAATGCAGCAGTTAACTAACGGTATGATTGCCGATAAGTCGGCAATCATATTTTTGATTTAGCCAAACTCTTTACTTTCCGACCTAATTTTTAATCAAAAAACGATAAAAATTAAATCTGTTTTGACCTCGACACTAGAATTTCCCTACCACTCACTGTTAAAATCTAGCGATTGATTAAATTATTAGATAGTAGCGTTTAACATGGGTAGAGCTTACCAAAACCGAAAAGAATCCATGGCCAAAACGGCCGGCCAAAAAACCAAAGTTTATTCAAAATACGGTAAAGAAATTTACGTTGTTGCCAAAAATGGCGGTACCGATCCTGATACTAACTTATCACTTCGTCGCTTAATCGAAAAAGCGAAGAAAGATCAAGTACCTACTCACGTTATTGAAAATGCTATTAAAAAAGCATCTGGTGTTGGCGGCGAAGATTATGCTGAAGCACGTTACGAAGGCTTTGGCCCAGGTAACTGTATGGTTATCATTGACTGTTTAACGGATAACGGCAATCGTACCATTAAAGATGTGCGTCAATGTTTTACTAAAACTAATGCAAAAATTGGCTCTACTGGCACGGTATCGCACATGTTTGATCATCAAGCAGTATTTGCTTTTAAAGGCGAAGATGATGAAGCGGTATTAGAAAATTTGATGATGGCAGATATCGATGTAACTGATGTTGAGCTTGAAGATGGCATTATTACTGTTTATGCACCGCATACTGAGTTTTATAAAATTAAAACTGAATTTGCTAACAGCATGCCAGAGTATGACTTAGAAGTGGAAGAAATTACTTGGGTTCCACAAACTTATACTGAAATTACCAATGAAGATGATATTGCTAATTTCGAGAAATTTATGGCAATGTTAGAAGATTGTGATGACGTGCAAAACGTTTATCACAACGCTGATTTACCTAACTAAGATAGGCAGCACTACTGAACATATAAAAAAGGCGCAAACTGCGCCTTTTTTATATCTCTGTGTTTTTACACCATTCACTCACATTAAGATCGGAAGTTAATCTTCTAAACGTATGGTATTAATAATTTCTGTGGTTGAAATTCCTTGTTCAAAGTTTAACACTTTAACTTCACCACCAGCGGCAATCACTTCCTGCCCTCCTGCAATTTCTTCGACTTTATAGTCACCGCCTTTCACTAAAATATCAGGCAGAATGTTTGCAATAATGCGCTGTGGCGTGTCTTCGGTAAATTCTACTACCCAATCAACAGCGCCTAAGCCAGCTAAAACTGCCATGCGACGATCGCAGCGATTAACCGGACGACCTTCACCTTTTAACCGTTTAACTGATGCATCGCTATTCACCGCAACAATTAATCGCGCCCCTAACTCTTTTGCGTTTGTTAAATACGACACATGACCGGCATGTAAAATATCAAAACAGCCATTAGTCATAATAATGGTTTCACCGCGAGCCTTCGCTGCATCAACGGCAATTTTTAACTGATCTTCAGTCATCACACCAAAGCCGCTTTCTTGTCCGCTTTGAACAGTCGCGAATAGTTCAGCTTCACTCACCGTTGATGTACCAAGTTTACCAACAACAATACCAGCAGCAATATTTGCTAGTGCTGATGCTTGGGTATATGACGCCTGTGCAGCTACGGCTAATGCTAAGGTTGCAATGACCGTATCGCCAGCACCAGTAACGTCATAGACTTCTCTGGCTTGAGTCGGTAAATGCAGCTCTTCTTGATCTTTTCTCAGTAAGGTCATGCCTTGTTCACTGCGAGTAATTAATAACGCTTCAAGCTCAAGCTCAACCAGCATTTGCTGGCCTTTATCAACAATTTCCCGCTCATTAGCACAAGCGCCAACCACAGCTTCAAACTCTGACATATTCGGGGTTAATAATGTTGCACCTTTATATTTATCAAAGGCACTACCTTTAGGATCAACGAGCACTGGGACATTAGCCGCTTTTGCTGCTTGGATTAAGGTTTGAACATCAGATAACGTGCCCTTGTCATAGTCCGACAACAGCAGCACATCATGGTTAGCAAGCTGTGCAGCAACATCTTGGTTAAAGCATTGTTTATTTAAGCTTGCTAAAGATTCTTCAAAATCTAAGCGAATGAGCTGCTGATTTCGGCTCATCACTCGCAGTTTAGTAATAGTGGGTACTTCAGGTTGGTGGCTAAAAGCACAGGCAATATTCAATGCCTGCAGATGAGTATTAAGAATGTTTGCCGCTTCATCTTCACCAGTAATTCCCGCTAACGTTACTTGGCCGCCTAGTGAGGCAATATTTAGCGCCACGTTGGCTGCGCCGCCTGGGCGGTCTTCATTATGATTTATTTTAACTACAGGTACAGGAGCTTCAGGAGAGATGCGCTGTGTCGGCCCCTGCCAATAGCGATCTAACATAATATCGCCAGCTACCAAAACGCGCGCTTGTTTAAAAGCGGGAATATCTACTTTCATCCTAACTTCCAAAAAGAATATAATGTCAATAGTTTACCATGAGTAGAAAAAGATCGCGTGAGCAAAAATAAAGTTTTACAACCTAACTTCAAATTATCATTTCTGTTACCTAAATATTGGCTCACTTGGCTTGGCGTCTTTGTTTTATACAGCATTTCTTGGTTACCATTTAAGTGGCAATTAGCGCTTGGCCGAAAAATTGGACAGCTGATGTATCGCATAGGCGGTACTCGCAAAAAAGTAGCCGACACCAATTTAAAACTTTGCTTCCCTGATATGTCAGCCGAGGAGCGCGAAAAGCTACTTAAGAAAAATTTTGAAAACACCGGTATTGCCCTATTAGAAACGGGGATGGGCTGGTGGTGGCCAGACTGGCGAGCTAAGCGCAAAGTTAAAGTCATTGGCCTTGAGCACTTAGAACAATCACAAGCCGACGGTAAAGGCATTTTACTGCTAGCCATGCACTATTTAACCGTAGAGTTTTGTTGTCGTGGTATCGGTTATTCCAACCCTATGGTGGTATTTTATCGCCCACACAACAATGAGCTGATGGAATATTTTCAATTTAGAGGTCGAGGCCGCTCTAATAAATACATGCTAGGTAAGCGCGATGTTCGTGGGTTAATCAGCGCCCTGCACGATGGCGAAACTTGTGTTTATTTACCGGATCAAGATTACGGCCGCAGTCGCAGCTTATTTGTGCCATTTTTTAATGTACCGGATGCTGCCACCACCACCGGCACATTAATATTTGCCCGTCAGCCAAACGTTAATACCCACATGGTTATCCCATTAAGAAATGACGATGGCACAGGCTATACCATCGAAATACTGCCAGCCATGGCACCATTTACTGAAGACGATGATGAAGCAGATGTTATACGTATCAACCAAGCACTTGAGCAAGCAATTTTACGTAAACCGGAGCAGTATATGTGGTTACATCGACGCTTTAAAACAAGACCAAATAAAACCGACCCATCATTGTATAAATAGCGTAAATTCAGTATGGTAGGCTTGTTTATCACCTATTAAGTAAAAACGTAAGTGCATGAGCTTTTGGATTAGAAACGGCATTTTTGCCTTAATATTGTCGACATTAGCCTATATTTTACTGACCAATCATGAGTTGATCTTATCATTGGGCGGTGAAAGTAGCAGTGACGCCAAAAAAGAGGCGCCTCCGGTCATCGATGATGTCCCGACTAAACCAGTTCAAAGCTACAATGAACCAGAAAAAATTGTCCAAAAGAATAAGGCCGCAGAAGGTTTATCGCGTTTTTACGCCAATTTACAAGGTGAAGACGAAGATGAGGAAGGCCCGAAAATTCGCAACAACGTGGTATTTTTAGACGAACCTAAAGGCGATTTAGAAACACTACTGCAAGCCAAAGCCATGGTTACCCGACCGCTTAAACCTAACTGGCAAAGTGATAAAGTAAATAGACCATTTCGCCAAGGTTTTACCTTGTTACAGAAGCTAATGGAGTATGCCGAAGACGAAGGCTTAGAGGTTATTTGGCGCCTTAATCGTGATCTAATCATTAAAGATCCGTTTAGAATCGACAAAGACATACTGCAAACGGCTTACCAAATTGGTGCTGGCATTTCTGGACATTTCCCCGAAGGCGTTTCCGTGTATTTTTGTTATCAACAACGAGCAATAGTCTTTAATACGGGGCCGAACGAATACTTAGATACTGAGTGTCGTTTGCTTACCTCAAAGGCTGCACCTGCCAATACCCGAAGTTACTAGGCGCGGGCAAAAATACTAGCGTTTAATATCCAATAACCTAGTATCCAATAACTTAATATCTGATTACTTAATTTCCCATAAACTGTTGCCAAATACCCCAGACAGGTGATGCCAACGACTTAAACTCTACCGCGCTCAGCTTGGCATCACTATTATTTAACACGGCTCTATGCCCCATATTACGTAACGCACAATAGCAGTTGATTAGTGCGCTTGATTGCTCAGGCGTTAATAACTGCACTTGTGTTAATTGCTCAAAGATGCGGACATTATCAGAATATTCAGTCAATGTTGGCTGCTTAGCGCTATTGGCTAACACTAAAAATTGTGCCAAAAATTCAATATCAACCAAGCCCCCCTGTGCATGTTTAATATCAGAAAATTCATCGGTTGATTTATCCAAATGACTGCGCATTTTATTACGCATTTCAATAACGTCACTTTTTAATTGTTGTGGGTTTCGTTCCATCGACAAAATTTGCTGACGAATATCATCAAAACGTTGTTTGATTGCTTGATGGCCATAAACAAAACGCGAACGCACTAATGCTTGATGCTCCCATGTCCAAGCCTCCTGTTGCTGATAGTCTTTAAATGAATCAACATGAATAACCAAGACGCCTGAATTACCAGAAGGGCGTAATCGCATATCCAGCTCATACAAAATACCGCTACTCATTCGCGTATTAAATATATGCATAATTTTTTGCGCTAGCTTGGCATAAAACTGCATGGCTGAAATTTCCTTTTCACCATTAGTTATATCATTAGCGTCACTTTCATGTAGAAACACTAAATCTAAATCTGAGCCATATCCCAACTCAATACCGCCCATCTTGCCATAACCAATCACAGCAAACCCTTTATGGTGTTGACCAAGCGTAGATTTTGGCTGACCAAAACGCTTAGTCAATTGTTGCCATGCTTGTTGCACCACCTCGGCAATGATAGCTTCTGCCAATGCAGTTAAGTGATCACTCACTTTCATAATAGGTAAGACACCACAAACATCGGCAGCAGCGATACGCAATTGTTGCGCTTGTTTAAATTGTCTAAGCGCATCCATTTGACTTTCTACGTCGTCTTCAGGAATACGTAACATCGCCACCTGTAAGTCTTTGGCATATTGCCCAAGCTCTGGCGGATTATTCAATAGCTTAGGATCAATAAGTTCATCCAACAAAATTGGGAACTTAGCAATATAGTCACATATCCAAGCACTTTGCTCGCATAGGCGAATTAACTGGATCAACGCCCCTTCGTTCTCAAATAAAAGCTCTAAATAAGCGGTGCGACTAACAATTTTGGCAATAACTTTGAGCACGCGAGGCAGCACCAACTGGCCCTGCTCGACTTGATGAATTCGCCATAAAATTCTTGGCATCAATTTATCTAGTACCTGCCTGCCACGCTGGCCAATAGGACGATTATCGCAATCGTCTTTAAACGCGATTAAATCATGCCACGCTTGATCTTCCTGCCAATTGCTCGCCACTTGTTTTTGCCAGTCAAGCCCGTCACTAATATCTTGTAAGTCAAACCAAAGGTTTTCCCAGCTTAGCGATATATCTTGATGATTCGGAGCTTCCTCACCAATTAATAAGTTAAATTCTCGATGAACATTAGCTAAATGCTGGTTTAATTCAGTTAAAAATAACGACCAATTTTCGAATCCTAAAACATGGATTATGCGTGTTTGATCGATAGCGCAATCCGGCAGCGTTTGCGTTTGTTTATCATCCAGTGCCTGAATAATATTTTCCACTCGTCGTAAAAATAAATAAGCATTGGTTAATGTTGTTGCCGCGGTTTGTGGAATCACCTCATGTTCAACTAACAAAGGTAAAACCGTTAATAATGAACGTTGTTGTAATTGCGCTACCCTGCCGCCTCGAATTAATTGAAAGACTTGTACGATAAACTCAACTTCGCGAATACCACCAGCGCCTAACTTGATATTGTTCACGAGTTGTTTGCGACGCACTTCTTGCGAAATCATCATTTTCATTTTTCGCAAACTTTCAATCACACTAAAGTCAATGTATCTGCGATAAACAAACGGTCGTAACATCTTGGTCAGTTTTTCATGATAGTGTCCTTCACCAATTAGCCGCGCTTTTAACATGGCATAACGTTCCCAATCACGGCCCTGCTCTTGGTAATAATCTTCCATCGCTGAAAAGCTCAGCACTAAAGGCCCACTTTCACCAAAAGGCCGTAAACGCATATCAACTCGATAAACAAAGCCATCAGCGGTTTGCTGATTCAGTGCTGCAATGAGCTTTTGCCCTAGTCGAGTAAAATAGGCATGGTTGTCTAACGACTTACGTTGGCCTACCGTTTCGCCGCTTTCAGGGTAAACAAAAATTAAATCGATATCGGAAGAAAAATTAAGCTCTTTCCCCCCCAGTTTACCCATGCCATAAACCAGCAAGGGTTGCTCTTTTCCTTTGGCATTAACTGGCATTCCCCAGCGTTCTTGACAAAAGTTCGATAGCCATTCCAAGGCCGATAAAATTAACGCATCAGCCACGCCCGACAATCGTTGCAGTGAAAGAGTTAACGGCACATTCGCGACTAAGTCACTCACGGCAATATCCACCATAAAGCAATTGCGACATACCCGAAGTTGCTGGTGAAGTTGCTCTTCGGTAGTACAACTTGCTAACGCCTGTTTAATCCGTTTTTGATAATCAATGACATCAGTGTTGCTGAAATCGATTTCCGCAAACATAGCTAATACAGGTTCAGGAGATAGTTCGATAGCACGAAACACAAAATCACTTAACGCTAAAGCCTGACTTAAAGTGGTTAACTGAGCATCACTTAACCGTGCTAGTTGCTGAGGATAATTTGCTTGTAATTGCTTGAGTCGTCCTTCGGCCAATGTACTTAGTTCGGCCGGTAATGGGCGATATTCACAATTTGTCATTATTTTTCCCTTCAATAATGGTTAAAGGAATGCTTTAATCGTCAAGTTTTCCCGACACTGACAGTTAAACTGAGTAGAATAAACAAAAGACTCTGTCATTACGCTCAGAATGGACATATTATGTCAGCAGTGTTATTAATGAATGATTACCATAGCATTTTAAAGGATGAGATGGCACAAATGCAGATATTTCGAATTGCAATTTTCACCCTAGCTATTTTACTTGTTGGTTGTGGCGATCCGGTCAAAGAGCAAATAACCGCTCAAATTCCATTAACCGAACAACGAGTTCAACAGTTAGGCAATATGCTGGATAATGGCGAAGTTCGCAACGCTAAATTCATTGGCCAATATGCCGACAAAATTATTCAGCTAAAACCTGAATTAACCGAATTAGCGAATGAGTTTAAAAAAGATGCGACCTCACAAGGGCCGATGTATCGGGCGCTTGTAGAACGCGTTGATACCGTTAAAAATCAACCGCAAATGTTTGGCAGCTCACAAGCGAGATTCGAAGAACTAGTCAATATTTATCAAGCCGCCGATCCGGTTTTATTTTCCGATGCCCTAAGTGACCCACTTAATGTGTTAGCCGACATGTCTGGCGGAACACTGCCACGTATTAATGCCATGTCACGGGCACAAAGTATCGCCGCTAACAATGCCCAAGACTTTGGTTTAGGCGAACAACTTATTGGCAACCCTGCCTATGGCCAATGGCAAACTGACAGTAATGGCATGTCGTTTTGGGCTTGGTATGGCATGTACCGAATGTTAGGCGATGTTATGGATCTCGGTTTTGGCCGACGCGGTCGCTTGTATTACAGTGATTGGGGACGTTATCGCAATTACAGCTATTATCACGACTATGGCCGCTCTCGCTACAGCTCGCCCACCCAGCTGAATAAACAAACGCAGCTTGAAACCCGCACGCGAAAATCCTTTGAAAGTCGCGGCCAAAAATTTAATAGTGCATACAGTAAAAACCGAAGCGGTGCTTCTGGGGTATCAAGCCAAAGTAAAACCGCTCAGGCGAGCGCCAATCGCTTTAGAACAAATTCAACAAATAAGAGCAGTTATGCCAGTAAAACTTCATCGTCATATGGTAAAAATGCCAGCTTTAGAAACAGCAGCAGTAGTACCTCACGCGGATTTCGTCGCGGTAAATAAACTAGGAGAGTTAATATGTTAGATACCTTATTTGAAATTACTGCGTTAAATACTAATTTACTGATGTTTTTAGCAGTCGATATTATTATCGCCATTATATTGCTGAGTGCTATGCGCTTTATTTCTGGCATTTCAGCACAAGTAAACACCACAGATGAGCTGTCAAAACAGGATAACTTTGCCTTTGGTATTAGTGTCGCAGGCTCTATTGCCGCACTGGGCATTGTCTTGACCGGTGCAATAACCGGTGAAGCTGCACCAAGTTTATTAATGGAAATTATCGGCATGACCAGCTATGGGGTCTTAGGCCTAATTTTAATAAAAGTTGGCCGTATTGCTCACGATAAATTAGCGTTAAATCAATTGGATAAAACCGCGCAAATTAAATCGGGCAATATTACTATTGGTATTGTTGATGCCGCTGGCGCAATTGCCACGGCGATTGTCGTTAAAGCTGTTCTCGTTTGGGTTTATGGCATAGATTTAAATACTTTTATTGCAATCATCTCAGGCTTTATTACCTCGCAAGCCATTCTGGTTATTGTTACCCGTATTAAAGAGCGACAATACGCTAAGAACAATCAAGGTGACTCCTTACAAGAAGCCTTTGAGCAAGGCCAAGTCGCGCTAGCTATTCGCTATGCGGGTCAACTGATCAGCACCTCGTTGGCAGTAACCGCGGCTAGCTATTTCTTCGCTTACAACCCAGATACGTTAGTAGCCAATTTATTAGGCTGGTTAACATTTGCCGTAATCATGACCTTGTTAGTATCGCTGCTAACGACCATAGCAAAACGTATTATTTTGTGGGGCATTAATTTGGTGGAAGAAGTTGATCAACAACACAACGTGGGTGTGGCTAGTATCGAAATGGCGATAAGCATTGCCATTGCGTTAATCCTAACTGGGCTAATGGCCTAGCGAAATTAGCATCAACTATCAGCTAAAAATACAATCTATTACAATAAAATGAATAATAAACGTCGTCTAATTATTGACGACACCATCCTAATTTTGACCATGGCCGTACTTGCTGGCTGTGGTCTTATTTACGAATACCTATTGTCTCATTACGCCGGTCGTGTGCTCGGGGTAATGGAAAGCACCATCTACACTATGATCGGCCTAATGATAGTCGCAATGGGGCTTGGCGCCTTTGCCGCCAGAAAAATTCGTTGTGCCTACAACGGCTTTGTATGGTTGGAAGCAACCATTGCCCTACTCGGTTGCAGCGCGATTTTAATCATTGGTGGCGCCATTGCCATTACTCAACTATTGCCGCAATTAATTGCCGACACCTTTCATTTGCCCCCTGATGCCCTACCTAAAGGTGGAATCTTTAACACATTAAGTTGGTTAGCGCTGAAACTGCCTTATGTCTTTGGGGCATTACTAGGCTTTTTTATCGGCATGGAAATTCCGTTAATTGCCCGCATTCGTGAGGATTTACACCAAAAGCACTTAAAAAATAACTTAGGTACTATTTATGGTGCCGATTACATTGGTGCGGGCATTGGTGCTGCCATTTGGGTATTGCTGCTACTAGCTATTGATATTAGTAAAGCAGGGGCAATAACTGCTGCATTAAATTTATTTGCTGGCAGCGTTTTTATCGCTCGATACTGGTCACAACTAAACTGGCGAAAAACTTTAATCTCGTTACATGTTCTATTGGCCATTGTTATGGTCATTACCTTTCAATTTGGTAATGGCTGGCTTAATAAAATGAGCAATCTGCTGTATTTGGATGAAGTCATTTATACCGATAACACAAGATATCAGCAGCTTACCTTTACCCAGCGCAATATGGGTATGAATAACGAGCCAGTAATTAATTTCTATCTCAACGGTCGATTGCAATTTTCATCATTAGATGAACAAATTTATCATGGCTATCTTGTTTACCCAGTGCTGGCGAGCGCTGCACGAACCGATAATATTTTAATTATTGGTGGCGGAGATGGTTTAGCGCTAAGAGACGTGCTTAACTGGGGCGCTAAGCATGTCACTTTAATTGACTTGGATGAGCAGCTGTTAACGTTATTTAGCCAACCACAGCAGCACTTACCACCGGCCTTAGCGTCGAAAATAGAGCGGTTGAATCAAAGCAGTCTGACTAACCCAAAGGCTAAAGTTATTGGCGCAGACGCGTTTATAGCAATCGATCAATTAATTGCCGAACAAGCTAGTTTTGATGCGATTTTAGTAGATTTACCTGATCCTAGTCATCCAGACTTAAATAAGCTGTACTCGGTGAACTTTTATGCGCGATTAAATCAGTTGCTTGCAGCCGACGGGATTATCGGCATTCAATCAACCAGCCCTTATCATGCTAAAGACTCGTTTATTGCCATTGGCAATACTGTGGAAGCGGCAAACTTTAATCATGTTCAACAATATCATGACAACGTTCCCAGCTTTGGTGAATGGGGCTGGACCATAGCCAGCAAAACCGGGCTATCACCTTATCAGCGCCTAGCAAAATTAACCGCACTGCCAGTAGCTCATTCATGGCTTACCTTAGACTTAATGTTGGCAGCATTTAATTTCCCCAATGAATTTTTTGCTAACAAACAATCCATTGGCATTAACTATTTAGGCAGTCATACTATTTATCAGTTGCATCAGAAAGCTTGGCGCGACCAGCAAGGTATTAATTAATCGCGAGGCTTTTACCTATTTGTAACAACACGTAAAATTTTCAAACATCACATTGACATATTATGTCATAGTGCTAAATTAACCACATTGACATAATATGTCGATAAGCATTCAGTGACGTATTCGCCACTTTGCTAGTTATTAACACATGAGGAAAAGCATGAATATCCATAAGATAGCTGATCATTTAAATGCGCTAGCCGATAACTCTGAAACCGGGATGGTTTTTGACTGCCAGCCAATATCAGGTGAAGTTGATGTGCTGCAAATTACCGTTGAAGAACGCGAAGAGTTACCGATATTCGTTTCAGTTACTGACGATCAAATTTTATGCATTACCTACCTTTGGGGTAGTAATGAAGTTAAACAAGACAAAATTAACGAAATGCACGAATGTATGTTGGAAATGAATATTCCGATGCCACTATCGTCATTTTCAAAAATTGGTGATAAGTACGTGATTTTTGGCGCGTTATCAATTAATTCAGCATTTGATGATATTGAACATGAGCTTGCGGTATTAAGTAATAACGCCATCGAAATTATCGATGATATGAGCGACTACTTAATTTAACCATCATTTAGGAGTAATTTATGAGTATTTTTAAGAAAATTATGACAGCAATCCGTGGTGGTGCAACTGAAGTAGGCGAAGCCATAGTTGATGCCAACGGTACCCGTATTTTTGAACAAGAAATTCGTGATGCTGAGCATCATTTAACCAAAGCCAAGCGTGATTTGACTAATGTTATGGCGCAGCAAATGGCAGCAAGCCGAGATGTTGAACGCTTACAGCGCGAAATTACCGAACATGAAGGTTACGCAGGCCAAGCCCTTGATAAAGGTGACGAATCACTAGCTTTGGCGGTTGCAGAAAAAATAGCGAGCTTAGAAACTGAATTAGCATCACAGCAACAAGCATTAGCTAGCTTTGAAACTAACGCCACTCGTTTAAAAGAGTTAGTGCGTAAAAGCGAGCGTCAAATTCAGGAACATAAACGTCAATTATCTATGGTAAAAACTACTGAAAGCGTGCAAAAAGCGACTTCAGCAATTACCGATAATTTCTCGTCTAGCAACTCTAAGCTATTAAATGCTAAAGACTCATTAGAGCGCATTAAGGCTAAGCAACAGCGCTTTGACGATCAAATGAAAGCTGCTGAAGTCTTAGAAGCTGAAACTGGTGATAGCTCGTTAGAAGCGCAATTAAAAGCCGCTGGTATTGGCGCGGCTGATAACAGCGCTAATTCAGTGTTAGATAGAATTAAAGCAAAACAAAAAGCCTAGGTTTAAAAACTTAGGCCCAAGGCATAAGCTAAAAAACAGGCTTAGTAGCTAAATTGTCGAGTTGGCTGATATTATTAGCCACTCGACATTTGTCATAATAAAACGATTAGTTTTGCTATTTTAAGTAGATTCAACATGAGCTTTATAAAAAAACTATTTGGTAAAGAGCAAAAGCAACGTGCAGTTAATCAAGTTAATGAACTGCAACTTAATGACATGATAGTGCTATCCGACAGCTTTGGCCTTCCCGAGCTCCTAAGAGATCAGCAATTTCAAATTACCGCTATCAACAGTTATGAATTTGAACACCACACTCAAACCGAATGGGTGTTAACTGGCCAAAGCAATTTAGAATTATTTTTATCGTTAGAGGTAGACGATAAAACCTATCTGAAATTTTCATTAAAAATTACTAGAGATGACGTTGAAACCTTATTTGACCTCGAGCAATTTGCCACTATCTTCAATGAACCTGGGCATGCCGAATTAACGCGTTTAGCTGATAATAGCCTTACTTCAGGTTGGAGTGATGAAGCTTATCAACAACAAGCATTTGCTCAAGTTGGTTATTTTCATCGTAAAGATAACCGCTCTGCGCAACTAAGCGCTTATCAAGGGCAAGATGCTGGCGAGCAGTTTGAACTTTATACCCTTTATAATTCGGATGGGTCAAAAGGCATTGATATTGAAGTATGGCAAGATGGCGATACTGATGTATTTTTAACCTTGTTTAGAGCCACCAGCGATATTGTTGATATGTACCCTGGCAGTTAACGTGGAATAAGTTAATGAGCAGAAAAATACCTGAAAAATGGCAATCCTCAGTTAAAGCAATCAAAGCGGTGCAAGTCGCGTTTGATTTAGATGAAAAATTTCAAATGGCCATACGCCGCGAAGCATTAGAAGCAGGTTTAAGTCCATCTGATCAAATTCGCACCATATTAGGCCTTCCCACCAGTAAACGCCCCAAACGACCACGATTAACGGTTAGTTTATCTGCGACCGACTATGAATTATTAGCTGAAAAATATAATCTTGCTCCTGAACAGCAACTGGAAATTAAAAAGAAACTTATGGAAGATTTGCTCTCGTATGTTGAATCAAACTAAACACGATAGCGCTTGCATTTATCATAAGTAAGTAGAGTATTTTTTTATGACACTAATTAGATCGATAGTTGAAAAATCTAGCTTTTATAATATTGACGAATATGGGGTAAAAAACTATCACCTAGGAGTCATCAGCTTATTTGCCGTAGCTGTCTTTATTCTGCTAACACTTACCCTTGGTTATGTAACTTATCTAGCCGAATACGGCATTGAAGGTGCGACTATCGCCAATTATGGCGACGCGTTATGGCTCATGTTAATGGCTTCATCTACTATCGGCTTTGGTGGTGAGCTGCCTATTACGTTTATTGGTCGTGCAACCGTATTTATCATGTTTGTATTAGGTGTTGGCATTCTAGGCTCATTAGGGGGGCTTTTTGCACAAAAGGCCTTTGGCTTTTCTGATACCAATATTAAAAATCGCGAACTTAGACGACAAAATCAAGAAATTCTCGACAAGGTTAATCTACTTGAAGCCAAGATAGATCAGTTAATTCAATCAAAACAAGAATAGCTCTGTAAAAAGACACCAAGCATTTAAGCTAAAACCTTTCACATAACATCTGTGAGTTAATGCCTTTAATATAAAGCCTTTGATATAAAACAAGGTTATGTTAACAAGAAGTTGCAGCTATTGATTGCTGTGCCATACTTACCCAGAACGGTTACAAAAATGGGAAAGGATCAATCATGAAAACAACAATAATTTTAGCTTCTTTGGCTTTAGCGACATTAGGCGGTTGTGCCAGCAACGACCAAATGACCAGTAAAATTGATAGCTTGAGCTCTCAAGTGCAAGGTTTATCGCAGCAAGTTAGTGAACTAAAAGCTCAGCAAGATAAAAACACCAAAGCTATTGAAGAAGCTAAAATGAGTGCTAAACATGCTGCTATGATGGCTGAAAAAACCGATGAGCGGGTAGATAATATGGTCGCATCATTTAAAAAGTAGTAACTAAATAAACACTAAATTTTTTAAATACTTTTAAATTTTGTTGCGGTTAAGGTGATTGCACTTTTGATTGAGGTGCTTGCACCTTAAGAACGAGTCCTGAGGCCTGCTCGAAATCTTTATGGTGCACATCTTTGACTGCTTCACCAACAAAGTTAACTAGCCTTCGCCAGCCCTCTTCTACCTGCTGTTCCTTTGTCGGCGAAGATAATGGTTGGTGCACTTCAAATAATTTTAATCCTGGGCGTTCGTAAGACATTTTTACCGGCTGATCAATTATTTTAACCTGAGTGTTTAACGGCACATTGTCGTACAACCATTTTATATCGCCATCATACATGCGAATACAACCAGCACTGGCACGAGTGCCTATGCCAAAACGCTGGTTAGTACCATGAATTAGGTATTGGCTAGTGCCTAAGCGCATAGCATATTTACCGAATGGGTTCGAAGGCCCTGGCGGCACCTCATCTGCTAACACTATGCCTTTTTCCGCTAAATAGCGTGCTTTCATGTCTTGGGTTGGGCGCCAGATAGGATCTTCACGCTTTTCACCAATATAACTTAAGGTTTTAGGTGTGGGTAACTCCTCGGTGCCAACACCTACCGGAAAGACATGCACTAAGCTTTTTTCAGGTTGAAAATAATAAAGCCTTAATTCGGGCAAATTGATAACAATACCTTTGCGCTCACCGAAAGGTAATAGCATTTGTGTTGGAATGTTAATTTTTTCAACTTGATCAGTTAAAAATGGATCGACACCTGGGTTGGCAGCCATTAACGCGAGAAAGCCGACATCATACTGTTCAGCCAATTGCTGAAAGTACTCCCCCCTAGTGACTTTATGAGTCGTAGGCTGACCAATTAATCGTTGCTTAGCTGCGGGCAACGGATAGGTAATTGCCATCAAATTTGAGGTAAATAATAAGCAACAAACGAAATATAGACTAGGGTTTATTTTCATTGCCAATAGGGCTCTATAGTAGAAGCGGCTTGATATGAGTGCTCAATGGCAAGCAGCAAGTTATCTATTTTATTATGCAACCAATTTTCTAGTTTTGTCGCTCGTTCTTCCAGTGCTTCCAACTGCTTTTGCAACAGGATCAAGGTTGATAGCTCTTCTATCCCTTGAAACACATCAATCCAAGTTCGGCGGTAATTCTCTCTATAAGTGACATCAAACAAGCTACCATACCAACTTCCGGTATTTAAACTTTGATATAAATGATGTTGCATCACTATATAATCTAGCGCTGATAGCGTTTTTTTATCCGCACAAATTTTGGTTAACGCGTTTAGGCTTTGTGTTAGTTTTTGACTGGCAAAAGTTGAGACTAATCTAACTTCTTGCGACGGCTTTACTAACGGTGACAACACAAACTTCAGTAAAACTAATTGCAAGTGATTAATAACGGGAGCGGTTAATAATTGCCTAATTTTTATTTCATCTGGAAATTGGCTACGGGCCAACTTTAATGTAGATATTAACTGTTTACTGTATTCCAGTTTATTTCGATAGCGACCTGATTTAACTATCAAATCATTAATATGAATAGCATTTTCTAGCCAACTTAAACTTTCAATTGCTGCTTTGGTAAGTTGTTTAAATTCCGCAAGTTGTTCATCATCAATTAATGCTTCATGCAGTAATAAACCATGCTGAATAAATAATATTGCTTCATAAACTTGGCGAACATCAGCCAGTTCTTGACTAATCAATGCGTGCTTGATTGCATATTGGAGCTGGGTAAGTCCGTACCCCACTCCTTTCACTAATGCCTGCGCTACCGTATCTTCTGGCTCTAAAGATAAAATTAAATGAGTTTGAGCGCTGCGGCTAATCTCATTTTGCTCGATTTCTTGTTCTGAACCTTGCTTTGACCCTTGCTCTGGGCCTTGCCCTAAATTGTGCCAAAGTCGATAACCACGTGCGGCTTTACTGTCGGTGCCAGCGGCTAAATTAAAGTGGCTAAATAACAGCTCGGCGAAACTAAATAGTGCATTACGTTTACCGGAAACAAGTTCTAACTCTATTTCATTAATAGTAACTAGTCGCTCTCCTGAACAAATTTGGCCCTGATCATAGGCCACTTCAATCTCACCTTCATCAAGTGAAATCAACCATGTATGGCGAGTAAAGTCTGTTGTAAAAAGAGGAACTAAAGAAGATGCTAATGTGTTGAGCTCGAGACCTTCAGGCCAAATATCACTTGGAAATAACGATAAATTAGGTTGAGACTGGGCAATGGCGACATTATATTCGGGGCGTTGATGCAGACCGCCTAAAGTTACTCCAGCTGTTTTAATTGTTTGCTCTGTATAGTCATCCGCCTTTCTAACGCGTAGACCAAAATCCAGCGCGCGTAATTGATTATCAGGCGTATCAAAGTAGGTGTTTGTTAAACAGCGAGATTTCTGTTTAAAAGCTATGTTGTGTTGATTAAGCAATCCAGATAATTTTTCGACTATATTTGGATCGTCAACTAGGTATTTGAGCTCTATTTCTGTCGACATCTATACGAATAGGTAAGTTTGCGTGAAAATACCTAAATTAAAAACCAGAAAAACAGATTACAAAAGCAGCTATTAACAAGCAAGTCATTTTATCCTGATTGCAAATTAGCAATTCTTTTAGATTTTCCCTGAGACTCACTTGCGCTAAAGACGACAAAGCCCTAATATCGAAAGCATTATTTTCTACACAGGCTTTCAATCGGTTATCTCATGGGGAAATTTACGCAACTTGTTGCATTCATCGCTTTAGCTTTTTCGTTTAACTCTTTTGCGCAAGAAGATACGTCTAATTACAAAGACGGATTCATTTCAGATGAACTTTTCATCTACATGCACTCTGGCGCCGGCAGCAATTACCGAATTGTTGGTAGTATTAATGCTGGTACGCAAGTCCAACTTACTGGTAATGCTGAAAATGGCTACACAGAAATTATCGATGATAAAGATCGTGTTGCTTGGGTTGAAGATAAGTTTGTTTCAGAAAAGCCAGGTTTACGTTTTGTCGTTGCTGAACTTAATGGCCAGTTGGCAACCACCAATGAACGCGAAGAAAATTTTAAAGCTCAAATTGATCAAACCAGCATCCAGCTAAAAAATGCTAAAGAACAAATAACCAAGTTAAGCAACACAGTTGCTCAGCTAGAAGGTGAACTGAAAAGCACTCAATCAAAATTAAGTACTCAAGATTTAGATGTTAAAAAAGAATGGTTTTTTAACGGCGCTATTGTTTTAGGTATTGGCTTGTTGTTTGGACTGATCTTACCTCGACTATCGCTCAGACGTAAGTCGTCAATGGACAGCTGGAAATAACATCAAATAAAGCTCCTTTTAGGGGCTTTTTTTTATGATGTGCTTTGCGCTATTACAACAAGATTATGTTAGTATACGCCACTTTTTAATGACATCTGAGGCACAGTGAATGCGGGTTATTTTCGATGTATTGCACTTATATTACCTTCCGCAATATTTACCGGTTTATCACGAGTTACGCTCGAGAAACTGTCAAGCAGACTTTGTTTTTTACCACAGTGAACATGACAGTATTATTAACGGCATCATCGAGCAAGAGCAATTATCCGCCCATTGGGTGACCAACCAACAACAAGCCACAGAATATTATAAAAACGAACGTGCTGACTGGGTTGTTTTTGCTAATGCCTACCCTCACCTCGACGAAGTACATCAGTTTAGTAAATCAGTGCAATTAGGTCACGGTATTGGCCCAAAAGCCAGTTACTATACTAAATCTGACACAGCAACTACCGTGCGCTTTGTTGAAGGCGCGTATCGCACTGCGCGCTTTAATGAAATGTACCCAAACGACAACTTTGTTGATGTTGGCTTTGCTAAACTTGACCCTATCATCAATGGTCAAGAAGCTGGTTTTGATTTAGCCCGTTTAGGTCTCTCACCTGAAAAGCCAACGATTGTTTATGCGCCGACATTTTATCCAAGCAGCATTGAGTGCTTCCCGAAAAATTGGCCGGCTGAATTTAACGATTTTAATATTTTAATTAAGCCCCATTATTTTTCGTTGAGTAAAGAGAAGTATAAAAAACAACAGCAATTACTTAGCCATTGGTCAAATTTTGACAATGTCTACTTGGCTCAGGTTGAAGATTATTCATTAGTACCATTCTTAGCAACAGCCGATATTTTAGTGAGCGATGCGTCTTCTGCATTGTTTGAATTTGCTGCCTTAAACAAACCGGTAATTTGGTGTGATTTTCTAAAACTGCGTTGGAGTTATCGCGGAATTTTCCACTATCGCTTTAAAAAACGTATGGACCAAGATTATGGCGAGTACGCCGATATTGCGGTACATGCCAAGAAATATCAGGATCTGCGTTCACTTATTGTCAGTCATCATCAACACCCAGAGCAATTAGCACCAGTGCGTTTAGCCTTTAGTGAGAAACTCGCGGGTAAACTAGATGGCAAAGCAAGTAGCCGTATCGTTGATTATCTACTCAGCCACTAATGACTGTGTTAAACTTGCGCCACTTTAACGGTCTTCCTACCTTTGTGTTAATTGAATTAGTGTTAATTGAAATAGGTGAATAATGAAAAAAATTGGTTATACCACTGGTGTTTTCGATATGTTCCATATTGGTCACTTAAACGTGTTAAAACGCGCTAAATTGGAATGTGATTATCTAATTGTTGGTGTAACCAGTGACGAATTGTCGATGGCAGCAAAAAATAAAAAGCCGATTATTCCTTTTAATGAGCGCATGGAAATCGTTGAAGCAATTAAATTTGTTGACGAAGTTATTCCGCAAACAAGCTACGATAAAATGGAGGCTTGGAATAACCTAAAATTCGACCGCATGTTCGTTGGTGACGACTGGAAAGGCACAGAAAAATGGCAAAAAATCGAACAAGAATTTGCTGAACTTGGTGTTGAAATTCTTTATTTTCCATACACTACGCACACTTCAAGCACCATTCTTCGTAAAGCATTAGGTGACCTAGTCAAATAATAAACCATGTCTCAACTTACATTAAAATCAGTTGCCGCAAAGGCGCTCATTACATGCGCCATCGCATTTAACATTACGACTCATGCTAACCCTTGGGTAGATACCAGTGATATATTTTTACGCGAAAGCATTGAGTACTTAGCCGATCAAAATATCATTACTACGCCAACGACAACGTTCCCACTGATGTGGCATGACATTGCGGTAGACTTAGACAATGTGCCGAGTAATTTACTTACTGGCCCAACGCTTGATGCCTATATTTATGTACGTCATCAGTTGAAACTGGCAAAACGCAGTAATAAGCGCATAGAGCTTAATGCAGCCAATAAAGATGCAAGATTCACCAGCTTTGGCGATCATTATCGCGATGCCAATAACCTACAAATTCATACCAATTTTATTAGTGATAACTTCGCCGTTAAATTTTCACCACGCTTTAACACCTCCCCAAGAGATGGTGACAAAATTAGTTATGATGAAAGCTACATTGCCACCTATTTAGGCAACTGGGTATTATCAGTTGGCATGCAAAGTCGTTGGTGGGGACCTGCGTGGGATACCAGCTTAAGCTTAACTAATAACGCTAGACCTATGCCAGCGGTTGCGATTTCAAGAAAGTCGGCATTCCCATTTACTATTCCATTTACTGAATACGAAGTGCCGTGGACTGTTACCACATTTATGGCACAAATGGATGATGATCGCGTTGTGAAAGATACCTTGCTGTGGGGCTTTCGACTAAACTTCAAACCCCTACCTAGCCTTGAAGTAGGTATTTCTCGATTAGCACAATGGGCTGGCGAAGGTAGACCTGATGATTTAGGCACCTTTTGGGACGTACTATTAGGTTTGGATAACTGTGGCGGCAATGGTCCAACAATCGAGCAATGTGCCAACGGTGAGGAGCCTGGCAACCAATTAGCCGGCTATGATTTCCGCTGGTCAACCGCCATTCTTGAACAACCTTTTGCTTTATACTTCACCTCTTTTGCCGAAGACGGTAACCGTAGAGGTGGCTTTAAAATGCTAGGCGAACAACGTTATCAAGCGGGCATTGATACTCACGCCTCGATACTTAAACGCAACTGGCGGTTATTTATTGAATGGACAGACACCTACGCAAAATGCCGTGATGGTGTTAATGGCGATGGTACATCGAATATCGGCGATTGTTATTATGAGCATCATATCTACAAAACAGGTATGCGTTACAATGGTAAAACCGTTGCTAGCTTATATGACAATGATGCGGTATCTGTGGTATTAGGGGCAATCTCGCAGGTTCAAAACAATTTAGCTTATCAAGTTAAATTTCGCTGGTTGCAGCTAAATAAAGATAATAGCGATAGAGCACCAGATAACCCTATTATTGGTAATCCTCTAACTTCTACTCCAGAAGATATGTTAATGCTTTCAGGCAAAGCGCAATACAATTACAAGCAATGGCGTTTTACTTTAGGCGGCTCTGCCAGTCGCTCAGAATACAACCCAGGAATAGACTCAGACAGCGACTTTACCATTTTTGGTAGTGTTGAATACAACTTATAATTTCATCGGTAATATTCAGCGGTATTAGCACCACTAACTTTGTATAAGTGGTGCTAATACATACACGCTAAAACTTCCAATAGTTAAACTTATAACGCATTTTTAACTTGCGCCAAATATTAAGTGGCTTAGCTTTTTTGGCCACATTAACACCACTTAACAACTCATCTACTGCCGCTAACACACGCTGCCCTGACTTGCCATCAGTATATGGATGGGTTTCTTGTTTAAACTGCTCTATATGCGCCATCAACTCAGGTGGCTTGCTTAGCGCTAATTCAATGTGCTCCTCTAATAATTCAGGCTGTTCAAAGTCGAGTAAATAGGGCTGTGGTTTTGCCGTTTTAAACGTCACTACCGGTTTTGATAGCAATAAGAACATCGCCATAACCGAAGAGGTATCACAAACCATTACATCGGCTTGTTGCAGCAATGGAATGACATTATCAGTTTCAATAAACTGTAAATATTGATGTTGAATACTTTTGTACTGTTCAACAATTTGCTTATCCATTTTTGGATGAAATTGTACCAACCAGCGCCAGTTCCCTTGTTCACTCAGCTTTTTCACTTGTTCAAACAAATGGGGCGCACAAGTTAAGTTTTTTGAAAATGTAGAGCAAAGCAATACAACAGGCTTGTCATTCACCGCAGGTGGAGCAGCAAAAAGCGTATCAATCGCTGGCCAGCCAGTTTCTTTAACACTAAAGTATTGATGTTTCTCAGCTAATGCGGAAAATGGCCCAGTGGTATTTGGCCCTTGAGTGCAATATAAGTCAAAGCAATCACGAATTTTAAAATGACCACCTTCACGCTTTTGCACATTAAACCCATGAAACACCTGCACTTTTATACCGGGTATAAAATCTGGCACCATATTTCCTGGCACAAAAACAGCGTCTGGCTTATAGGCAACAACATCATCAAGAGTAGTTAGTCGTTGTTCATCTGCTGCAAAAAAATCAAGGTTAACTTGGTCGCCATTAACAAACCATTTAACTTCATCGCCACGCGCTTTTGCTGCCTGCTGAATTGGTCGAAGGATAGTGAAAGAATAATCCAGTGCAATATAAAGTAGAATACGTCTTTGGCTCATAGATGATATTGGATAAAGACAAATACAGGCTGGCAATCCTATCATAAGGTTGGAAGTTCTCACAGTCTTACAAGCCCGGCTTTATACGCCAATTTGCCAAATACAGAACAAATACAGAACAAATACAAACCTAGCAAATTCACTTTTACTAAATTTAGTGTTGACAAGGCTTAGATAATTACGTTACTAATATTGCCAACCTAATTTATCTATAGTGTTCGTTTAAAGTTCTTTAAATAGATTCAATTAAGCCGTAGATAAAGACAGAAAATAAAACCAGAATAACTGAGAGTTTTACAAACAACATGACTATCGCCACTAAGCGTATTATTACTTTACTCCTCCTCGCATTAACTTTGCGCGGACGATCTGTTGTTGTTTGAATATAAAGAATAACCAAGAAACCCGCGCTATTAATCGCGGGTTTTTTTATGCTCGCATTCTTAGCAAAAAATTAGTTTAAAGCGAACAGGATAGAATGATGGACGACAAGGTAATTATATTTGATACGACATTGCGCGATGGTGAACAAGCGTTAACCGCAAGCTTATCTGTACACGAAAAATTGCAAATAGCACAAGCAATTGAACGCTTAGGTGTTGATATCATTGAAGCGGGGTTTCCGGTTTCATCGCCTGGCGATTTTAATTCTGTTCAGCAAATTGCCAAAACCGTTAAAAATTCGATTGTCTGTGGTTTATCACGTGCTGTCGAAGCGGATATCAAAGCTTGTGCCGATGCCTTAAGTGTTGCCGATCAATTCCGCATCCATACCTTTATTTCAACATCTGATGTTCATGTTCAGCAAAAATTACGTAAAGATTTTGCTGATGTTGAAGCCATGGCGGTACACGCGATTAAATATGCCCGCCAATTTACCAACGATGTTGAATTTTCCTGTGAAGACGCTGGCCGCACGCCAATTGATAATTTATGTCGTATGGTCGAACAAGCAATTAAAGCGGGTGCCACTACCATTAATATTCCTGATACCGTCGGCTATACCTTACCTCACGAATTTGGCGGCATTATTACTAACTTATTTAATCGCGTACCTAATATCGACCAAGCAGTTATTTCAGTACATTGTCACAACGACTTAGGCTTAGCGGTTGCGAACTCTGTTGCTGCGGTACAAGCAGGCGCTCGACAAATTGAGTGCACAATCAATGGCATTGGCGAGCGCGCAGGTAACTGTTCATTAGAAGAAGTGGCGATGATCATGAAAACCCGCGCCGATTTATTAGGAGTTAAATCAGGCATCAATCATCAAGAAATTGCCAAAACCTCTAAATTAGTCAGCCATTTATGTAATATGCCTGTGCAACCGAACAAAGCGATTGTCGGTAGCAATGCCTTTAGCCATTCTTCAGGTATTCACCAAGACGGTATGTTAAAAGCAAGCAACACTTATGAAATTATGACGCCAGAAAGTGTGGGTATCAGTAAAACCAAATTAAACTTAACTTCCCGCAGTGGCCGCCATGTTATTAAGCACAGAATGGAAAGCTTGGGCTATCAAGAAAGCGATTACGACTTAAATACTTTATACCAAGACTTCTTAAAATTAGCCGACAAAAAAGGCCAAGTATTTGATGATGATTTAGAAGCCCTATTGTTCAACATTCAACAACAAGACAGCACAGAGCATTACCAAATCAAAGAATTACATGTGCAATCTGGTAGCAGCGACTTTGCCACTGCTAGCGTTAAATTGTCGATAGGCGAAGATCAACAAATCACTTCAGCCACCGGTAACGGCCCAGTTGATGCGCTTTATCAAGCAATAAAAAAATCAGTGGATATTGATATTGAAGTGGCTGATTACAAAATCTCCAATAAAGGTGAAGGTGAAGACGGCTTAGGTGTCGCCAATATTGTTGTCCATTGGCAGCAACGTAATTTCCACGGCTATGGCATTGCCACCGATATTATTGAAGCCTCTGGGCAAGCTTTAGTTTCAGCGTTGAATGCCATTCACCGAGCACAGCAAATAAAAAATATACGCGAACAACACGCCAATAAAAAAGTTTCAAATAGTTAGGAAGATAACATGTCAAATATTGCAGTATTAGCGGGCGACGGTATTGGCCCTGAGGTGATGCAAGAAGCTAAGAAGGTCTTAGCCGCTGTCGCTGATAAATTTAATTTCCCCCTTAATTTTAATGATTATGATGTTGGCGGTATTGCTATTGATAATCACGGCCATGCGCTACCCGACACAACACTAAAGGGTTGTGAACAGGCTGATGCCATTCTATTTGGTTCAGTTGGCGGGCCAAAGTGGGAAAATTTACCGCCAACAGAGCAACCTGAGCGTTGCGCTTTATTAGGGCTGCGCGGTCATTTCGACTTATTTTGTAATATGCGCCCTGCAACGTTACAGCCGGCATTGGCGTCATTATCAACCTTGCGTAGCGATATTGCTAAATCTGGCTTTGATGTTTTAGTAATGCGCGAATTAACCGGCGACATTTATTTTGGTCAACCGAAAGGCCGTAAAGGTGAAGGTGATGAAGAAACAGGTTTTGATACTATGCTTTATTCGCGTCGTGAAATTGCCCGCATTGCTCACCTTGCATTTCAAGCAGCACAAAAGCGCGACAAAAAAGTCACATCGGTTGATAAAGCCAATGTCCTAGCTACCAGTATTTTATGGCGAGAAGTGGTTGCTGAAGTCGCCAAAGATTATCCAGATGTCAGCTATGAAAATTTATATGTTGATAATGCCGCGATGCAGTTAGTGCGCGATCCCAATCAATTTGATGTCTTGTTATGTCCCAATTTATTTGGCGATATTCTATCGGACATTTGTGCGATGATCACCGGCTCTATGGGCATGCTACCTTCTGCCAGTTTGAACTCTGACGGTTTCGGCTTGTATGAACCCGCAGGCGGCAGTGCGCCAGATATTGCAGGACAAGGTGTTGCTAACCCTATCGCGCAAATATTATCAGCAGCATTAATGCTGAGATACAGTCTAAATCAAGATCAAGCGGCAACCGCTATCGAAACGGCAGTTGCTAAAGCATTAGACAATAATGTGTTAACCGCAGATTTATTACCTGCTGACAAAAAGCACCAAGCCCAATCAACCAAAGCCATTGGCGATTTTATCTGCCAAGCAATTCAGGAGGCATAACTGATGGCAACGACTTTATATGAAAAATTATGGCAAAGCCATGTGGTAGATGCGACGCCAGGCGAAACACCGCTGTTGTATGTCGACCGTCACTTAATTCACGAAGTAACCTCACCTCAGGCCTTTGCAAATCTAGCATTCCATAACCGTCCAGTTAGACGCCCTGATAAAACAATTGCTACCATGGATCACAATATTTCGACTCGCTCTACTGCCATTGATGCAGCGGGTGAAGCGGCGGCTAATCAGTTAAGAACCTTAGAAAAAAACTGTCATGACTTTGGTATTAAGCTTTTTGGCATGGGCCATAAAAACCAAGGTATTGTTCATGTCATGGGGCCAGAGCTTGGCATTACTCAGCCAGGACAAGTGATCGTTTGTGGCGATTCCCATACTGCGACACATGGCGCGTTTGGCGCTTTGGCCTTCGGCATTGGTACCTCCGAAGTTGAACACGTATTAGCAACGCAAACACTGCGCCAAACCAAAGCGAAAACCATGCGTATTGAAGTGCGTGGTCAAGTCAATGTAGGCATTAGTGCCAAAGATATTATCTTAGCCATTATAGGAAAAACCGGCAGTGCTGGCGCAACAGGTTATGTCGTTGAATATTGTGGTGAAGCAATTGAAGCGTTAACCATGGAACAACGTATGACCATTTGTAATATGAGCATAGAATTTGGCGCGAAAGCCGGCATAATTGCGCCAGATGAAACTACGTTCAACTACCTGCAACATAAAGAATACGCGCCTAAATTAGATGACTGGCATGCAGCAGTTGCTTACTGGAAAACACTAAAATCTGATGACGATGCTTCGTTCGATACTGAATTAGTGTTAGAAGGTAAAGACATCAAAGCACAAGTGACTTGGGGCACAACACCAGGTCAAGTGACCTCAGTTGATAATGTTGTGCCGGCACCAGAAGACTTTACTGACCCGGCCGAACAAGACTCTTGCCGCAATGCGTTAAAATACATGGGCTTAACCGCTGGTACTAAAATTACCGAGATTCCAGTAAATAAAGTTTTTATTGGCTCGTGTACGAACTCTCGTATTGAAGACTTACGTGCCGCGGCTAGTGTGGTTAGCCATTTAACTAAGCAAGGTAAAAAAGTCGCTGCAAGTGTAGATGCGATCGTAGTCCCTGGCTCCTACCGCGTACGTGAACAAGCCGAGCAAGAAGGTTTAGCGCAAATATTCAAAGATGCCGGATTTGAATGGCGCTTGCCGGGCTGTTCAATGTGCTTAGGGATGAATGATGACAAGCTAAATGAAGGCGATCGCTGTGCATCAACTTCAAACCGCAACTTTGAAGGTCGTCAAGGCCGTGGTAGTCGCACCCATTTAGTCAGTCCGGAAATGGCCGCAGCAGCAGCTATTGAGGGCCGTTTTGTTGATTTAAGTCAGTTAAATTAAGATAGGAGTTAATCATGGAAAAATTTACCACACATACTGGCTTAGTGGTGCCATTAGATATTGCCAACGTTGATACTGACCAAATCATTCCAAAACAGTTTTTGCAAAAAACCGAGCGCGTGGGTTTTGGTCAACATGCATTTCATGACTGGCGCTACCTAGATGCCGCTGGTACGGAAGAAAACCCTGAATTTGTGTTAAATAAACCACAATATAAAGGAGCGAGTATTTTACTGGCTCGTGAAAATTTTGGCTGCGGTTCAAGTCGTGAACATGCGCCTTGGGCACTTCAGGAGTTTGGCTTTAAAGTAATCATCGCACCAAGCTTTGCTGATATTTTTTATGCGAACTGTATTAATATCGGCATAGTTCCTGTGGTTTTAGCGCCAGATGAAATTAAAGCATTATTTGCTTTGACCAATAAAAGCGAAGTTTCGTTGACTGTTGATTTGCTTAATAATAAAGTCATTACACCAAATGGCTGCTACACTTTCTCATTAGATAAGTTCCATCAATATTGTCTAGAAAATGGTGTAGATAGCGTCGGCTGGACATTAAATAAATTAGATGCCATTCAAGCATATGAAAACCAATTAGCCAGCTGGCGTTAAACGATTACGCTGGTCAATTGATAAGTTGCTCACTTGGCATCGCTAGCTAGTAACAATAGAGCGAAAAAATGCCAAGTGAGCTTTCAGAAAATAACTTCCAAGAAATCGATATCAGCCAGCTAGTGCCTGGCATGTATGTTAAATCCATTTCCTATCAAGATAAGGGCTTTATTTTAAAGTCTGAAGGTTATATTCAAAGTATCGGCAAAGTGATGCAGTTAAAAGAAGCTGGCATCAAAAAAGTCATTGTCGATCCTGCTAAACAAAAAGCAGCAGAAAGTATCGATAAGGTCATGCCGAAAATATCGGCTAGCCCATTGACGCGCTTAAGTAGCATTAGCCGACAAAAAATCGTGCCATTTAACGATGAACTGGCAAAGGCGAAACGTTTGTACAGTGATGCCAAAAACTTACAAACTAAAATTTTCAAGAATATTCAATCATCAAAAGCGATTTCAGCCACAGAGGTTAAAGAAACAACTGATGCTATTGTCAATTCAATCTTCCGTAATCAGGACGCCTTTACCTGCTTAACATCGCTAAGTACCAAAGGCAGTTATTTGATGGAACATTCGATTAACTGTGCAATATTAATGGCAATTTTTGCTAAACATTTAAAGATAGATCGCGAAACTATAGAGCAACTGTCAATCGGCGCGTTTCTGCATGATATTGGTAAAGTTCTACTCCCTAATGAAATTTTAAATAAACCAGACACCTTAGATGATACAGAACAAAAAATTGTACGTTCACATGTCGCGTTAGGTGAGAAAATATTAGAAGACACCCCACATATTTCTCATATCGTCATGAGTATGGTCAAAGAACATCATGAACGCTTAGATGGCAAAGGCTACCCAAAACAATTACAAAGCGCTGATATTTCTAAGTTTGGCAAAATGATGGCTATTGTCGATAGTTACGATGCCATGACCTCAGATCGAGTGTATCAACAAGCGGTTGCACCGATTACTGCGTTTAAAACCCTGATCAAAGAGTCAGAAACTGCTTATGATGAAGGCTTAGTAGAGCAGTTCATTCAATGCATGGGGGTTTATCCGGTCGGTACGCTAGTGCTGCTAAACAGCGGAAAAATAGGCATTATCAGTCAATTAAACCAAAATCGACCAACACAGCCCACGGTTAAAGTATTTTATAACGCGACAATCAATCAAAAAACCATTATTGAAGATATCGATTTGAGTCAGTCTGATTACAAAGACCAAATTGACCGCTGTATCCGCCCTGAAGAATTTAACTTAAATTTAATCAGCTTTTTCAAAACCGCCTTTAGCTATTAACGCTTTGGCTCAATTGCAAATTCGATAGGAAACTACCAACTGGAAAGTGCTGGCAATGAAAATTGCTCATTGTCCATTTCCAGTATCACTGAGTTTTGCATAATTTTGACTAACGTCACATTAGCCGCGATGGTGTCACCTTCGTAGCGCTCGCGACCATTTACCCGAACCCAGCCATTGCCGTCGGTCGCATAAATATGCACTTCAAATTGCATTGCCGGTACTTTGTTTTGAACTCTAGCCGGCATATCTAACAGCGACGGCACTTGCAGCTGTTCAGACAAAGGCTCCGCATCATCCTGCATATCAAGTGGCTCATCACTTTCTTCAACCGCTTGTTGAAGTTTCGCTAGTAGCTCTTGCGAACTACTATCAAGTTGTGAAACATCAAATTCAACTGTTTGGTTTTGTGTCTGGTCGTTAGATTCTAGCTTTAGCTCTGCCCGGTTTTCGTTTGAGGTAGCTAAATTTGTTGCTGCAATATCAGCGTTATTAGCAATTGTCATTTCAGTAATTTGCTCATTACTCTTTTCTTTGCTGATTTCGCTGCTGTTTTCACTAGCTTCTTTAACTGGTTGCACTGCAGTTAATACATTGTCATCAACGCCTGTTTCATCAGTTTTTTTATCATTTTCTGATGTCGTTAAACTCTGCTCTCTATTATCAGCATTTACACTTTGCTCAGCGTTAACAGCGACTATTGTATTTTTTGGCTGCAAATAAGTTTGATGAAGCCAAAACGCTAAAACGATAAATAAGGCTAAATTTGCCACTATGCTAGCCAACACAAATGCTTTAGTTCGCCACCAAGGCGTTAAATGGTATTCACTACCTAGTGCTTGTTCTGAAGCAATTTGCACGGTTTTACGTGTTACAACCGACTCATTATTGCCATAGGCCGTGGCTAAAGCCCGGTCACAAAGTAAATTTATTAGTCGCGGAATGCCTTTGGAAATTTTGTGAATATGGCGAATGGCAGACAGTTTAAATAACGGTCGATAACAGTCGGCCACTGCTAATCGATGCTTAATATACTCCGCTACTTCCGCCTGTGTGAGCGGCAATAAATGATAGCGTGCAGTAATGCGCTGCGCTAACTGACGCAAATCTCTGCGCTGCAACAACTGCTGTAATTCCGGTTGCCCAATAAGCACCACTTGCAATAATTTTTTGGTGTTAGTTTCAAGGTTAGTTAACAACCGAAGCTGCTCTAGCACTTCCGGTTGTAAATGCTGCGCTTCATCAATAATCAATAAGGTATTGATATTAGCCTCTTGATTACTCAATAACTTTTGCTGAATTTTATCGGTCAAATATTTTAGCGTTAGGCCGGTCTTTTTATAACGTACCGCTAATTCATCACAAATTGTCGCCAATAATTCTAGGCAAGAAAGCGTGGGATTAAGAATAAACGCCACTTGGGTATTTTCTGGCAATTGCTCCAATAAACGACGACTTAACGTAGTTTTGCCAGTACCGACTTCACCTGTTAATAATACAAAACCGCCAGTATCACCTAAGCCATAGGTTAAATGAGATAATGCTTCTTTATGACGATCACCTAGAAATAAAAAATCTGGATTGGGTGCTATGGAAAATGGGATATCGCTTAAGCCAAAAAAACTCGTGTACATGGGGTTTATTCGTTACTAACTGACAGACTCAAACTAACCGTTAATGTCTGCTATGTCAAAGAACTCTGCCGCTCTCCCCTATCAAACCACTCTCAGCTAAAAAAGTTTCATGTTAGACTAAGCAGCTATGTGTTTTAAATCTTGTTTTCGCTATGTCTAATCCAACAACCGATCTCAGTCAGCTTAATGTATTTCTTGTCGGTGGTGCTGTCCGTGATGGCTTACTCAACCGTAAGATAACCGAGCGCGATTATTTAGTCGTTGGTGCAACGCCCGCGCAAATGATTGATTTGGGGTTCACGCAAGTAGGCAAAGATTTCCCTGTATTTTTACACCCTAAAACCAAAGAAGAATATGCTTTGGCAAGAACCGAACGCAAACACGGCCAAGGCTATACTGGCTTTACCTGTTACGCGGAACCAGATGTCACCATTGAGCAAGATTTGCTGCGCCGCGACTTAACGGTAAATGCCATGGCGCAAAGCTCAAGCGGCGAATTAATAGATCCTTACGGTGGCTTAAGTGATTTAAACAATCGAATTTTACGCCATGTTTCTCCTGCTTTTAGTGAAGATCCTCTGCGGGTTTTACGGGTAGCTAGATTTGCCGCTCGCTATCACCAATATGGCTTTAGCGTTGCCGACGAAACATTACATTTAATGAGTGAAATTAGCGCTAGCGGTGAGCTTTTGGCATTGTCTGGTGAACGAGTATGGAAAGAATTAGTTCGAGCATTGGCTGAACCAAATCCTGAAGTATTTTTTGATCTTTTAAAACGCTGTGGCGCGCTCAACGCGCTATGGCCAGAGTTAGCCGAACATTGGATAAACAGTGAAAGCCATACTTACCGCGTATTAATCCAAGCAACAAAAGATTCTACCGACACACTTATCCGCTTTGCTGCGCTGTGTAGCCAAATCAAGACTCAAGTTAATGCCCAAGTGAATGCGCACGTTAATGCCCAAGTAAATGCTCAAGTAAATAAAAAAGAAAAGCCTGAGGCTGCAGCTTTTAATCAAATGCTTAACCGCTTAAAAGCACCCAATGAGTTTAAAGCGGTTGCCAGTAAAGCTTATGTCTTAACGGAGCAAATTAATCAATGCCAATCACGTTCAGCAACAGAGCTACTCAGCTTGTTACAGCAGTGCGAATTTATCAGAAAACCAGAACTACTTGAGCAATTATTAATTGTTAGTCGAGCCGTTTTTTTAGCCACTGAAGCTTCTGCCAATATCGATTATCCGCAGGCGGATTTTTTACAAACAATTGCAGATCAAGCTAGACAAATTAGCGCACAGGAATTTATCGCCCAAGGCATTGAAGGTAAAGCCATTAAACAAGCAATGGAAGCTGCGCAAGTGACAGCTATTTCTTCAAAATTAAATTCTTTATGATTAAATTCTTCATAGCTGAATTTTTCACAGCTAAATTTCTCACAGCTAAATTTTGAACAACTATAAAAAGTCGAGTAGTTAGGAGCAGATTGCTGACTGCTTCAGGCTTATTTAGAACAGGTAATTAAGCTTTACTCCTAACGTCCGCCCTTGCTGCAGCGGTGCATCTTCATCAGCGGAGGTATAGGCAAGTTTATCCAGTAAATTATTGCCGTAAATACTTAAAGATAAATCTGGTGTAAGTTGCTTTTGCCCAGCTATATTCCAAGCAAATTTGCCCTCGCGCTCATTTTCACCAGCGCCAATATCTGATTGCTCAAACTGCCAGATAAAGCGATTGCTGATATCAACATCGCGCCATTGCCACATGCTTTCCCAACTTAATTGCGCCGGAATTAAATCAGCCAACGGTGTATCTTGCTGATCTTGACCTTGTTGCCATTGGAACGTCCATTTCATCGCAAGATGGTTCTGACTTTGCCACTGAGCTACAACCTCGCCGCCATAAATATCTGCGCGTTCAAGATTGCGATAGCTACGAATATCATCATCAATATTGTAACGTTCAATATAATTATCCAGTTGATAATAATACGCTTCTGCTGCGATCTGCCAATGTTGTTCGCCTTTAGTGGTTAACTGCCAGCGTAGCTGCACTCCCTGACTTTGTTCAGGTTTTAACAGCGGATTGCCTAAGGTAGTACCGCGAGGTGTTTCCCCTTCAAAATAAAGCTCTGATAATGTAGGAAATCTAAAACCCGTTGCCCATTCAGCACTAACGGTTTGTTGATGGTTATCCGAAGTGATCATCGGATATTCCGCCAGCACACTAAAATTAAATTGGCTATCATGGCGTTGTCGCTGTTTTATCGATTGTGACTGTTTAATATAGTCATAACGAATTGCGCTACTCAGCTTAGTGGTTGACACCTGCCAACTCCAATCGGTAAAAATCGCTAGATTGTCTTGTTCACCATCAACCATATGTTTGGTGAAATTTTTATCACCGCTTAACGCATATTCAGTTTCGTCAATTTTAACGCCGCGGCGCGATAACCAGTCAATGCCGATACGCCCCTGACTTCCACCCCCACTTATACTGTCACCAAGGGAAAGTGACCATAATGACAGAACGCCAATTGTATGCCCCTGATATTCAGTAAAATTGCGACGTTTGCCAACCCGCAATGTATCTGTGTCCCAATTTTGGTAGTGATGGTAAAGTTTGAAAAACCAGTCTTGTGCTTGGGTGATAGAAAACTGACTAATACTGTGGGCATCGGTCGGATAGCTAACGATTCGATCGTCAGGATATTGCACAGAGCTTTTGCCGATATCTTTGCCAACACTCGGTAACCAGCTGGCATTTAGATAATAATCGCCTATTTGCTGGCTAAATTTTAATAAGCCCGATGTTTGCCGATAGCCAGAATCTAATTGTTGACCATTCCCTGCTTGTGCTTGGTTGGCATGGCGATAGCCGATAGCCGTTTGCCATTGCTGATCGCCCCAAAGTAAGGTCGCATTTTTAGCTTGATCATTACTTTGCCCGCTTAATGATAACTGCTTGGTCGCCATATCTGTCGATAAGATATTAACTACACCGCCCATGGCATCAGAGCCATATAAGGTGGCACTTGGCCCTTGTTGTACATCAATACGCTCAATTAAAAACGGGTTAATAAACGCTGCTGAATTGCCTGCTCTACGATCGGTAATAATTGGCACGCCGTCAACTTCTGTGCGAATACGTGAGCGACTAAAGCCACGTAAACTATAGCTTTGTAGCAAGCCGCCTTGACCATTTAAGCTGACACTTGGTGTTAAGCTCATCCAATCAGCCATCGTCGCTTTCACCGTTGGGCTATCGACTAAACTCACAGAGTTGATATTTTTACTTACCAACTGATTATTTAACAATTGGCTACGCGCGCCATTAACTTCAATAATTTCAACATCATCATAGCCATAAACGCTAACAGCCGAAAAACAACAAAGGGTAGTAAAAAAAACCTTGTAAAACATTAAATTAAAGAGTTCTCGAACTGGGCACATGCTTAAAAGATAAGTGCGTTTCTGCAAGGAGGAAAAAGCATTCTAACGAATATTATTTAACCCGACCAGCCAGATATAAGTAAATCAGTAAACAATTTAATCACTTAGCAAGTTGTTTTTAATATAACTTTCCAGCAAGTTCAGTCCTTGGGAAAAGTCTTGTTGCCCCAACCCTAACCGAAAATAATTGCCCTCTAAACCAAACAAATAACTAGGTAGTAATAAAACACCCGTTGATTGAGTAAAGTCAGCTAACCAATTTGTAAATTCAATATCCCCAGTAAATTTGACTAAAGTCATTAACCCAGCGCTAGGTTTAACCCACTGAAACAATGCTTGATACTCATCAATAAACTTTTGAAATATTGCGATATTTTCGGCTAACTGCTGGCGATTACGAGTAATTATCGTTGCACTATGTTGCAGTGCAATTAAGGCTAATTGTTCATCAATTAATGAGGTACAAATACTGCTTTGCGCTTTGCAGGCTAATAAACTTTTTACCAACTTCATATTTGGGGAAATTGCCCAGCCAATGCGAACCCCTGCTAGGCCAAAACTTTTGGACATCACAGAAACAACAATTGATTTTTCATAGCTGAGAAAATCATGAGCAAGGGCTTGCCCACCAATAAGCTGACTTGGTTCATCTGCTATGATCATTGCTTGTGAAACATCATCCGACAATAAATAACAATCAGCCTGTTTAGCTAGTTTAAGTAGTTGTTGGCGCTGAACTTTGGTTAATACTGCGCCAGTAGGGTTATGCGGTGCATTGATGACAATTAATTTAGTTTTGCTAGAAATACTTGCTTTTAGCTTGTCGAGATCAAACGCCCAGTTTTGCTCAAATTCTAATGGAATAGCAATGAGTGTTGCGCCAAGTGACGTTACCATATTAGTAAGCGAGGGATAATTTGGCGTAAAGACAATGACCTCGTCGCCGGGCGCTAACAGGCTTTGATAGATAGCCGCTAGCGCTTCCTGGGCGCCAGCAAAAGTAACTACATTTTCTTCGCTAAGCTTATTGTTTTCTTCGCTAGACAGGTTTTCGCTAATGACATTGTTTTGCTCAGGGGTAGTATTTGACGGAAGTTCTGCGCCCGATAAATTATTTAATGCCAAATGCTCAGCTAAAATCGCCTGACGTAACTCCCTCAGGCCTTGAACACTAGCATAAGCTAACGCCTGCGCTGAAAATTGCTGAAAAATTTGACGACTATCTAATGCCAGTAATTCATTCAAGCTCAATGCCTGCCCGCAAGAGTGACTTAAATTGATGTTTATCGGGCAGTTTAACTTTTGGGTATAAGCAATATGTGCTGGCAATTGCTTGTTTGTATTTATTTTTGTAGTTACGTTTGCCAAATTAGCCTCGTCGACGCCACAGGGTAATATGCTTTTGACTCACCTGATAGTTGCGCTGATTTTGGCTAATAACTTGTGCCAATTCGTGCGATGCTAAACACTCAAACGCTGCGCCTAATGCTTGCTGAGTACCTTCAAAACCAAAGACATTTTCGCCATTAACCTTGATACCGCCCAGCCATTTCGACTTATCAGCGACAGTTTCATCAAACTGATAATCAGAGGCAATAATTAGCAGTCCATCGGCATTTAGCCTTGAGGTGATTTCGGCTAAAAATTGCTTAGGATCGTAACATTGCTCCAACACTTGCTGAGCTAATATCACATCATAGCCTGTTAAAATGGCTTTTAAATTACTTGGATCTGCCTGACTAAATAAAATATTTTCCGGCTTGGCATCGGTTATATTTGCCAAATTAAATTCATGATAATCAACAATATCCCCTTGCTTAATCATTTGATAACGCACACGCTCACCAGATTGCAACTGTACGCCGTGTTGAATATATCGCGCTGAAAAGTCAACGCCATCTATATGCTCAAAATTCGTGCTTAGCTCAAAGCTAGTGCGGCCAACGCTACAGCCTAAATCCAGTAATTTTGCTGTATTTTGCTGATATTGATTAACCCAAGTTTTAACGAGTTCTGCTAGTTGTAGCTGATAATTTTCAAACGGTGCAGGCGTTTTACCGTAATGAGCGTTCAGCTGCTGACAAACATCAAGGTTATTTTCAAAGTGGTTAACCGCTATCAAAGGTAGCTGCTCGTTATCACTTTCGACATATCGAAAGCCAGCATGCTGGAAAAAGTGTCGACGAAAGGCGTAACGTGAGTTTTTAATGGCTTCATTGCCAGTAGAAATCCACGAACCACCTTTGATTAAATTATGCTTGCCATCAAAGGTTGGCGTTGAAAAATCATCATAAAGCGGGTGTACTTGAAAGCCATCAAAGGCATCGATGGGGGATTCTGTCCACTGCCAAACATTGCCAATGACATCACAGAAGCCTTCGCTAGCATCTGAGCTAAAACGATCAACCGGGCAACTTGAAGCAAAATATTCTAAGTTAATATTACCCGGCGCTTCTTGCCATGTGGTTAGATCTTCATTAATTTTTGCCCGCAGCGCATACCACTCCGGCTCAGTGGGCAAACGAATAAAACCTTGCGATTGACTAGACTTCCAATTACAAAACGCCTTTGCTTCTAATTGATTCACTTCCACTGGCCAATTCATTGGTAACGGCATTTCATTTAATAAATTACGCTGATAATAACCGTCGTTTTTTTTCAGCCAAAAACGGGGCATTTGCGCTTGTTTATAACTAAGCCATTGCTGACCTTCTTCCGTCCACCACTTGGATTGTTGATAACCGCCATCGTCAATAAAGCATAAAAACTCCTGATTAGTTACCAAGTACTTACTCGCTTTAAAAGCCTTTAAATTTATTGACGCTGAGCCATATTCATTATCCCAACCGTAAGTATCATCATCGGCAGTTTTTCCGAGTTTGACTAAACCGGCTTCGACATCAAGCAACTGATTTTCCGGCGCATCACCGGTAAACGGACAGGCTTGCCATTGCTCATTTGGTGTTAAATCAGCAAGCGGTAACATCCGCATAATCACTGAGGACGTTTCTAAATGAATGCGTTCGTGCTCGCTTCCCATCAAGATAATCCAGGCTAAGGAGTCTTGAGTGATTGGCAGCGTAAGTGGCATAGTATCAATTAAATCACACACTAAAGTTTTAACTTGCTCGCGATATGCCCGCAGTTCATCCACCGATGGCCAGTCATAATGTTCGCTGTTTAAATCGTCCCAACTCATTTCATCAACACCCACTGCGCAAATCGCTTCTAAGCGATCATTAATTCGTTGGTGAATAAACTGCCCGAGCATTAATTTATTTATATAAAACGTGGCGGTATGACCATAATAAAAAATAAGAGGATGCCTTAGTGGCTCTGGCCGAGAATAAAACGCTTGGTCATTGTTGATTAACGCAAATAACGACTCATACGTTTGCCAGCTATTTAGAAAATACGCTTTAAGTTCTTGGCGTTTTTCTATCACGGAATTGCCGCTAAGCAGTGGCGTTTTCATTTGTTGCTTCGTTATATTCATTATCAACTGCTCTTTTTTACTTTCTTTTTTTATTTAACTTATTACGTATGCTATCGAGTACTTATCTAGGGCGTGTTGAAAACTTTTATTGGTAACTGTTAATCAAACTTTGTTTCAATGCTTGCCCTAAACTTTTGTGTTGCTGATCATTACGAATGTTATCAGCACTTTGATCTATGCGATTAGCCAGCCAATGACTTTTTTTAAATAATGCCATGGCATTATGACCATTAATATCACCAAACATATTTTCCGGTAGCGTTTGCACGGTAAATGGCAACGCTAGCACTTGTTCGGCCTTGTCCGCTAAATATAGCTCTAGCGCGTCAATAATATTCGCCAAGGCAAAAGCAACATTGATAAAGGCATTATAATATCGACTTGAAGCCCCTAACCTATGCTCAACACGTGCGGTTTTCTGCCAATTATGGTGGGTGATAAGTGGCTGATTGTGTTGATCGACTAACATTACATCTACCCCCATCAATTGATTATGTTTACCCTGCTGCTTATACAAAGCAATACTACCTTGATGGCCGCCCGAAATATCAACCGGTGAGCACAATTCCTGCGCTAAACCATAGCGAGTTTTTAAGGCTAAGCGTTCAAACGCTTCAGGCTCAGGTAAATAAAGTAAACAATTATCTAAACTAGTATCTAAAAAGCAGCGCTGCAATAGCTCACCAAAATTGCCAATAGCAACCAAATTATTGCCATCACTATCAAGTACACTAACATTAATTTGAATGGCGTTGGGAATATGCACTGCACGGCGATTATGGGTAAAAATATTTTTGCTGCCTAAGGCGAGTTGGCCATTATCTCCTGACCAGACAACCGGCTTAATCAGCGTTTGGTTAACACCGAGCTGATGAAAGAGCTTGGGAAGTAAGTGTAGTGCTTTGGCAAGATTATCGGCTTCTTTTAATGGTGATTGCCCGGAAAATGTCGACACATATTCCCATTGGTTTTGCCAATACTCACTAATAACCTGCGCTTGAATATCTGCGTCTGACAGCTGCTGATTAATGTAATCAAAATGATGTTGCTGTAATTGCTGGTTATCGGAAAATTTGCAGCAACCTTCCAGTTCAAAATGAACTTGAGCTACAAAACCAAGCTCGGCAATGTGCTGCTGAAATAGCTCTATTACCTGAATTGCTAATTGGTTAATGCTTACCATTACCTTGAGTTTTCACGCTAAAATTTATCTCTTAAATTAGTAAAGCACTAACGCCACATAAGTATTGGTTATTGATAAACAACCACTTGATTTTTACCTTGCTGCTTCGCTTGGTAAAGCGCTTTATCAGCGTTGACATACAAGGCAGTTCGATCGCTGGCGGCCTGACCTAATGCGCTAATACCTATGCTTACGGTTATATTAATTTGTTGTCCTTGTTCAGTAGTAAACAGTGACTGGGCAATATTATTTTTTAAACGCTCTGCAATTGCTTGTGCCTGCTCGTCATCAGTACGAGGTAAAATCGCGAAAAACTCTTCTCCGCCAATGCGACCAATGATATCACCCACTCGTAACGTTTCTTGTGAAATATCAGCGATTCGGCAAATCACTTCATCACCAAAGGGGTGACCATAATTGTCATTTACCTGTTTAAAGTCATCAATATCAAATAATAAAACTGAAATATCACCTTGCCGTGTTTGGTTGCTGGCAATCAATCGATCTAGATATTCAAAAATATAACGGCGATTAAACATGCCTGATAAAGGATCGGTAATAGACATAGCAAAAATCTTTTGATTACTGCGATATTGCAAATAAACAATGACACAAACCAACACTATTACTAGGAACGCAACAATAATCAGGTAAATTTGAAAACGGTTCTCTCGTGCTTGCTTTTTCAGCTCCAACTCTTGCACTTTATTACGTTGTTGTAACAAAGACACTTCAACATTTCGACGCTCAAGTTCCATTGCCGAGCGCACACGCATCAGCTGTTGGCTAGAGTTAGCAATCAGCAGTTCGGTAAATTGTTGATAATAAGACTGAGTAAGTTGATAAGCTTGCTGATATTCACCTTTAGCGTTGGCTAGCAAACCTCTGAGTTTAATCGTTTCAATCGCCCATTTAGTGCCGTCTAGCTCAGGGATTGCTGAAAAAATAGCTTCAGCCTGAGCGATACTTTGCCCTGCTTCTACTAGCTTGCCTAAGTTTATTTGGCACTGGGCACGCCTTTTTAGTAATTCCGCGTCATAATCCACTTGGCCATTAAGTGCCAATGCTTGTTCAATCACTACTAACGCCGCAGGGCAATCACCTTTTTCAGCGTAAGTCATCCCCAGTCCGTATGCGCCAAAATAGCTAATATATTGATTTGGCGTGTATGACACTTTGTCCATGTAAAGTTTGAATTTTTCAATGGCAAGGTCGTACTTTTTCCAATAGCGATAAGTTGACGCTAAACCATAAATAGCTTCTGCTACATAAGGCTGGTAACCAAGGCGTTCGTAGGTATCAAGCGCACGAGCATAATATTCTATCGACTTTTCAAAGTCGTTCATGTAGCCAAAAACAGCGGCATAAGTTTCATTAATAACCGCAATTAAAAAGTTATCATTTAACGCGAAGGCTTCAACATAAGCTTCTTGCAGATCGGCTAATGAGGTTTCATAAAGCTCTGTTAAGCTTAATGTGTATGCAAGCTCTTGCTTGGCTTCAGTGTAGATATAATTGAGATTTTCAGCTTGCGCTTGAGACATTGCTTGCCTAATTAAGCTTACCGCCTCTTGATATTCACCGCGGCGTTGAGCAGCAATACCCGCAAAAACATTAAACGATGCTTGGATTTCCATTGGTGTACTTTCATCAATTAATGCCCGAGCTTTATTAACGGTTTCATCAAACTTTTCATGAAAATACAGTAGGTTTTCAGCTTGTGCTTTGCGGTATAAAAGCCATAACTTCGCTTGTTTGGACATAGATTGTTTCGACTTTTCAATCTCTAACAACTGCAAATAAACCGGGTGCGGATTTCGGTTAATATCATTACCAATGGCTTTAAAATGCTCTAATGATAAATTTGCCGCCTGAGCACTGGTAAAAAGCAATGTAACCAACAAGCTATAAATAACTTTACACTTCACCGCAGCAATTTCCTTTTATCTTAAGATTATTTAACATTACTCTAACATAGCTTGTTAAAATATTGATTAAATTTAATCATTTGACCCTTGATATAACGCAATTAAAACTTGAACAAATTATATGGTTTAAACAATAGGTGATACTACTATACCCAACTTAAGTGTAATTCATTACAAAATCCCTGCTATTCAAGCAGTTTGAACCATGCGTCGACATAACATTTATAATGAAGTAACAGCTTAAAGCCGTTAGTTAAACGTTTTTCTATCTAACACTTTTTCCTATTTAACACTTTTCATATTTAACATAACAGTGACACTACCAATTACCAATATTGTGACTGTGTCATAGCTAATCCAGAATTATTGCTAGTTCAACTGTTGTAAGCATTATTTAGGGGCTGTTGATCTTTGAGGTACAAATTTTGTTCATATTGAGCATGTTTTGATCGCGGCGCTAGGTTCCTCACATAGTTGTTCTATGTGAAAACCGAGCAACAATGAGCAAAGCGCGCTCAATTGAACCCTTCGGGCAGCGCCTGTTTGGCATTTATACTACGTTATTGCCTTACTTGAGGAGAATAACTACACTACGAAGGCTCTACCTTGTCTAAATACCAAACAGTCAGCTGCAAAAATGAACAGCAAAGATCAACAGCAAAGATCAACAGCCCCTAGTTAAATTTCATCAACCGTTTAAGACAAACACTAGCAGAGAATCTCAAACAATAAATCCATTGCCACTTAGCTTCCCACTCTGTTAAAAAACCACCTATAGTTAGTGATGTGAGTTTTCTACATTCTGTTGGAAATTTAGGAATGTATTATGCTTTAACCAATAAAATCAGTAACTTTATCCGTAAACTACAGTTTTTGTGCTGTTGTAGTGCAAACTAAATGATTGCTGCACAGGTTTTGGGCAGTTCATTATTCTGTCATGTCAATAACGTTTAATAGACTGAGTTTTATCACTTTTTAATTTGTCGATTGGAAGTTGGCAGTATTTACTTCCTGAAGTAACAGACTAGATCTCTTTTTGGAGGAACTATGCCCAATTATGCCAACCGTTACATTAGTAATTTAACTCGTGATACTTATGCTCTGATCTTGGCAGGCGGCCGAGGTTCACGGCTATACGAATTAACCGATTGGCGGGCCAAACCGGCAACATTTTTTGGTGGTAAATTTCGTATCATCGACTTCCCCCTTTCAAACTGTATTAACTCTGGTATTCGTCGCGTTGGTATTGCCACCCAATATAAATCTCACTCATTAATTCGCCATGTCAATCGCGCTTGGGGACACTTCAAAAAAGAACTCGGCGAGTCAGTTGAAATACTCCCAGCCTCTCAACGTCATGGTGAAGATTGGTATTTAGGCACTGCAGATGCTGTATATCAAAATATGGATATTATTCGCCACGAACTGCCTAAGTACGTAATGATTTTATCTGGCGATCATGTTTATCGTATGGACTATGGTGCATTACTTGCCAAGCATGTCGAAAGTAAAGCCGATATGACGGTATGTTGCATAGAAGTGCCTGTGGAAGAAGCGGCGGACCAATTTGGCGTAATGACGGTTGATGACAATATGCGCGTTTGTCGATTCGATGAAAAGCCAGCCCAGCCTTCAGAAGTTCCCGGCAAGCCAGGAATGACATTAGCGTCTATGGGCAACTATGTGTTTAATACCGACTTTTTATTTGAACAATTAGAAATAGAATCGAATGTCGAAGGCAGTAGCAATGACTTTGGCCATGATGTCATTCCTCGCATCATCGAAAAACACCGGGTATTTGCCTACCCATTCTGTGATCCGAGTAAAGATCGAGAGGCCTACTGGCGTGATGTTGGTACTTTAGACTCCTTCTGGAAAGCTAATATCGAATTGATTGAGCCAGAACCCAAGCTTGATGTTTATGACGAACAATGGCCGATATGGACCTACCAAGAACAAACCGCACCAGCTAAGTTTGTTTTTGATATGGAAAGCCGACGAGGTATTGCTATAGACTCCTGCGTTGCTGGCGGTTGTATTGTTTCGGGCTCCACGGTAAAACGCAGTATGCTGTTTTCTAAAGTTAGAATTCACTCTTATTGTTATATTGACGAAGCGGTGATTTTACCTGGCGCAATAGTTAATCGCGGTGCTACCATCAAAAAAGCCATTATTGATCGCAGTGTTGAAATTCCTTCTGGTTTATCTATTGGGGTTGATCATGAGCAAGATAAAGCGAATGGTTTTAGGGTAACGGATTCAGGTGTAGTGTTAGTGACTCGTGATATGATTGCTGAATATTTAGCGAAGACTGTCACCCGAGAAGCAATAGAAGAAGCGAGTGCTGATTAAGAGATTCACAAATAATTTATGGTAAATATACTTTTTGCCGCGGCAGAAAATGACGCATTACCCAATGGTAAAGTCGGGGGAATAGGCGATGTTATTCGAGATGTTCCCCACTACCTCAGTGATAATAACACCACTATTGATGTTATTACTCCCAGCTATGGCATGCATGCCAAGCATCCAAATGCACAGCAGGTATTAAATTTTACCATACACTTTTGCGGTCAGCCGCAGGTTATCGAGCTCTATCAAATTCAAATACCAGCGCCATCATTTTGCCAAGGTCAGATAAATCAATGGGTATTAGAACATCCTATTTTTAGTAACGGTGGGGTTGGGAATATTTACTTTGACGATGGTCCCAATAGACCATTTGCCAGTGATGCCAGCAAATTTGCTTTATTTTCGTTAGCCGTTTGTCATCTACTAGCTAACCAATGGCATAGCCGAATCGATATAATTCACCTTCATGACTGGCACAGCGCTTGGGTTGCGATATTACGTGCATTTGCCCCTGAATTTGAATGCTTGCAGCAAAAACGGACGGTCTACACTATTCACAATTTATCATTACAAGGTATTCGGCCGATTGCCGATGATGAATCATCACTAAACCATTGGTTTCCACAATATAACCTTGCCCAACCAGCGGTGATTGATCCGCGCTATACCAATTGCGTTAACCCCACGCGTGCCGCAATCAACCTAGTTGATGCAGTCCATGCTGTTTCCCCAACCTATGCTCAAGAAATTTTATTACCGTCTGATCCGACACAAGGTTTTATTGGTGGTGAAGGACTCGAAGCCGACTTATTTCGCGTCCAAGAACAGCACAGGTTGTTTGGCATTTTAAATGGCTGTGAATATTCAGAAACTCCATTAGCCTCAAAAGCCGATCCCGAACAACTATTAAAGCTATTTTTTGATTCTGCTGAACAGGCATTAGCGCGTTGGAGTAGCCAAAGTCCGCACCAAGCATCTAGCCATTTTACTGCCAGTGAACGTATTTATCAGTGGCAAAAAACACCTTGTAACGGCCCTATAATTACTAGCGTTGGCCGAATAACTTCACAAAAAGTTGCGATTTTGTTGGTAGATATCGCGGGAAAAACCGTACTTTCACATCTGTTAAATTTACTGGCTTATTCAAACAGCCGTCTGATTATTTTAGGCTCAGGTGAAAAACATTTAGAACAGCAAATACATCAAATTATCAGCGAGCATGATAATGGCTTATTTTTAAATGGTTATGACAATGCGTTGTCAGAATCGGCATTTGCGCTAGGGGATATGTTTTTAATGCCCAGCTCATTCGAACCATGTGGTATTAGCCAGTTACTAGCTTTGCGCGCAGGTCAGCCATGTATTGTCCATAAAATTGGTGGCTTAAATGATACCATTAGCCACGGTGAAACTGGCTTTTGTTTTAACGGAGATAATCCACTCCACCAAGGACAGGCGCTGATCGATACCGTAGAACAAGCAATTAATTGCTTTCTCCATCAACCAGAGCGTTGGGCAAAATTAGTGGAGAATGCTAAAGCAACGCGATTTGACTGGCCGTCTGTTATGCCAGCATATCGAAAGCAGCTGTATAAATTAAGCTAAACAACTAGGGCTAAATTAATGACCCGCTTTTGGCAGCACTTGCCATTTATCTAATAGCTGTTGAAACTGCCCTGCTGCGATAAAACGGCTAAGTTCTTGATCAAAAGCCTTTGCCAGTGCCTTATCGTGCAAAGCGGCACCATAATTTGCTTGTGGAAAAATAGGGTGAAGATTCAGCGTTAAATTGGCATCAAGTTCATGGGCTATGTAGGTTAACAAGCGCTGCTCGCCAATAACCAAATCTGTACGGTTATTCATTAATAACTTAACTTGAATTTCTCGTTGCGCCATTTCGATATATTGCGAATGTTTAACCGCGTTTTTAAAGTCATCGCCTAAAACAAATTTGGCATGCTCATAAGCGACTATCCGTCGGTTTTTTAAATCCGCCAGTGAATTAACCACTAAATTTTCCTGAGCTAGCGAAATCGCAATATCTTTGAACGGTAAATATTTCTGAGTGTATGTCGCGGTATCTGATTGAAATGCCGCGGGACTTACCATATCAAACTTTCCAGCATTGAACTCATGGATAAGCCGGTTATACCCTAATAACTGAAAATTGGTTTGGTAGCCTAATTGGCCAAATACCGCACGAATGGTTTCAACATCAATGCCAGTAACGCCTTGTTCGTCATCATAATATGCCCATGGCTTACCTAAGTTTACGGCAATTTCTAGGGTATTTTCTTGTGCCCATGCTTTTTCAAAAAAACCATGCGTAGCCAAATTAGCGACAAATATATAAATCGCGACAACAAGTACTTTTTTCATTTACTGCCTAGTCTGCTTTCCATTGCCATTACTCAATAATAGCGGGATTTTAACTGATAAAACATAAGGATTTGAGCTTTTGAAACTCGTATCACTAATCAACGTTCGACAGTTTGTCCTGCGTTTTTAATTCAAAATCACTGGCATCATGGCGCTCATGTAGTTGCTCATTTAACTCACCCCAGGCTCGATTAACCATGCGGCCGCGCTTAACGGCTGGACGCTTAGCAATTTTTCGTGCCCAGCTTGTCAGATGTTGATATGAACTAACATCGAGAAATTCAGCAGCATTATATAAAGCACCTAAGACTAGCTCACCATACCAAGGCCAAATTGCCATATCTGCAATAGTATATTCTTCACCGCACAAATATTTATGCTCGGCTAAATGTTTATCCAATACATCAAGTTGGCGTTTTATTTCCATGGTAAAACGATTTATTGGATACTCAAATTTTTCAGGTGCATAAGCGTAAAAATGACCAAATCCCCCACCAAGATAAGGCGCGCTACCCATTTGCCACATTAGCCAAGAGAAGCACTTAGCTCTCATTTTAGCTTCGACTGGCATAAAGGTGGCAAATTTTTCGGCTAGATAAAGTAAAATCGCACCAGACTCAAATACCGGAATAGGGTTATTAACATCCGATTGATCAACTAACGCCGGAATTTTTGAATTTGGATTAACACCAACAAACCCCGAGCTAAACTGATCGCCCTGCATAATATCAATAATAAACGCATCATATTCTGCGCCACTAAAGCCCGCCGCGAGTAACTCCTCTAGCATTATGGTCACTTTTACGCCATTTGGAGTCGCTAAAGAATACAGTTGAAGTGGGTGCTTACCGACTGGCAACTCTTTATCGTGAGTTGCTCCTGATATCGGGCGGTTAATATTGGCAAACTTACCACCACTTTCACTGTCCCATATCCACTTTTTCGGTGGCTCATACGCTGATTGATTTGACTTATCTGACATAAAAAACTCCTTAGAAAATCGATTTTAAGGTAAATAGAACTTACTTTGTTATAAGTTATAGTGACTTACTTTCCGATAGTTTAATTACGCGTTAACCAAAGCCTAAACTATTAAACCTCAACAAAAAGATTAAACACTAAGGGGTAACTTACGACCTTAACACTGTTTTAATGATAAACGTTGCCGCTGACCATTTATAATTGAGCCTAATTTAACCTATGCTATGGTTAAAGTGCTACAGAATACGGGAAACTAAAAATGATAAAAACCCCGAAAGTATATATAAAACAAGTATCGTCTTCGATTGGCCGTGGCGTTTTTGCTAGGCAAAACTTTACCAAAGGGCAAGTTGTGGAGGTGGCGCCAGTTATTTTACTTTCCGGTCAATACCAACAATTTCCCATTGAAATAAAAGATCGAGTATTTAATTGGGGACATCTTACCAATACCGCGCCAGTGAGCGCTTTAGTATTAGGCTACGGCAGTATTTACAATCATGCCAACCAGCCAAACTTGCGCTATGAAGCTTGCACCGAACAAAAAACATTGAGCTTTGTCGCATTAACCGAAATAGCTGAAGGTGATCAATTAACCATTCACTATGATGAAGCTAGTGGTCAACATCAAGCATCAGCCAACGACTGGTTTGAACGACATGATGTTATCCCACAAGTATTAGTGAATAAGTAAGCAAATGCTTGAAAATAATTAAACTAGCCAATAACACCGTTTAACGCTAAATTTATCAGCGAATTGCTTTATATCTTCTATTTATTATGACTGAGTTAGCAACCCACTGGGATACGATTTACCAGCAAAAAACTGATCAGCAACTTGGCTGGTATGAGGCCGATGTTGAGCAAACATTAAGGTTTTTAGCGCCTGCCAAAATTGGACAAGGCAGCCAAATTTTTATTCCAGGTGCAGGTAAAACATTGCTGATTGAACACCTTAACGAACTAGGTTGCCAATTAATATTAAACGATATAAGTGAAGCAGCACTTAAGTCATTACGAGAGACCCTAGTGCAGCAGCCCAAGTTGAACCAGTCTTCGGCAATACGCTATTTGCATCATGACATTAGTCAGCCAATTCCTCAGCCGCCGCAAGTGGATATTTGGATTGATCGCGCGGTATTGCATTTTTTGCTAACAGAACAAGCTATTGCTGGTTATTTCGATAATTTAAGCGCTATGGTTAAACGCGGTGGCTATGTCATGTTGGCTGAGTTTGCAGCAAATGGTGCTGAAAAATGTGCTGGCTTAGCTGTCCATCGTTATTCATCAGCAGAATTAAGCGAGCGCATAGGCAGCGAATTTAGTTTAATTAGCCAACAACACTATAACTTTATCAACCCATTTGGCGAAGAAAGACCATATATTTACTGTTTATTCAAACGAAACTAATTATTAAAGCGCTGCTACGTAGCAACGCAACGTTCATCAAAGTTTTCCACTCATTGAGTATCAGTAAAATAACAAACAACAGCTATTTCATTCATTTAACTTCTACCGATATTCGCTTGCTTTAACTAATGTTTATCGCTAACTTGGAAAATAACTTACATAGAAAATAAAATCGTCAAGTTTGTGGTATGGCGTTAAGCATTATTGGATGTGCTCATTTGCGTACTATATTTATCACAATAATTTCAGCGATTTTATTACAAGCGTTTAGCGCTAACGTTCAAGCGGAAACTAAGGCGCTACGATATTGTATTGATCCTAGTTGGGAACCTTATGAATATTTGGTTGACGGTAAACACGCCGGTATTTCAGCTTATTATTTAAAGCAAATTGCTAAGCACGCTAACCTAGAACTAACCCTAATAAGTACTCCAAGTTGGAAAGCTTCACTTGAAGCGTTAGAAACTGGCGACTGCGACTTAACACCACTATTGAACTACTCAGAACAGCGAGCTAAGTCGATCAGTTTTTCCGATCCTTACTTCTATGCGCCAAACGTTATATTTGCTCATCAAAGCCATCAATTAATTGGCAGTTTATCAAGTGTTGATAATGAGCGAATAGCTGTAGTTAAAGGCTATCGTTTAGAGAGTTATTTATCCACGCATTATCCGAATTTTAAATTAGTGACAGTAAATTCTGAGCTAGAAGCGTTAAGCATGGTAAATAACCAAGAAGTTGAACTGTTTATTAGCTCTTTTTACGGGGCAAACTTTCTAATTCATGCACAAGACTTGACCAACCTACGCATAGTTGGCGTAGCTGAAGTCAAAGATCAACTACGCATTGGTCTTACCCACCAATTTAGCGACTTAATTCCCGATATCAATCAGGCGATTGCTTCACTAACCGATGACCAACATCGCACTGCATTTCAACTATTAGAGCCGGTTAAATTAATATCTCAACAAAATTATACCTTGGCTTGGCAAGTTTCCTGTTTGTTTTTAGCTGTCATTATGGGGCTATCTATTCGCCATTATTACACCTTAAAACAGCGTAAAATATTGGCTACGAAGAATAGTGACTTACAACAATTGAAATTAATATTGGAAAATAAAAATCAACAACTTGAAGAAATGGCAGTAAAAGATCCTTTAACTAAGCTCTATAACCGCCACTATTTCACAGAAAAAACAATTGAGTGCATCAATAATTTTCACCGATATCACACCAACTGCTGCATGATTTTATTTGATATTGATGACTTTAAAAAATTTAACGACGACTTTGGCCATCAAACCGGCGATCAAGTACTTATTGAGCTTGGTAGCCAATTACAAAAAAGTGCAAGGAATACTGATTTTATTGCTCGTTGGGGTGGTGAAGAATTTGTCATTATTTGTCCGGAGACGACTATCGATGAGGCGATGTATTTAGCTAAACGTTTCCAACAAAATTTACATAATGCCAGCCAACAGTTGCCTAGCACAGTAAGTTGCAGTATCGGTATCGCGCAGTTAACGACTGACGACAATGAACAAACTTGGTTTAGTCACACTGACAACGCGCTGTATCAAGCTAAAAGCGAAGGGAAAAATACCATTAGGGTTTATCAGCCCGCGAATTAACCTGCAGTTTTATCCCCCACTGTTATTCAACACTTGGTCTGCCATCCATTTTCACTAAACGATAGCTAATATGCACCTTAAACGGATCTTCCGGTGTCGTTAGATAAAACGGAAAGTTATCGACATTCGGGCTATTCGGATAAAACTGCGGCTCTAAGCAAATACCCGATGACGGCACAAACTTACCGCCTAAATGTTTACCGGTATACACTTGCAAAGCTGGGTATTCACTAGTGACATGCAGTTGCAACTGTTTATCAGGGCTAATTAACACCGCTTGTGCTTCTTCCACTGGCCGGGTTACGACAAAATTGTGATCTAACTGGTCTTTGACATTGTTAATGTCTAACTTTCTTGGCTGGCGATAATCAAAACGCGTACCGTCAACGGGCAATATTTCCCCTGTTGGGATCATCTCTTCATCAACTGGAGTATAACTATCAGCAAAGATTTGTAGGGTATGGCCTTGTGCATCATTATCAACACCTGCCAAATTGAAATAAGGGTGAGTTGTCGGCCCAACAATGGTTGTTTTTTGCGTGGTAACTTTAATATCAATATCTAATGAACTGTCGTTATTTAAATGATACGTTACCCAAAATTTCATTGCTCCTGGGTAGCCATTGAAGCCGTCACTGAGCTCACATTTAAGCGTTAACACTTGCGCTTCTTGGGCCACCAACTGCCAGTGCATATTGCTAATACTGTCTTTGCCACCATGTAAATGATGCTTACCTTCGTTTGCCTGTAATGGGTAATGTTTATCGTCAATGGCAAACTCTGCATTAGCAATGCGGTTAGCAAATGGGCCAACTAAGGCACCGTGGTAAAAACTATCGTTTAGGTAATCACTTAGGTTGGCATAACCAAGAATAATATTCCGACTTTCTATGCCGACATCGGTATGCCATTGCAGTAGTCGAGCACCGTAATTAGAAATACACACTTCATCGCCAACGGCGTTGCAAAGTACAAACGAACGTAAATCCATGTAACCTCTTTTGCTAACAACTCGCCTACTTATGACTTACCAGCTTAAGCATCACAAGTGACGAGTTATTATAAAATCAATTGCATCTAGATTTTCGTTTATCTCCATGAATGTCAAGTTAAACAAGCTAGGGCGCTTTTTGAGGTGCTGAATCCTTCATTAAGTGTTTATCTAAAAACTGCAGTACTTTCTGCATATAAGCTTGTTGATTTTCAGGTAAAAAGAAGCCATGACTTTCATTAGCTACAGAAAACCACTCATAAGGCTTGTTCGCTGCATCTAACGCATCTTTGAGCCGTTCAACATGTTCAAACGGCGCGCGACGATCTTGCTCGCCATGAGCAAGCAAAATAGCGGCTGAAATCTGCTTAGCATGATAAATAGGTGACATAGACTTTAGCTTAACTTCATCGGTACCTAAGGTTTTGGTTAAATACGCTTCACCGTAAGCAACAACAGGTACATCTCCTTCTTCAAACATTAGTGGTAAGTCATAAATTCCGGCATTAGCAACCGCACACTTGTAGGCTGCTTGATACTGCGTAATACTGCTGATGGCAGAGTAGGCACCAAAACTACTTCCCATAATACAAGCATTTCCTGAACGTGCTTTGCCTTGAGCAACAGCCCACTGGTATGCTTCATAAATATCCTGTTGAATTTTTGTGCCCCAGTTTTGGTAACCTGCCTGCTCAAATGACTTACCAAACCCTTCTGAACCACGAAAATTAACTTGTAAAACTGAATAGCCATTTAGCGCCAAATATTGTACTTCTGGTGAAAAATGCCAGTAATCTCGTGAATGAGGACCGCCATGAACCAGTAATACTAATGGCGCAATTTCACTAGCATCTGCAGCTTTAGCTTGCGTGAAGTAACCGGTAATAGTTAGGCCATCAGAAGCTTGAAAACTAATTGGTTGAGTCGTAGCAAATTCTGAAGGTTTAACTTTGGGGTAGTAACTAAACAGCGATGAAAGTTGATTGTTCTTTGCATCAAATAGATAAAATTTTCCAGCTTCGACATCAGATGACACCATGACGATAAAATATTGCCCGTCACGACTATGGCTAGTGATATTAACTTTTTTATTGGGAAAGGCCGCCACTAGATTTCTAAAAATAGCTGCTTCAAAGTGTTCTTGATCGATAATAATGTATTCTGGGTAGCCGTCATCTACCCTTAAAGCATAAATACTATTAAAATCAGAGCTATATTCAACACCCGAAATATCAACAATTTTATCGGTAAAAATATGCTGTTTTTCACCAGTAGTTAAATTGATTTTATATAAACCTGTAAAGTTGCGTTCGGCATTATCAAGTGCATAAAGGTAGTCGCCAGAATTATCAAATGTCAGTGGCGTAAAATCATCACCGATGGTTGAGGCTGGAATTTGTCGCCATTCACTATTTTCGCGAACAAATACTTGCCCTTTTGCTTGTTTATCAATGCCAACCACAACTTTAATTTCATGATCGTTGTTCGTTAAAAATCGCGCATAAGGAATGGGTGAACCGGCAATACGCTTATTCTTAATTTTGCCGTTGTAAATGTTTAATTGATAGACAGATGCCAGTCGATCACCTTGAATATCCCAAGGTGTTGAGCTGATCAATATATGATCTTCGTCTTCAGGTAATAAATCTATAATTTCGGCCCAGCCTAATATTCGCTCCTTTTTCTTAAATTTACTGCCACCAGAGCTTGCGGTGATTTTATCGAATGAACGATAGCCATAAATCATTTCCCCCATTGAACCATCAATATTTACCGCGAAAAGTTCACCATAATAAGCTGGATTTTTACGCCATGGCTCTCTTTGATAAACCTTAACGACAACGCGCTCATTATTCGCCCAATAAAATTCGCCAACCTCGTTTTGTCCCGGTAATTTTGCCCCGCCAATATACTTCATGGTTTTGCGCTCTAAAAAAGCTAAAGCGCGCTGACCATCCATATCCATAGCAACCGCTAAATGCTTGCCATTAGGTGATATTTTTACTTCCTGATATTTAGGAAATTCGAATAATTGTTCCCATTTATTGGCAAATGACGAAGGTGAGGTAATAACTAATAGTGAGAGCAATAAGCATATAGTTTTAAACTGCAGCTTAAACATTGTAATGATCTCCTTATCCTTGGATTTTTATAGAAATAAGTAGTAGCAATCGGCAGCTAATTTTTCTCAAACAAGCCTGAGCATAGCCATCCATTGCTAACGCTCTTAGAGTGTAACAAATTATGTATTCGTGTCAAAAACACAAAAAAAGCATGCACTTGTGAATAAATGCATGCTTTATTAGGTTGTTAAAGTTTAACTCTGCCGCTTTAACGCATCCTAAACTACGCAGTAGGTTAAGTTTAGCGACTTAAGCTAGGCTGCTTTTGCGAACGGCTGTTCTTGGCTATCGATCGTTTGCAGAGATTTCGGTTTTCGCTCAAACCACTGGTGAACACCACCAGACAGCATAATCAGCAATAACCAATACAAAGCGCTGTAGTCAGTTTCAATGGGTTCTGATTGCGCTTGTTGTTCTAACTTTTGGCCACTAACTTGTTGTGTTTGCTGATCAGCTTGTTGATTTTGCTGTGGGTTTGGCGGTGTTGGTTGTGCTAGCGCCTTAGCCAAAGCTTGAGAAAGTGGTGTTAAACCATAACCTGCAGCGGCTGCGTCCATATACTCATTGAACTTATCGTTATCGGTTGCAACGTCAAAGGTTGCCGCTAATTCGGTATAGGTTCCCACCATTTTTTTGATGGTCTGCTCATCAGTTTGCCAATAGCCTTTGCGCACCGCTTCTAACATCCGTTCAATAATTTGCGCCAAACTCTCAGGGTTTGCCTGTTCAAAAAACTCGCGCATATCCAGTTGGTATTTATCTTCAACATAAACCTCAAAGAATTCCTGCCACTGATCATCGCGGATTGCTTCTGGAGTCATTACTTCCCAGCCCCACATATTGTTCATGCGATCTAAAATGGCAGTAGCGCCAGCATAACCAGAATCTTGCATCGCTTTTATCCAACGAGGGTGAAAATAGCGGCTGCGCATTTCCTGATTAACAAATTCATCAAGCGTTTGAGTTTTTAACTGATCTTTTTTACGTAAATTACTAACGTACATTTCAGGTGTTTTACCGTCTAAATGCCTAACCGCAAGCCCGATGCCACCAAAATACTGGAATGGATCGTCATTGGTCATTAGCGCATAAAGATTCGTTGAACGTGAAAATACCACGCCGTCGGTACCAGAAAGCACTTTATTATATAGACCTTGCCCCTCACCAAAAACATCGCCCACTTGCTCAGACCAACGCTTTTCATCATGCCCGTAAGCATAACCCATACGTTTTAAGTACAAATTCGCCATTTTATCATCGGTTTCCCACGTCCCCGAAGCTAACGCGCTGCCCGCTAAGCCAGTACCATAGTTACCGGTTTCATTAGAAAATATCCGAATTGATGATAAGTAATCGGCATCATCTGGCGATTGCCCTTGGCTTAATAACTCAGTTTTTAAGGCATTAGCATGACGATAAACAAAGTTATTGTCTTCTTTCATTTTCGCCACTTTATCAATGGCTTTTGCCAGCCACAACATGACATTAGGAAAGGCGTCACGGTATAAACCGGTCGCGGAAATCACCACATCTATCCGTGGGCGACTTAACTCGCTCATCGGGATAACTTCGGTATCAATCACATTGCCCTGACGATTCCATTTCGGCTTTAACCCTAAGGCATGGAGAATTTGCGCTTCTAACGCGCCGTGGTGGCGCATGGTTTCCAGTGACCACAATGAAAACGCGAGCTTTTCTGGGTAGCGACCATGCTTTTGCACATAAGCATCAATGGTTTGATTCATCAAAGTCACACCAGCATCATACGCTTCCTTTGATGGTACTTTTGCTGGATTAAAGCCAATTAAGTTACGACCAGTGGGCGCGGCGTTGGGGTTGCGAATGGGGTCACCACCATAGCTGACGGGAATATATTTGCCCTCAAGTGCTGCCAGTAAATTAGTGATTTCGGCAATACCTTGAAAATTATCCCAATACTCTTTTGCTAAATTAAGATCAGCGTTGAGTTGCTCACTTACACCGGCTAATTTTTCAGGGGTATTAGTAAAAATCTCGAGCAGTTGGTAACCTTCAAGTGCTGCCAAATTACGAACATTGCGCTGATCGTATTGCTCAGTTTCTGCCAGCGTTAAACCGTTGGCTTGTTCATAGTCAGCGGCGCGAGCAGTAAAGTCCTCACCTAGCATTTGCAACATAGTAGTATAAAGATGAGCGTCTTTAGGAAGTTTGCCAAACGTATGTACGCCAAGTGGCTGACTCATTTGTGCTAGTGCTGTTAAATGATCCTGAATTTTGATCACCTGATTATCAAAATCCGCCTTAAGTGTCGCTTCATCCATTGATAAATCTTTCAACATATTTAACGCTGTTGCTGAACTAATAATTTCAGCTTGAGTATTGGCTTTAGTTTGCCCTGCTTCCAACATTAAATAATTGGCAATTTTTTCATTAAGCTCAGCCACTTCCGTATAAAGGCCAGCTTTTGCAAAACCTGGGGTTAAATGACTGATCATAGTTGCACGACCACGACGCTTAGCCTGCATCGCCTCACCAACATTGTCGATGATATAAGGATAGAAAACCGGAATATTACCAATCGCTAGGTTTGGCGCATCATACACTGATAAACCGCGCTCTTTACCAGTTAACCATTCCTGACTACCGTGAGTACCCAAATGAATAAAAGCATTGGCGCCAAACGTTTCCCTCGCAAATAAATAAATCGCTAAATAGCTGTGATTAATCGGCGTTTTTGTACTGTGATAGAGCGAGGCATGTTCTTTTTCCGATTCACCGCGCACGCCTTGCGGCAACACAATCATATTGCCTAAGTTCATTCGTGGGATAACAAACGCAGATACTTGTTCACCTTTTATCATCGCATTGCGCAACATGCCACTTTCTTCAGGTCTGCCCCAGCGCTCAATAATCGGCTGTTTAACTTCATTCGGTAAGGCATTAAACCAGTTAAGGTATGTCGCTAGTGGTAAATAAGCCGCTAAGTCTTCGGCAATTAGCGCTTCGGCATCTTCACCACGATAATAAGGGCGCAGCAATTTACCGGCAGATTCAATTAAATAATCGGCCGCTTTGACATTAATATTGTAACCTTGCGCTTTCATTGCGCGAGCAATTTGCTCAATTGAAGACGGCACATCTAAGAAGGCGGCACCGATATTTTTTTCACCTGGCGGATAATTCCAGATAAAGGTCGCAATTTTTTTATCGCTATTGTTGGTATGAGCTAAGCGTGCATGGTTATAAGCACGCTCAACTAAGGCATCAAGTTGATAAGGAATACTGATTTTTTCACCTTGATGATTCGCAGCAATAATGGTTGGATCGGCACTGCCGGTGTCTTCTGGCATCACTAAGAAAAATGGCGTTAACCCCGGTGATACGCCAGCATTATCCGCTTCAAAGTCGCTAATATCGCCGTCAGTGTAATTAAGCGCATGAATGACCGGAATGCCTAATTTTTCAAATTCACCTCGACGTTTTTCAACATAATGCAATGAGCGATAATTGATGATGAGGTTAGCGCGAGTATTACCTGATTCAGTCATCAATAGATCAGTATAATTTAGCGCTTCATCATTACCTTCACCATCACCTTCAAAATAAAAACCATAAGCTTTAGCGCCTTTTGCTTCGAGTTTGGTAATGACTTCATCAACAATTTGCTGCTGCTCATAATCAACCACGCTACGGTGAATACCAATGGCAATCACTGGCTGGTTGATAGTAGGCGCTAAAAATTGAAAAAATGCCGCTTCATCGTCTGTGATCTGGGCATTTACACCATTCACCGTAAAGTTCGGATGATATAAACCAACATTAGGTACTTTTTGGGGGGATGAGGCCATTTCAGGTGATAGCTTAAATACCTGATTCGACAAATATTTCATCAAGTTATGATAATTATCTCGACCGGCATTATTGTAATATTCACCAATCAATGCCTGTTGCTCTACGCTTAAGCCTTGATTCATCGCATCATTGGTTAAATCACCCAATGAAATCACAGGCACATTAGGGTAAGCCGATAATTTGCTTTGATATTTAGCAAACATAAATTTTGATAGCGCCGGGTTGATACCATCTAACAAAATCAGTGATGCTTGACGCCAATCAGCATCAACCTCTTGGTCAGACTTACCCTTAGTCGAGTAATTGATTAACTCAAACGGCTGATTTTTAGCTAAGGTCAGCAGCAAATCACCTTTTGGTTTTGATGTATGTGATGACATCATCAGCAGCACTTTGGGTTTATTATCATTAGCAACAAAGGCAAGTGCTGCCGGTTGCATGACTAACCACACGCTTAATAAGGCAACAAAATTAATGATAAATTTTTTCATCATTATTGCCCTCCTGCGCTTTCACCTGAGGCGTCATCGCCTTCGGGCACATAAACAAAACTGCCATCTGCCATTTTATAGGCGACACCAGCGCGCAAACCTTCACCTGAACCAATATCGCCAGTCGCTTTATATTGTTTAATTTCTTTACCCTTTTTCACGATCACTTCCATATTCGGTTTACCGGCATTTTTAACCACAGTGACATCATCGCTAGAAAAAACTGATAACGGATTTTGTGCCAGCGCTATTAGCAGCGCGGCAATAATGACCAGAAATACATCCACTAAATTTACCGCGCTGACAATCGGGTTTAACTCTTCATCATCATCTAAAAAGCGCACTATGCCTGACCTCTAATTTTGCGGACATTAATCAGCTCATTGGCACACCAGCGCTTTCTAACTGATGCCGGCCAAAAGGTAATTGACGCTATCACTAAGCCCCAAATAACAGCGGCAAACGCGATAATTAAGTTCTCACTAATTCCTTGAATATTGCCATCTGCCAACGCTTGTAATGCCGGCCCCATCGGGATCATCGTAGCGATAAGCCCCAGCATCGGCGCAATACGCGTGACCACGCGTAACGTTTCCAACTGCTTCAAGGCAAATACTTCCAGTTCATCTTCGCTCGCATTTGGGTTGGCAACAAAATAATTATGAATGGGATAACCCGCCAGCCACTGCCCTTGTTGCGTTTTAACCTGCTGAACATAATTTAAGGCATTGCGTTTTCTGACCAGCCACTGCGAGACAAAGCGGCCAACGGCATAAAGTGAATAAATTAATAGTGCCACGATGATTAACAGCACGGGCGCCATTAATAAGGTCGAGACATCGGCCATTAACGTTTCAATTAGTTGGATATTCATTGTTGTGTATTTACCTCTTATTCCTGCAAGGGTTTCTGATCAGTGTTCCTAGCGAGGATTCAAATTACCTATTTTGATGGTGCCAAACTTTATAACAGCCAAACCATAAATTCAAATGATAATTGTTCTTATTTGTGTTTACTTTTGGTTTTTCTTGTGTATGCTAAAAAACGATTAGAAAAAACCAAGAGCAATCTTGGACGATTGAAGCCGACAGATACCAATAGGCAGCTGTTTAATTTGCGTGAAAAGCTTAAGCTCCTTTTCACTGGTAATCCCCCTTACCAGGTCAAGTTAATGCCTTGCGGTATCTTTTTATTTGCCGCGCTTATGCCAATAGTTCATGAGGACATGGTCACTAATGCATAAGCACTAGTTATAGGAAAATTGAAGTTATGTTTAAGCCAACACCTAAGGTGCTAGCTTGTGCGGTTGCTGCCGCGTTAACCACACCGTTTGTATTCGCTGATGAGTTTGATGTCGCACCTGAAGCGGTTGCCCAAGATTTAGAAGTGATTGTAATCAGTGGTTCACGCAGTGAAAAAGCGTTAAAAGATGTTGCCGGTAGTATTTCTGTCTTAGGTCAGGAAGACATTGAAAAACAAGTGATCAGCGATATGAATCAGTTGTTTAAATACGACCCTAGTGTGCAAGTAACCGGTAAAGTTGGCCAAGCACAAAACTTCAATGTTCGCGGCATGGGTGGCGATCGTGTACTGATTGTAAAAGACGGCATGCGCATGAACGAAGGCTATGGTGCCAATGGCTTAAACGATATTGTTGGTCGAGGCTTTATTGATACCGACACCTTAAAACAAGTAGAAGTAGCAAAAGGCGCTGCTTCATCACTTTATGGCTCTGATGCCTTAGGCGGCATTATTGTTTTTACCACCAAAGATGCCAAAGACTACTTAACCGATGGCGAAAGCTTAGGTGGCACAGTAAAGCTTGGCTACAGCGATATTGATCATCAATATAATCTAGGTGGCACCTTAGCTGTTACCTCTGGTGATTTTGATCACTTATTTAACGCCAGTATTCGTAACGGTGAAGAGCAGCAAAATTATCAGGAAAGTGAGCAACCTTTTGACATTGATTCTCACAGTTTGCTTTATAAAGGTAAATACCAGCTTAATGACACTGATCACGTAACGCTAACAGTAGATTTATGGCAACAAGAAACGAAAGGCGACAGCGCCGATGGCTTACTTGCTTATTTTAGAAGTTTAGCCGCCTATGGTTATAACATCAGTGAAGAAAATTCGCTAACTAAGAAAAATACCGATTCTTATAAACTGCGCTATCACGGTGAAAGCAGTGCTGGTTTTTACGACCAAATCAACCTAAGTATTTACTCGAACACTAACGAGCAAGTTGATAAGGAATATGCCTTACTTGATATTAATGCCCCGATGTTTGGTGTTGTTGAACTGCGCGACATGTTCAAAAATTCAAGCTACAAACAAGAAACCATTGGCTTTTTATCGAGCGCGTCATTAAAACTCAATGAAATGCACACAATTGGCTATGGTCTTGATATTGAAAAATCGACGTCTAAACGCCACGAATTTAAACTTTATGAAGTTGAAGGCATTGCCAAGCCTGGATACCCACAAGAAACCGATAAATTCCCGCGTACCGATACTTTTAGATCTGGGCTATTTATCAATGATGAAATTAGCTTATTGGCAGGCCAATTAATTGTTACCCCAGGTATGCGTTTCGATATCTATGAAATGGATCCTAACGGCGCATTAAAAACCGACGGCAGTGCGTTTAAAAAGTTTGATGAAAACCATACCTCGTTCAACATTGGCGCGTTATACAAAGTTAACGAGATGTTCAATGTCTTTGCCCAATATGGCCAAGGTTTTAAAGTGCCCGCTTACGATTTGGCCTATATCGAGCACTACAATCAGGCGACCTCGACTTACCTTTACGAAATTGTCCCTAGTGATGATTTAAAGCCGGAAGAAAGTGATAGTGTCGAATTAGGTTTGCGCGGCCATGTCGGTGACTTCACAGTCAATGCCGCAGTATTTTACAACGAATACAAAAACTTTCTGGCAACCCAACTTATCAGCAGTGAAACCGTATTGGACAGTGATGGCAACTTTGATTATCAACACGATACGTTTCAATACCAAAACCTTGATTCAGTCACCATCAAAGGCGCTGAAATTGGCGCAACGTATTATTTAAATAATCAAATTTCATTGTTCGCTAATGCGAGTTACCAAGATGGCAAAGATGACCAAACCAATGACTATATTCGCAGTATTTCGCCATTATCAGGTATTGCGGGCTTAAGTTATGCGGGTGAGCGTTTTAACACCGAACTCATTGTTAACTGGGCTGATCGCATGACAAAAGTAAATGAAGGAGAAGCAAAAATTGCCGGTTACGGCTCGGTAGATTGGTTAGTGAATGTTGATATCACCAACGATGTTACCTTCAACTTATCAGTCACAAATTTACTTGATAAAGACTATGTGAAATTTGCCAATGCCGCAGGACATGCGCAAGACAACTCACTCGCACATTTAGCTGAAGCAGGTCGCAGTTTTGTCGCCAGCATTAAAGTAGCATTTTAATTTTAGGCCATTAGTAATAAATAACAGTAACCGAACATCTCCCAACGATGTACATGCAATGTAATTGCATACTTTGACAGCGCTCTTAACCCAAGACGCACTTTTGCCCACCCTTAGTACTATTAGCGGTGGGCTTTTTTCGATAATGCACAAATTCATTAAATGCCTTTAGATTACACCTAATTTGGAAACAATCTATTGCCAGTTTTGCGGTTTGTTATCAGTCAAACAAGCAATACACTATGCTTAAATCAACGGTTATCACTACCTAGCGAAATGGTTCAAGCGACCAACTCGCTAAAAAACTAGTCAGCAAAATGTTAGCAAGTAACGTATTAGTGACTAGCAGTAATAACATAAAGTGCAAGGCATTATCATGAATCAAACCAAAGAATTACGTCATATTACACTTGGTCAACCGGCCTCAGATGGCGCCGGCGTTAAGTTAACTCGCCTGATTGGCAGCCATGAAGTTAACTTCCTCGACCCTTTTTTAATGCTCGACTATTTTGAGTCTAATAACGCAGACGATTACATTGCCGGCTTTCCTCCGCACCCGCATCGCGGCTTTGAAACGGTCACCTACATGCTGGCGGGGAAAATGCGCCACCAAGATAGTGTCGGTAATGAAGGAGTTATTGAAAAGCACGGTGTACAGTGGATGACTGCGGGTCGCGGCATTATTCATTCAGAAATGCCCGAACAAACTTCTGGCCTAATGCAGGGCTTTCAGCTTTGGGTAAACTTACCCGCCAGCCATAAAATGATGGCGCCAAATTATCAGGAATTCCCAGCCAACGATATTGCCGTTGAACAAGGTGACAACGGCCAAGTAATTCGCGTGGTGTCAGGCACCACAGATAAGGGCACACAAGGGCCAGTAAAAAACAGCTTTGTTTCGCCAACTTATATGGACATTACCTTGCCAACAGCGCAGCAGTTTAACCAACAATTACCCGCTAGTGATAACAGCTTTATTTATGTGATTTCTGGTGAAATTACCATAGGAAGTCAGGCGCGGACATTAAAAGCAAAACAGCTAGGTATTTTAACGTCAGGTGATAGCGCTCAGGTAACTGCCTCAACTGATAGTCGATTTTTACTAATATCAGGGCAGCCGCTTAAAGAGCCAGTCGCTAAAGGCGGACCTTTTGTCATGAATACCCAAGAGGAAGTGTTACAAGCCTTTCGCGATTATGAAACCAATCGGTTTCTAGCGTAAGTTGTCAAATACGAAATAATCAATTTACATCTGCTTAGCAAAATATCTGGATGATAAATAAATTGCAGCTGTTGTTGGCTGGAAAAGCCAGCAAAGTTCAGTTAGCACAGGGAAGTGCAATCTGAACGTCAGCTCGATTAATTTATTTAACAAACAGAAAAATATTTTCAAGCAGCGCGTGGAGAGTCCAGAGAGGGAGTCGCGTAACCCCCTCTCTGGGTGCTGTCGTCACCGCAGCAAGTACTAAACGAATAAATTAACAAAGCCAGCTACTAGTTGGCGATATAACGCCAATTTAGCAGTCAATCTATATTTGAAATTAACCTAGATCGCCAAACGATGCATTTTTTGATCAAATGCTTTGGCAAAGCGCTCTGCAGAATCGGGATCCATATTAAAATACAACGACGGCTCAATCAGCTCAGCTTCCATCAACGCAAAACTTGCCCCTTCGCGAACGAAATCAACACGCGCATATAGTGGCATTGAGTTAAGTGCCTGCATGGCGATGTTGGCTTGGCGGATTAATTCATGTTCTGGTTCAACAGTTTTTAGGCGACCGCCGTGTTCTTCTTGCACCCGAAAGTCATCGGCTTTTGGCGTTTTTAAAATTGCATGGCTGTACTCACCATCAAAGAAAAATAATGAATATTCCCCTTCAACAATGACACTTTCCATAAATGGCTGCACCATGAATTTGCGGGTGGCAAAAGCCTGTTCAAGCTCTACTTGATAAGATGAAAAATTGTCTTTAGTTAGCCAAAAGGTATTATCGGCATTGGCACTAATACGAGGCTTTAACACAATTTGGTCTTGCTTAAAATGCTCAAAATAGCCAGCCACCGCGTCGAAATCAAACTGTTCCTGCCATAGCGTTTTAACAATATTAACGCCTTTTTGTTCGAGCTCTTTTAAATAACTTTTATCAATATTCCACTGAATAATGTCCAATGAGTTTTCCAAGTGCGCGCTGGAGTTTTCAATTTTTGCTAACACCGCAAGAAAAGCGTCGGCATCATCTTGATAGTCCCAAGGCGAGCGGACAATGACAGCATGATAGTCACCCCAGTTGACCTCAGTTTTTCGCCAAGAAACCATTTCCGTATGCCAACCTAGTTCGGCCAAAGGCTCAATCAATAATTCATCATAGGCTTCAAAATTTTCTAAACTATCCATAGTTAAAATGGCGCAGCGTTTCATGTTGTCTCACTTTACATTGATAAATTTGCCAAGAGTTTATAAGAATCTCTGGCAAACTGACAGCACGATATTATATTGGATACAAAATTTATGCATGATTTTTGGTACAGACAGAATTACTATATAACGAATTTGCTAAAATTTAAGGCTATGTTCCCGTAAATTGTTGCTATACTGTATGTAGATACAGTTAACGAGGGTTTACTCATGATCCCAGCACAATTTACAAAGCTGATAACCGAGTTAGAAAACTTAACGGATAGCCAAGCCCGTTATGTAGAGAAGCTGCTGAAAGGCACGGATAGCACCTCACAGTTGATATCAGAG
>NZ_JBQMTM010000019.1:0-81740 GCF_053470325.1 Colwellia sp. MEBiC06753 | reverse complement strand
GCGGATGCGTATTCTACTCACCCCTGTTTCGATGTCAACAAGTTTTTGAAAAAAGTTTTAAAAAGTTTTTCAAACTTATCTGACCCGTTTAATGCTAAATCGTTAACACTAAACTGTTCAAAACAGCCTTCTCAAGTCTCCCTGGGAAGTGGATGCGCATTTTAGGGATTTTTTAGAAAGGATCAAGCACTATTTTTAATTTATTTACTGTTTGGACAATTATTCTACAATCCGCATGTATTATTGGCTATTCCGTACGATCTTTGTACGATCTATTGCCATTTCAATGCGAATCCACTCGTCATTAAGATCCTACATTTAAGAAACTAGGATTGGTTAATAAGGCTTTTACAATATTAAAAAGGCGGCTCTTAACCATCAAATTATTAATAAAACGTTATAAATGTCTATTTAACTGCTTTTTCTGTGTACTTTTTAAGCATGATTAATTAACTTAATCTTGCACTCTTTAATAAGCTAAGTAACATAGCTTTGTATTTATAATAATTTTTTACAAAAAATAATCTCAATAACAATAATCAGGTATAACTTATGAAGTCTTCTCAATTTCTAACAACTTTCGTTGTTGCCATAATATTAGCGGTTGTAGCCTATGTGATAGCCAATGCCCTAGGCAAGGATGCAAATACCATAGCTATTAGTACTTTCCTTGGTGCGTTAATCGGCAATATTGCTTCTTCGCTATTTGGCCAGTCTAGTTCTGAGCAATCGAACAGTGATATCAAAACACTGTATGTCGGTAATTTACCTTACCGCGCAAATGAAGCGGCAGTTCGTACGTTATTTGCCGCTCACGGAGCAGTGCATTCAGTACGACTTATGAAAGATAAGCACACAGGCAAAAGACGAGGTTTTGGTTTTGTTGAAATGTCGGCCTCTGACTCAGGCGCAGCTATCTCAGCATTAAATGATACTGAGTTTCAACAACGTACGCTAAAAGTAAGAGAAGCAAAAGAACGCCCTGAACGTGGCGACGATGAATAATATCGAAATTATTTTTAGCGTTTTATAAAGCAGATAATAAAAAGCCCCGTTAATTAGCGGGGCTTTTTATTATTGAAGTTATTATGCTTGCTCTCTGGCAATCGCACGATAAGCAATATCAGTACGGAACTCTACCTTATCCCAACTGATTTGATGCAATAATTCATAAGCTGCTTTTTGTGCAGCAGTCACTGTATCACCTAGCGCCGTTGCACAAAGCACACGACCACCAGCTGTTACCACGTTACCGTCAACTAGTGCTGTACCAGCATGGAATGTTTTACGATCTGTTAATTGATTTGTCTCTAAACCTGAAATCACATCGCCTTTACTATAGCTTCCAGGGTAACCGCCAGCAGCTAATACCACACCAACAGCAGCACGCGGATCGAAATTGATCGTTTTACCTGATAACTCACCATGACAAGCAGCAATACATAATTCGACTAAATCAGATTGTAAACGCATCATAATTGGCTGAGTTTCTGGATCGCCAAATCGACAGTTATATTCAATCACTTTTGGCGTACCATCTTCGGCGATCATTAAGCCAGCATATAAAAAGCCGGTATATGGCGCATCTTCTTTCGCCATACCTTCTACTGTTGGAATGATCACTTCGTTCATAACGCGATCATGAATTTCTGGCGTAACAACTGGTGCCGGAGAATAAGCGCCCATACCACCGGTATTTGGCCCTTGGTCACCATCGTAAGCACGCTTATGATCTTGGCTGGTAGCAAATGGTAAAATGTTTTTACCATCAACCATTACGATGAAGCTTGCTTCTTCACCAGTTAAAAATTCTTCGATAACCACACGATGGCCTGCGTCACCAAACGCGTTACCTGCTAACATATCTTTAATCGCATCTTCAGCTTCTGCTAAAGTCATTGCGACAATAACGCCTTTACCTGCAGCTAAGCCATCAGCTTTTACGACAATAGGTGCGCCTTGTTCACGAACATAAGCAAGTGCAGGTTCAATTTCAGTAAAGTTCGCATAAGCTGCCGTCGGAATATTGTGACGCGCTAAGAAATCTTTAGTAAAGGCTTTTGAACCTTCAAGTTGAGCAGCTTTTGCTGAAGGACCGAAACATAATAAATCTTCGGCTTGAAATGCGTCAACGACACCATCAACCAGTGGCTGCTCTGGGCCAACAATAGTTAGTTCAACATTATTTTCTTTAGCAAAAGTTACTAATGCTGCAATATCATCTACACCAATAGCAACATTTTCGAGTTTATCTTCAGTAATTGTGCCAGCGTTACCTGGTGCAACAAATACTTTAGCAACTTGTGATGATTGAGCGGCTTTCCATGCTAAAGCATGTTCACGGCCACCACTACCAATAACTAATACGTTCATTTATAACTTTTCCTAAATAAAATAATAAAGAAAGAGCAATCAATCGCTTGCTCTTTCTTTTGCTGTATAATTTATATTTATGGCTTAACGAATTTCAGCGTCATACGATCGCTTTCGCCAATCGCCATGTATTTTTCTTTATCTTGATCTTTTAAGCGTAATACTGGCGGTAATGTCCAAACGCCTTTTGGGTGATCTGCAGTATCTTTAGGGTTAGCATTTATTTCACTTTTTGCCGCTAATTTAAAACCTGCACCTTCTGCTAATTGAATAGTTAACGCTTCAGGAAAATAACCTGAACTGCGGTTTTCTTCAAAATTTTGCGATGCAGGCATTCTGTGCTCAACAACCCCTAAAACACCACCTGACTTTAACGCTTTAAACGCATCTTTAAACATTTGTGAAACACCTTCCTCACCCCAGTTATGCAAGTTACGGAAGGTAACTACAAGGTCTGCGCTGCCAGCAGGAGCAATAGCTGATGCTACTTTTGGTGTAAAGTTAGTTAATTCAACTTCACTAAACACTTCGTTACTCGCCAGCTTTTTCTCTAAGCTACGACGAGATTTGCTGTAATAATCATCGCCCCCTGTATCTGGGTAATGAGCGCCGTATAACTTACCTGTTCCTTTTAAGGCCGGAGCAAGAATTTCGGTATACCAGCCGCCACCAGGAGCCATTTCTACCACTGTCATCGTTGGTTCAAAACCAAAAAACTCTAGAGTTTTCGCTGGATGACGATATTGATCACGCGCTTTATTCTTTTCGCTGCGGTGCTCACCAGATATTGCCTTCATTAACGCAAAGTTAGTGGCGTTGGCATGTTTATCATGGTGATGGTCTTCATGGGCAAAGGCCACTGAAGTTGCACACGACAAGGACAAAATAGATGCAGAAACAAGTGTTGTAATTATTTTCATAGTTCTTCCATAACAAGGTGTTAATTGAGTTTTTATTTAAACCATAGTGTTATAGCAGAAATCGCTAAGAGAGTCAGTGCTAACGCCACTAAAACTACGAATTTAGTGGCTGTTCCTATTAAATTTTTGTAAGAAAATTTAATCAGTTAGCTTAATAAATCAAATAAAGCTTATGAGCTAAAATGCAAAAGCGTACAATCAACATAATTAAACAAAATAAGTAAACTGTACGCTTTTCCTAATCACCTAAGCTTAATGTTAGTGGCGGAAATGTCTCATGCCAGTAAACACCATAGCCATACCGTGTTCGTCGGCAGCGGCAATAACTTCTTCATCACGCATTGAACCACCTGGCTGAATAACTGCGGTAATACCAGCAGCTGCAGCAGCATCAATACCATCACGGAATGGGAAGAATGCATCTGATGCCATTACCGAACCAGCTACTTCTAGATTTTCATCGGCGGCTTTAATACCAGCGACTTTTGCTGAGTATACGCGGCTCATTTGGCCCGCACCAACACCAATAGTCATTGAATTTTTCACGTAAACAATGGCGTTTGATTTCACGTATTTCGCTACTTTCCAGCAGAATTGTAAATCACGCATTTCGTCTTCAGTTGGCTGACGCTTAGTGACTACTTTCAAGTCACTCGCTTGTACTTTACCTTGGTCACGATCTTGAACTAATAAACCGCCATTAACGCGCTTATAATCCATACCTGTGGTTTGTGTTTGCCACTGACCACATTCAAGTACGCGAACATTTGGCTTAGCTGCAACTAATTGTGCCGCTTCTTCTGAAACCGTTGGCGCAATAATCACTTCAACGAACTGGCGCGAGATAATTGCTTCTGCAGTATCAGCATCAAGTTCACGGTTAAATGCAATAATGCCACCGAAAGCAGAGGTAGGATCTGTCGTATAAGCTTGCTCGTAAGCAGCAAGAATATTGTCACCAATTGCTACGCCACATGGGTTTGCATGTTTAACGATAACACACGCTGGTTGTTCAAATTCTTTAACACATTCTAATGCTGCATCGGTATCAGCAATGTTGTTGTAAGATAACGCTTTACCTTGTAATTGCGTAGCCGTTGAAACTGACGCTTCTTCAGGGTTGGCTTCCACATAAAAAGCCGCGTCTTGGTGTGAGTTTTCACCGTAACGTAAATCTTGTTTCTTAATAAACTGACTATTGAATGTACGCGGGAATTTGTTTTTCTCGTCGAAATTTACATCGCCTTCTTCACCGTAAGCAGGAAGCATTTGACCAAAGTAATTCGCGATCATGCCATCGTAGCTTGCTGTATGTTCAAACGCAGCAATCGCTAAATCAAAACGAGTTTTGTAGGTTAACGAATTCTCGTTAGCGTCCATTTCTGACAATACGCGGTCATAGTCGTGGGCGTTAACGATAATGGTTACATCACGGTGGTTCTTCGCAGCAGCACGCACCATAGTTGGACCGCCAATGTCGATATTTTCTACTGCATCTTCAAGTAAACAATCAGCTTTAGCTACTGTGTTAGCAAATGGGTATAAGTTAACCACAACCATATCAATAGCATCGATACTGTTTTCATTCATCACCGCTTCATCAGTACCGCGACGCGCTAAAATTCCACCATGGATTTTTGGGTGTAAAGTTTTTACACGACCGTCCATGATTTCTGGGTGACCTGTGTGATCAGATACTTCTGTCACTTTAATACCGCTATCAGCTAGTAATTTTGCGGTGCCACCAGTTGATAAAATATCAACACCTTTTTGTGCTAATGCACGAGCGAATTCAACAATACCTGTTTTATCAGAAACACTTAATAGTGCACGTTTGATTGGGCGTGGGGTATCCATTGCTGTTTTGATTACCTTTAATTTAATAAATGTTGGTCTGGCCTATGACGTGTATCCGTGGCAATAACTTGTTAATTTACCTAACAAGGGTCGCTCCTGCGATTACTGTATTCTTAATTGCATTAAGCATAGCCAAAAGCTGACTGATTGGTTGAGTTTTTCACTATGCTAAAAACAAAGAAAGCACCCTAAGGTGCTTTCATATGCAGGCTAGGCCTGCGCGATATTAGTTCATACCGTACTTTTTAAGCTTCTTACGTAAAGTACCACGATTGATACCTAGTAAGTTAGCTGCACGTGTTTGATTACCACGAGTGTAAGTCATCACTTCTTCTAACATTGGCGCTTCAATTTCAGAAAGTACTAATTCGTACATATCATCAACATCGTTACCATTTAATTGTGATAAATAGTTTTTGATGGCGATTTTTGCTTGCGTACGTAAAGGAGATGCCTTTGATTGCGCTTGAATATCATTAGTCACATTAGTAATGAAAGGAGAAGAAATATTTTGTTCAAACATAAAGTTCAGACTCTTATCTAGTTAAATTATCAAAATACGTGTTTAGTGCATCGAGTTGCTCGCTGGTGGACTCGAGTGCATTAAAACTTGATCGAAATGCTTTACCTTGATCATGCGTTTGCATATACCAAGAAACATGCTTACGGGCGATTCTCACCCCCATAAAGTCACCATAAAATTGGTGCAATTCTTTAACGTGCCCAAGTAAAATTGTGCACACTTCATCCATTGAAGGTTCAGGTAGTTGTTGGCCAGTCTCAAGAAAATGATTAATTTCTCGAAATATCCAAGGTCTACCTTGTGCTGCACGACCAATCATGATCGCATCAGCACCAGTGAAATCTAGTACTTGTGCAGCTTTCGAAGCACAAGTGATATCACCATTAGCCACTACCGGAATAGCAATTGCCTGTTTAATTGCTTTAATTGTGTTGTACTCAGCGTTGCCTTTATAAAAGTCACATCGCGTTCGACCATGCACTGCTAACGACTGAATGCCGTTATGCTCAGCAATTTTCGCAATTTCTATCCCGTTACGGGTATTCTCACACCAGCCGGTTCTAATTTTTAGCGTTACAGGAACATCTACAGCATTGACCACCGCTTTCACGATTTGTTCAACTTGTGACGGTTCTTTTAATAACGCTGAACCTGCTAGTTTCTTGTTTACTTTTTTTGCCGGACAGCCCATATTGATATCAATAATTTGAGCGCCACTTTCAACATTAACCTGAGCGGCAAACGCCATTTCCTCGGGATCAGAACCAGCAATCTGTACCGAACGTATACCCGCTTCCGCGCTATGTATCATTCGTAATTTAGATTTTTCGGTATTCCACACCTTAGGGTTAGCAGACACCATTTCAGATACAGCTAAGCCAGCCCCCATCTGACAACAAAGTTGCCTAAATGGTTTGTCAGTAATACCGGCCATTGGCGCAAGCATTACATTACTTTCTAACTGGTAAGCACCTATCTTCACTGCTGCTTTTTTGAGCTCTTGGTCAAAAGGGCGCACAGTTTACGTGTTTTTAATGGGATTGAAAAGGATATAAATTGAACAAATTTGTATTTTTTTTGACTTTTTAATATTGACTTTTTATTTAATTTTTTGCCGAGCAGAAAATAATCAGTTTTAACTATTTTCTGCTTGACGGTGAGGTTTTATTCTGGCCTGCGTTTGCCGGAAAGCCTTACCCACTCTTCCTGTACCTGAATATCATCCATTTCACACCATTGACCATAAATGGTTTGTAATTCCGGTGCTTGCTCTTCTAATACACCTGAAAGTGCTAGCAAACCATTTGGCGCTACAAACTCAATAATGGTTGGTGCTAATTCTTTAAGCGGTCCGGCTAAAATGTTCGCTACTACAACATCAGCTTTTAATGAAGGCTGATCTTTCGGCAAATACAGTGACAATCTATCTTCACAACCATTACGTTTGGCATTTTCGGCACTGGCTTGCAACGCTTGGGGGTCAATATCAATACCAATAACCTCTTTCGCTCCCAGCTTTAACGCCGCTAATGACAAAATACCTGAGCCACAACCAAAGTCGACCACCGTTTTACCGGTTAAGTCCAAACCGTCTAACCACGTTAAACAAAGTGCCGTAGTCGGGTGCGTACCTGTACCAAAGGCAAGACCAGGGTCTAGCATCACGTTAACCGCATCAGGCTCAGGCACTTCGCGCCAACTTGGACAAATCCATAAACGCTGACCGAACTTCATTGGATGGAAGTTATCCATCCATTCTCGCTCCCAGTCTTTATCTTCCAGCTGCTCAAGCTTATATGCCATATTGTCTTTTTCTGGATGAATCGACTTTAAATAGGCAATAACTTTATCCATGTCGTGGGCAGCATCATACAACCCCATAACAATAGTATTCGACCAATACACTACCTCATCACCGGGTAAAGGTTCATAAATAGGCGTGTCTTTAGCGTCGATAAAAGTTACAGCTTGTGCACCACAGGCACTTAACCAATCACTATACTTTTCAGCGGTTTCTTCATTGGCTTGTAACCTTAATTGAATCCAAGGCATAAGGAGCTCTGTATAAGTTAAACTTAGGCGAAGTTTACCACTCCTTAATGGCATTCGGTAGTTACCATCACAGGGTTAGTGACTAAAAAGCGCGCTGGGTGTAGGATAAGCCTCTTGTTTCATCACTTAAATTGTTATTTAAGGCGATTGATTCGACTATTAACCGGTAAAAGTGTCAGGTAAATTTGTGATGATGTTTAGATATATTGCATTCTTTCTGTTAACGATTAACTTTGCAACCTTCGCTGAATCAATTCGAGTAGTTACCGAAGACTTACCGCCATTACAAATACAACAAACCGACAACTCCTTATCGGGTGCCATGGTCGAGCTCATCACTTTGATCTTGTCTGAAGCAGAGCTTGAAGGACAAATAGCTATTTATCCGTGGGCAAGAAGTTATGAAATCGCCTTAACTGAACCTAACACCTTAATATTTTCAATGTTGCGTTCACCATCCAGAGAACAAAAATTTCAGTGGATAGGCAAAATTTACCAAATTGATTCGTTTTTTATGGCGTTAAAATCTCGACACGATATTCAGGTATCAAATAAAGCTGAACTCCACCAATATGCCATTGGCTCAATACGTCACGACTTAGCAGAGCAATATTTATTAGATAACCACTTTGATCCCGAGAAAAATTTATATCTAAATAAAAAGTATGATGCGCTTTGGCACCAACTGTTTCAGGGACGAACAGATCTAGTATTCACTAATAGCATTATTTGGCGACACGAAGTAGAGTCTTCTGGACTTGATCCCGAGCAATTAACGACTGTGTACAAGGTTAATGATTTTAGCTCAGATTTATATTTAGCCGCCAATGTCAATACATCGCCAGTAGTTATAAAGCGTTTAAAAGCGGCGCTGGAAAACATAAAATCAGACGGGCGATATCAACAAATTATCGATAAGTGGCAATTGTAATATGCAGTATTTTCCTATTTTTTTAGACGCCAAACATATCAGCGCACTAGTTGTTGGCGGCGGTGAAGTAGCGGCTCGAAAAATAGAGTTGTTATTAAAAGCAACCAATGACATTACGATCATGAGCGCCACAATTTCAATTAGTGTCCAGCGTTTGATTTCTGAACATGATTTGCAATGGTTGCCCCATAATTACCAAGCCGGATTTATGGCAGAACATTCACTCGTCATTGCAGCCACTGATGATGCCATTATCAATCAAACAGTGCAGCAAGAAGCATCAAGCCTAAAGCTCTTGGTTAATGTCGTCGACCAACCTGATCTTTGTAATTACATTACCCCTTCAATTATTGATCGTGACCCAATGATAGTGGCCATTTCCAGTTCAGGAAGTGCGCCTATATTAGTACGAATGTTACGTGAACAAATTGAACGTATGATGCCTTCCGGCTACGGCAAACTTGCCGAGTTTTCGTTTAAATTCCGTGATCATGTTAAAGCACGCGTAAAAGGGCTGGCTAATCGTCGTCGATTTTGGGAAACAACCTTGCGTGGCAATATCGGCCAAAATATTTTAAACGGCCGTATTACCGAAGCCGAACAGCAATTAATCACCAGTTTAAAAACGGAAGTGCCTCCTGCTGAGGGGGAGATCACTTTTATTCACACCATGACCGGCACCCCTGATGGCCTAACATTAGCGGCTCATAAAGCATGTCAGTTCGCCGATGCGGTTTTTTATGATCACCACGTAAACCAAGAGTTTTTAGAATATATTCGCCGCGATGCCGAAAAATATCCGCAAGCCATTGATGCAACCATTAGTATTAATTTTCAACATGCTATCGAATTAGCAGAGCAAGGTTTAAAAGTAATATATTTGCTGGATGGCTATGAACCACTACCGCCGAATCAAGCATTAACCAATAGCACTGTACTTAAACAAACCTTTGTTTGTGGTAGTTAAATAATGCATTAGCAACACCTTGCCGCAATACCTTCATGCAATAAATTGTTCAGCGTTTACAGCCTGTGATAGACTCTTTAAAAAAATAATTTAGTCCGTTTATGAACCTAGAATCTTTAATCGAAAAAGCTCAACAAGTGTGTGAAAAGCGCGGAGCACGCTTAACCAAAGCACGTGCCGAAGTATTAAAGTTATTAGCCAATCATGAAGGGGCTGTAGGTGCCTATGACTTACTAGCAGAGCTGCAAAAAATCGACAGCAGTGCTAAGCCAGCAACCATTTATCGCGCCTTAGACTTTTTAAGCAAACAGGGTTTTGTCCATAAAATCGAATCCATTAATGCCTTTGTCATGTGTCACCATATCAGTGATTGCAACCACCCTGTGCAATTATTAATTTGTGATGAATGCGGCCATGTCGAAGAAATACAATCAAACAACTTAGATTTAGCACTTCGTGCAATGGCTGATGCCAGTGGTTTTACTATTAGCCACCAGATTGTTGAAGCCCATGGTCGTTGTCAAAATTGCTTAGGTTAACCTCAGTTTTGTATAACTTTCTTTAAACAAGCATCACTTCATCGTATATTCCTGCCAATTAACCGCAAGTTAACTTTGTTACAGTTATTCACACACCTGATATGTGATAAAAGGAAAGATTAACTTCTACCTTCAATAATAATCGGGAAACAACATGATAAAGTCGTTGCAAAGCGCCATCGTGTGCTTGTCTGTTGCAATATCAGGTGTAGCATTCGCAAAAGGTGCACCATTTGATGACAAATTCCGTCAGCTAGACGAATTACTACCAACGCCAAACGCCTACCGCACTGCTTCTGGTGCTCCTGGCCATCAATACTGGCAACAAGAAGTCGATTACAAAATTCGCATTGCCCTTGATGACAAAACCCAACGTTTAAACGGCTCTGAAACGTTAGACTACAAAAATAAGTCACCAGATTCGCTGCGTTACCTTTGGATTCAGTTAGACCAAAATCGCATGAAGTCTGACTCTGACTATAAACTAACGAATACGGCACCAAAGGATAAAGTAACGTTTAACGGCTTTAGAACTACAGTTGAAACTGACGCATTTGATGGCGGTTACACCATTACTAAAGTCACTGACAGCAGTGACAAGCCATTAAATTATGTAATTAATGGCACTATGATGCGTGTTGATCTACCAACTGCTCTTAAGCCAGGTAAAAGTGTCGAAATCAATATTGATTGGCACTATCAATTACATGAGCAAAAAGTATTAGGTGGTCGTTCTGGTTATGAGTACTTTGAAAAAGACGATAACTACTTATACGAATTAGCCCAATGGTTCCCACGTGCAGCTGCTTACTATGACGTAATGGGCTGGCAGAACAAACAGTTCTTAGGTCGCGGTGAATTCACCTTAGAGTTTGGTGATTACGACGTAGAAATTACCGTACCAGCTGATCACGTAGTTGCGGCAACAGGGGTTTTACAAAACCCGAAAAAAGTATTAACGAGTGAGCAGCGTGATCGTTTAGCCAAAGCTGAAACCGCGAAAAAGCCGGTATTAGTTATTACGCCTGAAGAAGCGTTAGCAAACGAAAAGTCTCGCTCTACTAAAACTAAAACTTGGCACTTTAAAGCCGAAAATGTTCGAGACTTTGCTTGGGCATCAAGCCGCAAATTTATTTGGGATGCACAAGGCTATAAAGAAGGTGGTACAGATACTATGGCCATGTCTTTCTACCCGAATGAAGGTAACCCATTATGGGAGCGCTATTCTACTGAAGCGATCATCCATACCATGGAGCAATACAATAAATATACCTTCGCTTACCCTTACCCTGTTTCTATCTCGGTAAATGGTCCAGTTGGTGGTATGGAATATCCGATGATCACATTCAATGGTCCTCGTCCAACCTTAAACGAAGAAACCGGTGAAAAAACTTATTCTCGTCGCACTAAATATGGCCTTATCGGGGTGATCATTCATGAAGTTGGTCATAACTACTTCCCAATGATCGTGAACTCTGATGAACGTCAATGGACTTGGATGGATGAAGGCCTAAATACCTTCTTACAATTTTTAGCTGAGCAAGCATGGGAAGAAAACTACCCTTCTCGTCGCGGTCACGCTGAAGGCATGATCAGCTACATGAAAAGTAGCAACCAAGTACCAATTATGACCAACTCTGAGTCTATCTTACAGTTTGGTAACAATGCTTACGGTAAGCCAGCAACAGCATTAAATATTCTTCGTGAAACTATTATGGGTCGCGAATTATTTGATTTTGCCTTCCGTGAATATGCTCAACGTTGGAAATTTAAACGCCCAACACCTGCCGATTTCTTCCGCACCATGGAAGATGCATCAGCAGTAGATTTAGATTGGTTCTGGCGTGGCTGGTTCTACACCACAGATCACGTTGATTTAGCCATTGATACTGTGCACTTATACCGTCCTAATAGCCAAAATCCTGATGTTGAAGAAGCTTGGGAGCGCGCACAATATAATGAACAACCAGAGTTCATTAGTGATATCAAAAATAAAGGCAACTGGCGCCGTACTCATGACAAGCCAGAGTTGTTAGATTTCTATAATGAACATGATAAGTTCACTGCAACCAATGCTGATCGCAACAAGTACAACAAATCACAAAAAGACCTGAAACAATGGGAAAAAGATTTGTTAGTTGATGAGCGCAAATTCTACATTGTAGATTTTTCAAATAAAGGTGGCTTAGTGATGCCAATTTTACTTGATATTACCTATGTAGACGGCAGCAAAGAGCATGTTCGTATTCCTGCTGAAATTTGGCGTAGAAGCCCAACTAAAGTATCTAAGCTCTTTATTCGCGACAAAGAAATTAAAGAAATTGCGTTAGATCCAAATTGGGAAACAGCGGATACCGATACCACCAACAACTACTGGCCAGCTCGTCCTGTTATGTCTCGCTTTGAACTTTACAAGCAGAAAAAACAAGACATGATGCGCGACTATAATGTTGAATTAAAGCCAATCAACGACGAGCCAGAACATAAAGATGAAACAGGTAATGACAACAAAGCTAAATAAGTCCTTTGTCGTTTGGTTAATTACCGCAATGTTAATGGGAGTTGCAGCTTCGGCTGCAGCTCACAAATACTTCTTTGCCATTACTGACATTAGCTATAATAACCAAGCCCAACGACTCGAAATTATTCATCAATTAACCGCACACGATGTCGAAAATGCCATTGCTCGAATTAACGATACTCACTTTAATCCTGAGCACCCGCAATACGAATTATTTATTCAACAGTATGTAACCGACCACTTTAATCTCTCTCAAGAAAATCAGCAGCTGCCGATAACTTGGATAGGAGTTGAAAACAAACTTGATAAAATTTATGTTTATCAAGAAGTGAGCTTAAACAAGTTTTTAATACCATTAGTGGTAAAAAATGACTTACTCGTCGATACTTACCCTAAACAAGTCAATACTGTGAATTTTGAAAATAATGACTTTCAAGTCAGTTTAACCTTTAATAAATCGCAGCAAGTTGGCACAATAGACAACAATAAGTAGTGCGAAATCAAAAAATTATGCTAAATTATTAGCAATCACAAGCACTGAGCAACATAAGGCCCGGTATTTTTCATGAATGTAGAGTTTATTAATCCGTTTTTATCTTCGATGTTAAATGTAATGTCTACAATGGCGATGATGGAATTGACACCAGAAAAACCGAAATTAAAGCAAGGAGAAGTTGCTAAAGGTGATGTTTCTGGCTTGATAGGTATGGTTAGTGATCAAGCAAAAGGTTCGCTGTCTATTACGTTTGAAGGTTCGTTAGCACTTGCGACCATGAAAAACATGGTAGGTGAAGCACCTGATACTGTTAATGAAGAAATTACCGACTTAGTAGGCGAAATCACTAACATGGTAACTGGTGGTGCCAAACGTATGCTAAGTGAGAAAGGCTTCGAATTCGATATGGCAACACCTATGGTGGTATCAGGTACCAACCACACAATTAACCATAAAGCGGAAGGACCGATTGTTATCATTCCACTAAGTTCACCGCACGGCAAAGCCTATATTGAATTTAGCTTTGACTAAACTTCAACTATGCTTTGACTAGGCATAGAGATAATAAATTCATAAAAAAGCTCCATAGGGAGCTTTTTTTGTGCCCTAAACATTACAATAAACAATGACCATTAGACGAAAAATAAAATGTCTTCTATAGTAAATTTCACAGTAGGTGAACGCTTGTAAACGTAGTTAACGCAAGTTAGTGAAGGAAGTTAGTGAAGAATTACACCGAAGGAATACCCTGACTATTACCTAACAGCCAAGGAAATTAAGGACAAATAATGGCACTATTAATTTTTAACTTCGACGGAACCGGAAATGAGCCGGAAGATGCCAACCAACAAATCAAAAAAGGAAAAAAGGAAGACGACAACATCTCCAATGTCTTGAAATTCCATTTCTTATCAGGTGGCAACCTCCATGCCGATCAGCAACGTGGCAGTTCAAGCCACTCTTCAGTAAAGCATTGTTTTTATTACCAAGGTATAGGCACATATGGCAACTGGCTGCAACGATTGCTTAATCAAGGGTTGTCATTAGAACACCGTGATGTCGCCTCAATTCTCAATAAAGCCTATCAAGATTTCAATGACGTCTATCAAGCTGGTGACCTACTTATCGTAACTGGCTTTTCACGCGGCGCAGCACTTGCGAGACGTTTTGCAGCAAAAATTATTGAAAAATCTGATTTGATCGACGATAACACTGCACCTTTTATTTACCTCGCTGTATTTGACACGGTCGCCAGCATTGGCCTACCAAACTTAAATAAGTCAGAACGCCCTGATTATGATGTTGTATTCGAAAATGGCTGTACGCTTTCTCATATAATTAAACAAGCAACACATATGGTCAGCCTAGATGACAAAAGAAAAGCATTTCAACCGACTCTAATGAACTATGATCGACAACGAATTATCGAGTTATGGTTTTCGGGGGCTCACAGTGACGTTGGTGGCGGCTATTATCGCGACGGCTTATCAGATGTCGCATTAAGCTATTTAATTAACTGGATTGCATACCAAGTAAAGCAACATGGTTTAATAGACCCTGCTCTAAAGTTACCGAGCCAACAAGCGTTAGCCACAGCGCTGCCCGCTAAATTAAAAAATCAATTAGGGCTGGACGACTTAAAACGCGAAGCCAATGAACTTGGCAAAAACCATCAACAAGACCGGTGGCCAGTTATCGACTGGCTTACATTAGATGATCGCCTATGTTGTGTGATCGACAATGACAAAGTGTCAAAACAGCACAAACCGGTATTACATAACGCCATTCCTAACCGAATAGCCTTTGATAAAGACTATCGCCCCAAGTCTTTAACTAACGTATCACACCATGTTTGGTACGGTTTTAATCAAAGCAATGAAGCTGGATTTGGCGTTAAGCGCTATGTAAAAAACCCGCGCCCACATTGGCATGCGCTAGAACCTGAAGAAAGCATTACCATCAGTATCGATTCAACCAAAATATTTAACCACAGTAGCATTCTGGTTGAAGTTGGTGAGGTTTACCAAATATCAGCTGCTGAACACGATACTTGGACAGATGGTTCAATTACCTGTAATGCTAGCGGTTGGAATACTGACGAGGTCAGCCTAGGTTGGAAAGAAATACCCATTAAACTCGCAAGAAGAATGAAACGAGTCAAAGATGCCGACTGGTTTACCCTTTGCGCATCTGTAGGTCGTACAGATAAATTGGCAAAAAAAGTAGGATGTTTAGCACACTATAAAGTGACTGAAGATGGTGAACTTACGTTATTTGCCAATGATGTTAAATCAGCCATGGCCAATAATATTGGCTATATTGATGTAACGATAAAACGTACACAATAGCATTCATTGTTCAACGCTAAATCGAACGCTTTCGAAGGCACTTTAATCATTGTTTTTACTTGTGATAAAGCAAACTGTGTCCATCGTACAGTGAAGCCGTTTATATCCGCAAGTGTTCTCGAGCAAGTACGCCACCACCTAAAAAGCGGGTGTGCTCCAAGGTGCCAGAGCAGGCAATACTGTAATTGTGGACATGTCTCCTTATCAGGGTAAGGGGGCTTGCCGACGCATCACTTTCCGGGCATGGCTCATAACGAATTTAGCCAGAACTGCTATAATTACAATCGTAATGGCGTAAATGTTTAATACTGAAAAACTGACGGGTCAGGTGTTAGGTTTTTGAAAATTGGAGATAGATTTTATGAATAAGTTGCTCGCAATGTTCATGGCATTTGCTTTCACCATAGTAGTACCCAATGCGAAAGCTGATTTGCTATCAGATGCCACCAAATTAGGCGCAAATACCGGCGCTATGGCCTATTGTGCCGATAAATTTGGGCGTGATGATGATGATCGCAAAAAGTACAATCGCTTAAGGTTATTGAGCCTGAAAGAATTAGATAAGTTAAGCGGCGCTAATAAGATAAAAGCAATTGCTGTGAAGAAATTGGCAGAAGATAAAGGCGAGTATTATGGTAAAAAGCTCGACAAAAGCCGTTGCACAAGTCTGCGTAAAACCATGTCAATTGTGTACTTGAGCAGAGACTAAGCAGGTGGCAATTGAGTCCGAGGTATTGTGTCTACTTGCTGTGTTCGAAACCTTGACTAAAGGCCAAGCTGCTTTTGGTGGAAATCGTCGGATTTGAGCCCTACCCCAGCTAAATTCGAAAGACGATATGCAGAGTTAGAGTTGCATAACCTTTTGTTTAACTTTTTGTTCCAGCAATACCGCGCCATCACCTTGCGCTGATAAACTATCTTCTGGGTTGTATATCGGGCAAGATTTTAGCGACAAGCAACCACAGCCAATACAGCCGTCTATCGAATCTCTTAATTCTTCTAAATATTTAATTTTTGCATTGAGCTCTTGATGCCATTGTCTTGCTAACTTTTGCCAATCAGCTTTTGTTGGTGTTCTATTCTCTGGTAATTTAGCAAAGGCTTGTTTGATACTTTCAAGCGAAACTCCCATCTTTTGTGCAGCTTTCACTACAGATATTCGCCTAAGCACTTCCGGTTTATAACGCCGTTGATTACCACTATTACGCCAACTTTTAATTAAGCCAATTTGTTCGTAATAATGCAATGTTGATACTTTAACACCACTTCGCTTGGCAACGCGCCCGACACTCCAAGTTGCTTCTTGCATATTTTTTCAACTTTTTTCAAAAAACACTTTACCTCAAGTTTACTTGAGGTTTTAGCATTAGCAAGTAACAAATAACAAGGAGTAAATTATGAATACATTAACCACAACTATTGAAAGGCAAGTCACTAACAAAAAGCTATTTAGTCAACAATTTTTCGACACATTGTTTCTGTTATTCAATCAAACCATGTCTAACAAATAAGGCCAATAAACAGTAATTAAGGATTATTTATGTATTTAGAACATTTGAATTTAGTGGTCAATGACATTGAAGCAAGCCTTAAATTTTACCAAGCCGCTTTCCCTCATTGGCACATTAGAGCCCAAGGCGAACAAACTTGGTATGGCAAACCGCGTCGGTGGTTACATTTTGGCGACGATTATTACTATTTAACCTTTAATGATGATGGTGAAGGCAGCAATCGCGACTTAACAGATCATCAGATAGGTTTAGCCCATTTTGCCTTCGTCACTGAAAATTTAACCGCGCTTATAGAGCGAATGGAAAGCGCGGGTTTTCAAATTGCTAAACCCGGCGCCGAACATAAATATCGTCGCAATATTTACTATATAGATCCTGCAGGATTTGAAGTTGAATTTGTCGAATATTTATCTGATATACCAAGCCAACGTAATAGTGACGAGTAACTCATAATAGCAAAGGCATAACTGATCGCTCAGCCATCAAGTTATGCCTTCTAAATATTATACTGACTCAAACTCAGGTAACTGTTTTGAAGTACTTTCTACTCTAAGTGCTTTTGCTGCAGAAACCATATTAATTAAAGCTGGTTCCGTTTCAGACCAAGAGCGCGTTTTTAACCCACAATCTGGGTTCACCCATAACCGCTCAGCTGGAATACTATGTTGGGCTTTGTTAAGCAATTGCTTTATCCAATCAATTTCAGGCACATTTGGCGAGTGAATATCATAAACACCTGGGCCCAAATCATTAGGGTAGTCTTGCTGTTCAAAACTATTAAGTAACGCCATATTTGAACGGGACGTTTCAATCGTCAATACATCAGCATCTAAAGCAATAATTGCCGGTAGAATTTCGTTAAATTCGGAATAGCACATATGGCTATGAATTTGTGTCGCAGCAGGCACATTAACACTACATAAACGGAAGGCTTTAGTTGCCCATTGGCAATATGCTGGCCACTGACTTGCTTTTAACGGCATTGCTTCTTTAATTGCAGGTTCATCTATTTGAATAATTCCAATGTTTTCAGCCACTAAAACATCAACTTCTGCCTGAATCGCCAGCGCTAACTGCAAAGCAACACGTTCACGGGCAATATCATCACGAATAAACGACCAAGATAATATAGTTACAGGACCCGTTAACATGGCTTTAACTGGTTTTTTAGTTAATGACTGGGCATATTTTATCCATTCAATGGTCATATTATGTGACCTGCTAACATCACCATAAATTATCGGCGGTTTAACACAACGAGAGCCATAGCTTTGTACCCACGCATATTCGGTAATTGCGCAACCATCTAACAGTTCGCCAAAATATTCCACCATATCATTGCGCTCAGGCTCTCCATGCACCAACACATCAAGCCCGATTTTTTCTTGTTGAGCGATGACATTGGCAATTTCTTCTTTGATTTGCCGTTGATAATCTTGCTGATCTAACAAACCTTTTTTTAGTTGCGCGCGTAATGTTCTAATGTTGCTAGTTTGCGGAAATGAGCCAATTGTTGTGGTTGGGAAAAGCGGCAGCTTTAATGTTTGTTGCTGAATATTTTTACGCTCAGTAAAGCCTTGGCTGCGATAGCCATCTTGCCCAGCTAGTTGTTCAATTGCCTTGGCAACTTCAGGGTTGTTGCCTTTGGTTGAAACTAAGCGCTTAAGTACTTGCGCTGAATATCGGGTTATTTGTTCGCTACACTCACTTAAAAGCGCCTGTTTTAACAACACAAGTTCATCACATTTTTGCTGTGCAAAAGCTAACCAAGATTTAATTTCTGGATCTAAACTTTGTTCAAGTGTAACGTCATACGGCACATGCAATAACGAACAGCTAGGTGCCAACCACAATCGCTGATTTAGCTGACGATAAATGGGCTGTAACTTCTGATAGACCGACACTAAATCTGTTTTCCAAATATTACGACCATCTATTACCCCAAGCGAAATCACCCAGTGTTCAGGTAACTGCGCAATTACAGTTTGCCAATCAAATGGCACAGTAACTGTGTCTAAATGAATTCCATCTAGCGGTAACTTAGCAATAACGTCAAGTTGGTGGCTGACTGAACCAAAATATGTAGCGAGTAAGATCTTACTTTGCGACAGTGATAATGATTGATAACTATCAATAAACGCTTGTCGCCATTGTTTATCCAGCTCTAACACCAAAATAGGCTCATCAATTTGCAACCACTGACAGCCAGCCGATTGAATAGCTGAGATCAATTCTTGATAGGCCTCTAACAAGCCAGGTAAACACGCTAACTTATCTTGTCCCTGATATTCACTTAAATACAGGTAAGTTAACGGCCCAACAATAACTGGCTTTATTTCCTTTCCTAAACGCTGAGCTTCCGCTATTTGTTCAAGGTAATGACTTGGATCTACTACATAATCAATTGTTTCGTTAAGCTCAGGTACTAAATAATGGTAATTGGTATCAAACCATTTCGTCATATCACTAGCCGCGCAGCTGTGACAAGCGTTGTCACTGCCTCTAGCAATGGCAAATTCTAACGCTAACTTATCAGAGATAGCCCCAAAGCGTTTAGGTATGACCCCTAACGCTAAACTAGCAGTGAGTATGTGATCATAGTGAACAAAATCACCTGCTGGTAACAAATCCAGACCTGCATCGGCCTGCAACTGCCAGTGTTGCTGGCGTAAGCGTTGAGCCGAATTCAAGAATTGCTCTTCAGTAATTTTGTTTTGCCAAAATTTTTCCAAGGCAAATTTTAATTCGCGATGTTTACCTATACGAGGAAACCCTAAATTATGAATTTTCATGTGTTCTCCAAAAAAGAATATAGACGTCTAGATGTTTAGGTGTTTATAATCTGGATTTCTCAGGAAAATCACAATCGCAGGATTTTCAACTTGTGTTGAAGGAATTTCATCATGTTAGAAATAAAGCATCTACGCACCTTATTGTCATTACATGAACAAGGCAGTTTAACCAAGGCAGCTTTGGCACTTTCTACTAGCCAATCGGCGTTATCTCACCAAATAAAAGAACTTGAAAGTAAACTTGCTGGACCTGTCTATCTTAGAAAAAGCCAGCCATTAACCTTCACTGATAATGGTCTAAAAATTATTGAGTTAGCTAAAAATGTTTTACCGAAAATAGAACAGACGGTTAACCAGCTAACACCTGAAAAAGCCCGTTCAAACTATTCAATAGGATTTGCATGTCATGCATGCTTTCAGTGGGTTGTGCCAATTATTCAAATGGTAGAGCAAGAAAGTCCTACTACAGTTTTTGATTATCATGGCGAGCAATTTTCAGATTGCTTAAGTTTAGATTTGTTATTTAGTGATGATAAACCAAGCCATTGTAAATACCATTATGCCGAGCTTGGGCAATTTGAGCAGGTACTTACTGTCAATAAAAGCCACCCACTCGCACACCATTCACAGATAATCCCTGAGGATTTAGCCAATGAGACTTTGTTAACCTATCCATTACCGGCACATCAGCTGGATGCCTTTCGTCGATTTCTGAGCCCAGCAAAGATCTCGCCCAAACACCTTCGCTCCGTTAGCAATACCTTAACGATGTTGCAAATGGTCAATGCCAATTATGGTGTAGCTATCATGCCAAACTGGCTAATTAATAACTCACAGCACAGTGAAATAACGACAATTTCTTTAGGTCCTAAACCTTTGCTTAAAAAACTGTATATAAGGATAAAGCCAGCCATAGCCCATCACTTTGCCATTAAGCAGTTAATCCATGCATCTCAACAAAAATTTAATCAATTGCTGGCTAGCTAATATGTTTAGCCCGTTACTTTGAACGCTGAAACTGGCAAGATGAAATCTCCCTTTGCGAATGAAAACATGGAGGCAGCATGTGGTTCCAAACCGAGATAACCTTAGCAAAGCACCATCGAGGCTTTCACCTGATCACTGATAAAGTACTGCGCGAATTGCCACAAATAACACAAATTAATTGCGGCCTATTACACTTATTTATTAAGCATTCTTCGGCTTCACTCACCATCAATGAAAATGCGGATCCCACTGTACGGGTTGATATGGAGTCGCATTTTAATCACTTTGTTCCAGAGCGTGCTCCATATTATCGCCATACCTATGAAGGTGATGATGATATGCCGGCACATATTAAAGCCAGCATTTTAGGCAGTAGTGTCAGTGTTCCTATTACCAATGGCCGATTAAATTTAGGTACTTGGCAAGGTATTTACCTTGGTGAACATCGAGATTATGGCGGTGTAAGAACAGTAGTTGCCACCATCAATGGCGAATAGGATACGTTAAGTTTGATCTTAAGAAGAAATAGTCATATTGACACGACGGGTAATATTACACAGTAACTCATAAGGGATAGTCGTTGCCCATTTAGCAACTTCTTCAATGGCTAGCCCTTCACCCCAAAGTATCGCGACATCGCCAATGTCATCATTACTTTGGGCACCTAAATCAACCGTGATCATATCCATGGAAACCCGTCCCACCAATGGCACACGTCTATTGTTGATTAACACAGGCGTACCATTAGTAGCATGTCTTGGGTAGCCATCGCCATAACCAATAGCAACAACGCCAATATACGTATCATGCGGGGCAACCCAAGCGGCGCCATAGCCAACTGCTTCCCCTTGTTTGATAAAGCGTTTGGCGATTAAACTAGACTGTAATGTCATCACTGGCTTGATATCTGGCACGTTATCATCAGTAGCATCAACGGTTGCCATTGGGTTTACGCCATACATTAATAAACCGGGCCTTACCCATTGATAGTGACAAGTAGGCCACTGATATACGCCAGCAGAGTTTGCCATCGACATTTCATCAACCAGTGTATCAGTTAACTGTTCAAATAAGCTAATTTGCTCAATGGTGGCATGGCTTTGGCTATCATCAGCACACGCTAAGTGGCTCATTAATACTAAATCATTGTGAACATTGGCTGATTGCTTTAACGCCTGATAGAAATCATTGAACTGCTGTGGATCAACACCCAACCGATGCATACCCGTATCAACTTTAAGCCATACCTTAATTGGTGTTGTTAAGTCGGCTTTTAATAATGCATCTAATTGTTGTTGATTATGAATTACCGTTTGTAAATTATTGACTACCAATACCGGCAACTCTTGTTCGCTGAAAAAACCTTCCATTAACACTATTGGTTTGATCACGCCACAAGCGCGCAATGCAAGCGCCTCATCAAGGCGAGCAACACCAAAGGCATCAACAGCTTGATCGGCCAATGCACTAGCAATTCGCTCAAGACCATGACCATAGGCATTGGCTTTAAGCACCGCCATTATTTTGCTATCAGGAGCTAATTGATGAATTTGCTGAACGTTATGAGCCAACGCTTGTAAATTAATGGCCGCAGTAGCGGTACGAACTGTCATTAAATATTAGTCTTCTTCTAAGACATGCGGACCCGCGTAATTATCAAAGCGCGACCACTGACCGTTAAAGGTTAACGGTACGCGACCAATCGGGCCATTACGCTGTTTACCAATAATAATTTCTGCCATGCCTTTAAATTCAGAATCATCGTGATAAACCTCATCACGATAGATAAACATAATTAAATCGGCATCTTGCTCAATAGAGCCTGACTCCCTTAAATCCGAGTTTACTGGGCGTTTATCAGAACGTTGCTCCAAGCTACGGTTAAGCTGAGAAAGTGCAACGACGGGAATTTGTAACTCCTTCGCTAATGCCTTTAATGAACGGGAGATTTCGGCAATTTCTAACGTACGGTTATCTGCAAATTGCGGCGCTCGCATTAATTGCAGGTAATCCACCATAATCATACTTAAGCCGCCATGATCACGAGCAATACGACGGGCTCGAGAACGTACTTCCGTTGGCGTTAAGCCGGCAGCATCATCAATAAACATTTTTCCTTGTTCGATCATGGTGCCCATGGTGGTTGATAATCGCGCCCAATCCTCATCATCAAGCTGACCGGTACGAATTTTGGTTTGATCAATACGGCCAAGGGATGCCAACATCCTCATCATAATTTGTTCTGAAGGCATCTCTAAGCTGAAAATTAGCGCCGGTTTATCTTCATTCATCGCTGCATGTTCAGCTAAGTTCATGGCAAAGGTAGTTTTACCCATTGATGGACGAGCAGCAACAATAATTAAGTCTGATGGCTGTAAGCCTGCGGTCATTTTATCTAAGTCAGCAAAGCCAGTAGACACGCCGGTAACGCCATCATGGGGCTGTTGATACAGTTTTTCGATGCGATCAACGGTTTTTTCTAACACCGTATGAATATTTTCTGGGCCTTCCGATTTATTGGCGCGAGCTTCGGCAATTTGGAAGACCTTAGTTTCGGCAAAATCAAGCAGCTCCGCGCTGTTGCGACCTTGAGTATCATAACCCGCTTCAGCAATTTCATTAGCGACACTGATCATTTCGCGGGTAACTGCTCGCTCACGGACGATAGTGGCGTAAGCTGTAATGTTGGCGGCACTTGGCGTATTGCGAATCATTTCAGCGATATAAACAAAACCGCCAACATCTTCTAATTTTTGATCGTTTTCTAGTGCTTGGGTTAAGGTAACCAGATCAACGGGTCCACCTTCTTCAATTAAAGCACCAATAGTTTCAAATATAATGCGATGACCACGGCTATAGAAGTCTTGTGCAACAACGCGTTCGCTAACGCGATCATAGGTTTCATTATCAAGTAACAAACCACCTAACACAGATTGTTCGGCTTCAAGTGAATGTGGCGGCATTTTCAATGCGTCAATTTGCGCATCTTTATTGTCTTTCTTACCTTTTGTATATTTGCCTGGCGTAGATTCGGCCATGATGACTACCTAAGTACGCGAAAAAGCAGCGCAAGCGCTACTTTTTCTTCTATTGCTAAGAGTATTGCTAAGATTGCTTATGCTATCAAAAGGTTTTGATAAAAGCAGCTATTAACGCGCAGTCACCTTAATTTCACCACTAACTACACTACCACGTACCGTTGCGGTTCCACTACCAGCAACAAAATCTAATTCAGAGCTTGGGCCGTATTTAGCACGTGTTGCTTTGTCACGAGTAATGCGATTAACAATATCGCCGCCAGCACTCGCATTTAAGCGAAAATCGGCATTAACACCATCCTGAAATTCTAATGCAATATCTGAACTTACCCCCGACATTTTCACTTCGCCATGGTCAAGCAAAGTAAGTGAACCTTTTACATTGCCGCTAACATTAGAAATCATTAAGTCATCTACTTCATTCAAGCGAAAGTCAATATCGCCAGATACCGCGCCTAATGACACTTCTCGGGCTTGTGAATGAGTTTTAATCTCGCCACTGACCACTTTAAGCTTTAATCGACCTGATGAGTTTTTATCATCAATATCGCCGCTCACCGTTGATAATCTTACTTTGCCTGACAAATTATTGGTGTCGATATCACCACTAACGGTATTAAAATTAATTGACTCTGTTACGTTAGTCGCATTGATATTGCCACTGACGGTTTTTACTTCAGCGCTGCCATTTAAATTAGTAACCATTACATCAGCAGAGATACTTTCAAAATTCATCCGCACATTTTTCGGCATAGTTACCGTAAAATGCGAACCATCTCGGTTATTACTGCCGTGATACTTATGGCTTTCATAATCCACTTTAATCAACACCATATTGCCACTGCGTTCAAAAACAAACTTTTTCGCATGCTCGCCAAGCTCACCAACTGCAGTAATTTCATTATTATCTGAGCCATTGATGGTGACGCTACCGCGAATATTTTCAATGTTAATCACCGAAACGTCAGACGCTGACATTTGTTCATCTATCACTTCACCCGCCCAAAGGTTTGAAACAAATCCTGTTGTTAGTAAAGCGAATAATATTGGAATGCTTTTCATATATACCTCTTTTTGCACTTCATTAATCTGTTTGCCATTCATCTGGTTTGTCACTTAAATTGTTTGCCATTTAGGTGCATACAAACGTTTAATGAGCTCTAGTTCCTGTTGCTGCGTCCACTGCAATAAGTTAATTAAATCTGTATTGTTTTCATCGTTTTCTAATGCTGCGGTAATCGATGCTCTAGCTTGAGCAAGTTTGGCTAACTCTTCCTGCATATCTGCTGGTAATTGAGTTAAATCAGGCTGACCATAACTGGTTAGCATCAATTGCTTTTGCTGCTTAAAATCTTGATTAAGCGCAGCAACTAAAGATGGTTGTGCAGTGCTCACATCTGTGGGCGCAATATTCACCCAAGTTAACATAACCGCCGCAACAATTGATGCCGCCCAAGCAACTGGATAAACCACATCTTTGGTTTTTATAGCTTGAGTGTCGGTATCATTAATCGCTTTTTCAATGCCAGTCCAAAGTTCACGCTCTGGTGAAATCTCTTTTGGCAGCTCTGCTATTTTTTGCTGTAGCTGTTCATTTGAAATTGCCATAATTTATGCCTCCAGCCACTCTTGTAATAAACTCTTTGCCCGATGATATTGGGATTTGCTTGAACCCACCGCCATATTTAACATCTTGCTAATTTCCTCATGCCGATAGCCTTCAACCGCAAACAACACAAATACCAATCGCGCTCTTTCAGGTAATCTTAGAATATGTTTATCAAGCTCTGAAACTTCAGGCATATCACAACTGCCCTCTTCCATGACCTGATCCTCAATACTAAATACTCGCTGCAACCAGTTTTTTTGCTTGCGTAAATGGCTTAAAACAATGTTAGTTGTAACACTGTGCAGCCAGGTACTAAATTTACTATTACCTTGAAAGCTTGCTAGCTTCTGCCAAACCTGAACAAATACTTCTTGGCACACATCTTCAGCACTTTCCTTGTCCGCCAACATCCGCCAGCATAAACCGTATACCCGCCGATGATGCAGTTCATAAAGTTGATAAAAAGCTTGCTGATCACCCGACTTAGCTTGATTAATCAGCTTGCACTCTTCATCTTGTTTAAAGCGATCTTCCGCTTGTATAACTTGATGACTATCCAATGATTTTTTCTCTTTTTACATTTACTTTTTAACGATGCTATTCGTTGTTTATTAGATTAGATGCAGTATGACGAAAAAGGGTTTAAATGAAAGGGAAAATTTTTTTTAGCAAAGCAGTAAAAAGCAAATTTAAGGCACAAAAAAAGCGCCATAAGGCGCTTTTCTTTTATAAGAAGTATTAAACTACTTCTTACCAAGCATACCGAAACGCTTGTTGAATTTGTCAACGCGACCACCAGTTTCAGCAGCTTTTTGCTTACCTGTGTAGAACGGGTGACACTCAGAACATACGTCTAAGTGAAGATCTTTTGCGCGTGTAGAGCGAGTAACGATAACGTTACCACAAGAACAATGAGCCTTGATCTCTACGTAATTAGGATGAATACCTTCTTTCATGGGAAACCTCTGTATAGGCCGTATCGCCACTTAGTCAGCTTAAATTTACCGCTAAGCACCATACGAGTTAAAATTAATGGTGGCGAATTGTATTGGATCCTTCAACTAACTTCAACAAAATTAAACGATAATTGCTAAAAAAATAGCCAACAACTATTTTTTGAAAATTTTCCGCCAACAAAGCTTGGCACTAGTAGCTTGCTCGGGTCACAATAACTGGAAAATAATCGAATTAAATTAGTCATTAGTGTATATCGAAGTCGCTCTGCCTGTGCCGATGAGGCAATTATTTACTTACAGCGTACCTGAGCCGTTAAACTCACCGAGTTTAGCCGTTGGAGAACGCGTAAGTGTCTCGTTTGCCGGACGCGAATTAATAGGTACAGTAGTTAAGGTAAATACGACAGCGACACTGGCTGCGGAAAAAATTAAGCCGATAACCGCAAAAGTCACCGATAAATACCCTACTCCCGCGTCATTAATGACATTTTTAACCACGTTAAGCCAATACTACCATCATCCATTAGGCGACATTTGCCAACAAGCACTGCCTGTGCTGCTGCGCCAAATACAGCAGCCAGATTTAACCTTTCAAAGCCGATGGTTTTTGAGTGATCCCGATATTGACTTGGCACTGTCGAAAGTTGCCACTAACGCCAAAAAGCAACGAGACTTGCTTCAATTCTTAAATCATAGTCAAGGTAGTAGCTGGCCGGAACTTAGAACGCTGGGTTTTACCAAAAGCCAACTTAATGCATTAATTGATAAAGGCTTGATTGCTGAAAAAGAAATTATTCCGACAGCATTTACTTGGCAACAACAGCAGTTAATCACCGAAAACCGTTTAACATTATCGGCTGAGCAAGCAATTATTGTCTCTGCGGTAAATCAAAGTGCTCAGCAGTTCTCTTGCCACCTAATAGACGGCATTACTGGCAGTGGAAAAACCGAAGTGTATTTGCAAGCCATGGAGCAAGTGCTAGCGGCTAATCAGCAAGTGTTAGTGATAGTGCCAGAAATTGGCCTAACCCCGCAAACCTTGATGCGCTTTGAACAACGTTTTGATGTGCCAATTTACCTTCATCATTCTGGGTTAAACGATAAAGAACGGCTTGATACTTGGCGCGCTGCTTATCTCGGTCATGCCGCTATTATTATCGGTACGCGTTCAGCCATATTTACCCCAGCACCTAACTTAGGGTTGATTATTGTTGATGAAGAGCATGACAACTCTTTAAAGCAACAAGACAGTTTCCGATATCATGGCCGCGACTGCGCGATATTGCGTGCGCGCCAATTAAATATTCCCATAGTCCTTGGCAGTGCAACCCCGAGTTTAGAATCACTACAAAATGCACTTTCAGGTAAATACCATTACCACCAATTAACCAAACGCGCGGGTAACAGCATTCAGGCCAAGTTGGCACTGGTTGATGTTAATCAAGAACAAATGGTTAACGGCATAACGGCTTCAGTTAAACAAGCGATGAGTGAAACCTTAGCACGACAAGAACAAGTATTAGTGTTTCTTAATCGTCGTGGCTTTGCGCCGGCTATTAACTGTAAAGAATGTCATTGGGTTGCCGATTGTCAACGCTGTAATAAACCCTTTACTTTCCACCAAAAAGATCAACTATTGGTTTGTCATCATTGTGGTAGCCAAAAACGCATCATCAAGCAATGCCAACAATGTGGTAGCACGCGGTTATCTCCAGTAGGTCAAGGTACCGAGCAGTTAGAGCAACACTTAGCCGAGTGGTTTTCGGATAAAAAAGTGGTGCGAATTGATAGAGACTCAACACGTCGCAAAGGTGAGCTCACTAAATTACTACAAGCAATCAATAATAAAGAATACGATATTTTATTAGGCACCCAGATGTTAGCCAAAGGCCATCATTTTCCTGACGTTACTTTAGTGGTAATTTTAGATGTTGATGGTGCCTTATTTAGTTTTGATTTTCGCGCTCCCGAACAAATGGCACAGCTATTAGTGCAAGTTGCTGGCCGCGCAGGTCGCGCCAGTAAACCTGGTAAGGTGCTCATTCAAAGCCAATATCCACAGCATCCACTGCTGCAAGATTTAGTGAATAATGGCTATCAACACTTTGCTCGGCAAGCATTGGGTGAACGACAATTTGCTCAATTACCCCCTTTTAGCCACCAAGTGCTTATTCGAGCGGAAGCCAATTATCCTTCTTATCCAATGAAAATATTATCGGCAGTGAGTCAACTAGCCTTCGACCATTGTCAGTTTGTTGGGCCATTACCTGCGGCAATGGAGAAAAAGGCCGGTAAATTTAGGTACCACCTGATTATTCAAAGTCACAACAGGAAAGCGCTGCACAGTGCGATGTTAGCCATTGTTGAACATATTCAACAACATGAACTGGTAAATAAAGTGCGCTGGTCGATTGATGTCGACCCAAGCGATTTTAGTTGGTAATACAGCTGGTGATATCCGCAAATATCAATAGCACTTTAGGGTTTTAATTTTAGTAAGTTCCGTTACAATAGCGAAAAAATCTACCCCGTGAATTATTACCTTATGGCGCCAACGGATTACGTTTCTCGCTCAGGCAACAAAAAGAAAAGTCCTTACAAAAAGAATCAACCGCAACCTACAGGCATCTCAATGAAGGCCAAATTAGTTGGCATTATTACCTTGTTCGCTATCATAGGTGCCGGCTATTTCTTATGGTTTTTAAAAAGTGTTGAACCGATTCAAGCACCTGTTGCTCCGCCAAAGAACACGGTTAAGCAAAATAACGAATTACCTGCGCCACCCGATGAAAAATGGGACTACATTGATCAGCTTAAACAAGGCAAAGAAATTGAAGGTGGTCATTACGAAGTCGAAAATAAAGGGCCATATAAAATGCAATGTGGCTCTTTTAGAACCCGTGAACAAGCTGAAACGATGAAGGCACAAATTGCCTTTAGCGGTTTAGTGGCACAAATAAGCGAAAGTAATGGCAGTAATGGGACTTGGTATAAAGTCGCGTTGGGTCCTTACCCGAAAAAACGTTCAGCCGAGAAAGATAAGCACATTCTTAAGCGCAATAACATCATGACTTGCCAGATTTGGTTATGGAATTAAAGCAAAGCTGGCACGAATTTCCTTTCCTCTCTTGAAATATCTAAATACACACCCATCTTAGATTCATGTAATAAATGCTGCTCGCTAATAGAGCAGCCTTAGGTTTGAGGTGTAGTGTGACTACAATTGTATCTGTAAGACGTAACGGTAAAGTTGCCATTGGCGGTGACGGCCAAGTTTCTTTAGGCAATACCGTAATGAAAGGCAATGCTCGTAAAGTACGCCGTTTATATCATGACAAAGTACTCGCTGGCTTTGCTGGTGGTACCGCTGACGCGTTTACATTATTTGAGCGCTTTGAAAGCAAACTTGAAATGCATCAAGGTCATTTAACTAAATCTGCGGTTGAATTAGCCAAAGACTGGCGCAGCGATCGCGCCCTGCGCAAATTGGAAGCCATGCTGGTAGTAGCCGATGAAACTGCATCACTAATTATCACAGGTAATGGCGATGTTGTTCAGCCTGAACATGATTTAATTGCTATTGGCAGTGGCGGTAATTATGCACAAGCTGCTGCGCTTGCCTTATTAGAAAATACCGAATTATCTGCGCGTGAAATTGTCGAAAAATCGTTAACTATTGCTGGTGACATCTGTGTATTCACCAACCAGCAACAAACTATCGACGAATTATAAGCCGCTAAGTTAAGAAGCTACGTATTAAGGAATTCCCATGTCGAATATGACCCCACGTGAAATTGTGCACGAACTCGATAGCCACATCGTTGGCCAGGCAGATGCAAAACGCGCCGTAGCAATTGCGTTAAGAAACCGCTGGCGCCGTATGCAGCTTAACGATGAGTTGCGCGCTGAAGTTACGCCAAAAAATATTTTAATGATTGGTCCAACCGGTGTTGGTAAAACCGAAATTGCTCGCCGCCTAGCAAAACTGGCGAATGCGCCATTTATCAAAGTAGAAGCGACCAAGTTCACCGAGGTCGGCTATGTTGGTAAAGAAGTTGAAACCATTATTCGTGACTTAACGGATATGGCGATCAAAATGACCAAAGAGCAGGAAATGGCTCGCGTTCAACATTTAGCGGAAGAAGCCGCAGAAGAGCGTATTCTCGATGTGTTACTGCCAAATCCGCGTGATACCTTTGGTAATGATGAAACGGCTGAAAACTCTAGTACTCGTCAAGTTTTCCGTAAAAAGCTACGCGAAGGCCAATTAGACGACAAAGAAGTGGAAATTGATATTACCGCAGCCCCTGTTGGCGTTGAAATTATGGCACCTCCTGGCATGGAAGACATGACTTCGCAATTGCAAAGTATGTTCCAAAATATGTCGGGCGAAAAAACAAAGAAACGCAAACTCAAAATTAAAGATGCGCTTAAAGCCTTGCAAGAAGAAGAGGCGGCAAAAATCGTTAATCAAGATGATATCAAAGTAAAAGCGCTTGAAGCTGTTGAGCAAAACGGCATTGTTTTTATTGATGAAATTGACAAAATTTGTAAGCGTGGCGACAGCTCTGGGCCAGATGTATCCCGTGAAGGTGTACAGCGAGACTTGTTACCATTAGTTGAAGGGTCAACGGTTAGCACAAAGCACGGTATGGTTAAAACCGATCATATTTTGTTTATCGCTTCTGGTGCCTTCCAAATGGCGAAACCTTCTGACTTAATTCCAGAATTACAAGGTCGTTTGCCTATTCGCGTTGAATTAAAAGCATTAACTACTGAAGACTTTGTTCGTATTTTAACTGAACCGAACGCGTCATTAACCGAGCAATATATCGCGTTAATGAAAACCGAAGGCGTTGATATTTCATTTAGTGAAGATGGTATTCGCGCCATAGCCAATGCTGCTTGGCAAGTCAATGAAAGCACTGAAAATATTGGTGCTCGTCGTTTGCACACTATGTTAGAACGTTTGATGGAAGAAATTTCATTTAGCGCCAATGATCGCAGTGGCGAAAGTATCGTTATTGATACTGCTTATGTCGAAAACACCTTGAACGAGCTAGTACAAGACGAAGACTTAAGCCGCTTTATTTTGTAATTATGAAAACCATTACTCAATTCACTATCGCTGAAAAAGGCCAACAGTTAATCATAACTGTTGGCCCAACGGCTAATGCGCCGTTAGTTGAGCAAGAAAACTGGGCATTTAATACCGAGTTTTTGCGGGTGGTCGCAATAGATGCTTCAGCAAAAGCCCCCGTGGCCACTCACAAAAAGTTAGTGAAATTGAGCTCTATAGAATCAGTCGGCAAACATGGTTTCCGACTGATTTTTGATGATGGCTTTAGCCAAATTTATTCTGTTGCAGATTTTAAATACCTTAACGAAAATCGCGATAGACTATGGCAGCAATACCTACAACAACTAGCCGCTAGCGGTCATTCCCGTGAAGCAACCATAGATATTAAACAGCTTTAACCACTGAACAACAAATTAACGGTTAAACTTAACGGTCAAGTATAACGGTCAAACCTTAAATCGACTGACTTCCGTTTTTAACACTTCTGCCTGCTGAGCTAGCTCTTCACTCATTTGAACATTTTGATGCGCCATCTGCCCGGATTGTTCAGCAACATCGCGAATAGAAACCACATGCTTGTTAACTTCTAAGGCAACTGCACTTTGTTGCTGAATAGCTGCAGCAATTGCCGTATTCATATCCATAATGGTCTCAACATCATGAGTAATTTCTTCTAGCATTTTACCAGCGACATCTGCTTTTGATGCACTTTCATCCCCCTGAACGCGGCAGCCTGCCATATGTTCAACAATTTGCTTGGTACGGTTTTGCAAGGTATGAATAATGGTTTCAATTTCTTGGGTTGAATCTTGAGTGCGACTGGCCAGCGTTCTGACTTCATCAGCAACCACAGCAAAACCGCGACCTTGTTCACCTGCCCTTGCCGCTTCAATGGCAGCATTAAGCGCTAGCAAATTGGTTTGTTCGGCAATACCGCGAATAACATCAAGTACTGAGCCTATAGTTTGGCTGTCTTTAGCCAACTCTTGCACCACTTGCTCAGAAGATATTAAATTTGATGATAACTGCTCTATTTGCGAAATGGTTTGGCCGACACCAGTTCTACCCTTTACTGCATTTTCATTAGTTGATTCAGCTTTACTAGCAGCTTCTTGGGTATTTTTAGCAATTTCATCTACTGTCGCCACCATTTCGGTAACGGCTGTCGCCACCATATCGGTTTCTTGAATTTGGGCATCAACGCCTTCAGTAGTTGCGTGAATGTTTTCTGTTACCTGATTAGTGGCGTCATTTAAGGTTTCGACCGAATGGTTTACTTCAATAATTAAGTTTCTAAAGCTAGCCATCATTTTGTCAAACACCACCGCCATTTTTCCTAGCTCATCTTTACCTGAGGTATCAATGGCAATAGTTAAATCATTGGTATCGGCAATGGCTAACATTGTATCTTGCAGCTTAGTAATTGAGATTAAAATGCTGCGCGCAATATAAACAGCAAAAGCAATGGCAATAACTAATACAACGAAAAAGATAACAAACGCCAAAATATCAACAAAGCGCGTATAGTCTTTTACTTGTTGCTCGCTAACGTTAATCATCTCAACTAACGTTTTATCAACTTGATGAATGATTTCGCGCATTTCACCCAAAATGCCTTCGGTTGGACTAAGTCCTAACTTCTTCTGCTCAGCAACGAGTGCTAAAAATGCTTGTTCATATTTATTTAATAGCTCGACAATTCCGCTGCGGCGTTCACTGTCTAAATCACTGGCCTGCACCGAAGAGATAAGTTTGGCAGTATTGGTCTGCAAACGCCCAATATATTTTTCGTCGAGCCTTAACATAAAGTCCTTTTCATTGCGCCTTAATTGCAACATGCCGCTAAGTAACTGGTAGTCATCTTCCCCAATCAAGGTTTCAACATCATGAACAGCACTTCGCAACTTGCCATATAAACCATCAGTCGGCGATAAACCAATGGCTTTTTGAGATTCAACCAAACGATTAAATGCTTGCTGATATTGTTGGGTGATTGTTTTTAGCGACGCGATTTCTGGTACCGTCAAGCCAACTTGTTCAAATGAGCTATTTAAGCGATTAATATGGCTATTTAACAACTTCATTTGCGCATCAAATTTATCAAAATAGGCGATATCTTTGCGTGCTAAAAAGTCTTTCTCATGGCGTCTTAACTGCAAAACTTCCGTTTCAACATTACCAATCTCCCTCGCCACTTCAATATTATCTTCCAGTGCCGTTACCGAAAAAAATAGCAAGAGCAGCATCAAGACCATACTGACCGCTAAAATTACTGTATTAAGGATTAGCTTTTGCTTAATTAACATCTAACACCCTTCCTGTTTAACATGTTGCTTACTAAAATTTAACCGTTTGATTAAATTCAGTATAGACAAGGATTTAAATAAAGAAACGCTTTGTTTTTATTGGCTAATAGGACGTTATGCCGATTTGCGTTTGAAATAGTTCACCAAAGATAACTCACTTATTGGTTTACTAATAAAGTAGCCTTGTACAGCGTCACAATTAAGCTTACGCAGGACATTTAGCTGGGTCTGGGTTTCAACCCCTTCGGCCAACACTCGTTTTCCTAGGCCGTGGGAAAGTTTGATCATCGAATCAACTATGGTCAAATCAGAGTCATTTTCTGCAACTTCCTGAATAAAGCTGCGATCAATTTTAATTTTATCTATTGGTAAGTTACGTAAATAGGCCAATGACGAGTAACCAGTACCAAAGTCATCAATTGATACCTTAATACCCATACTTTGCAACGTGACTATGGTATCCATCGCTGACTCAAGGTCGGTCATCACGACATTTTCAGTGATTTCCAATTCTAAATAGTTAGGAGGCACATCATATTTGAGCAATAGCGTTTGAATTTTGCCAACAAATAACGGGTCTTGAAATTCTACTGCGGTAATATTTACGGCCACAGTAACCCATTTCCGGTAATCATTGTGCCAACGTGAAATTGCTTGGCAGGCCTTATCAAGGACGTAGTTATCAAATTCACTATTGAGTGCTAATGCTTCAATATCATCGAGAAAGTTAGCCGGAGTTAAAAAGCCATCAACTGGATGATTCCAGCGAACAAGCGCTTCCACCCCTTCTAGTTTGTTGGTTAATAAGTTGAGTTGCGGCTGGAAATATAACTCAAACTCATCATTCTTCATCGCCAATTTCACCGACTTTTCCATTTCTAATAAGTGTCGGCCTTTCACTTGCATATCATGGCTAAACTGTTTGCTGGCTTCATTACGAGATTCCGCATGGAATAACGCTAAATTCGACAGCTGTAATAAACTTTCGGCATTGTCTGCATGTTCAGGGTACTGGCTATAGCCAATGCTACATTGCAACATAATTTCTTTATGCTCATAGATATACGGACGAGCGATTAATTCATGTAAATGTGACAATGCTTTAGTGATTTGTGCTTCATTACTGTACTCAAAAACATAAATAAAAGAGTCACCGCTTAGTCGACCAACAATACGTGGTTTAAATAAGCTTTCTTTTAAACGTGTAGCAATGACACCTAGAATATAATCGCCTGTTTTTAAACCGTAAGTATCATTTACGAATTTAAAGCGTTTGATATCCATAAGGAAAATGCACAGTTTATTGTTTCTGGCATCAGCATCAGCCATGGCCTCTGGCATTTTTTCCAATACTTGCTCGCGATTGAGTGAGCCAGTTAACGAGTCATGCTGACCTAAGTACTGTGCCTTATTTCGAGCTGTTACCGCGGCACTTCGTTCAGCGCCTTGCATCCAAATTAACATGCTAAAACCGATAACGGCATGCGACCCAATATCAAAATACACGACAAATCGTTGCACTTGGTTAAACCAAGGTTCGGTTAAGGCTAATGTCGAAAACATCGAAAATAGAAAATAGCGAGCACCAAAGGTACTGCATAAAATCATCATAATACGATTAGAGAAATGTTTAGATTGCGCGCGATATAAAGCATAGGCAATAGCAAAATACATTATGGCGAAGATGAACGCTGGTAGCGTTTCTCGCATAAAGAAACGATCATAAAGATGCGCATCAGTAAAAGCGAACATCGATGTTAATAGCCAGGCAACCGAAATTAATAGTCCTGTAACTAGTGCTAAGGTTCTTCGCTGAAACCTTACTTTAGTTTGGGCAGAATAAAGTCCCCCGGCAAATAGACCAACAAAGACAAAATAACTGCTTTGGTATAGTGCTTCTAAAATATATTGATAAAGATGAGTTTCGGGTAATAAAGCGTTATACGCTTTGAACGCTTGAAACAATTGGCTAGCTGCAAGTGCCGAAAGGCTTAACAACCAATATTTGACATATTGACGACCAAACCCGCGATAAAATCGCCAAAGAAAAAAGGTTAATGTGCCGTAAACAATAGCGTTTGTTAAATATAAAAATGTATTAGCGAGTAATTGTTCGCTCATGAACGCCTTGGCACGTTGAAAATTCAGTTAACTATTTAATAATGTTTTTCTTTTGATTTCAAGCAAGATAATTCAACATAAACAAGCGATTAATTAAATCCCTTGCTACAATGTCGCTATTCACTATAAGCGACGATTAATGCGTATTGACTATTGATGTACATTTTGCAGCAGTCAATTAGCTTTACTACACTATTTAAAGTAGTTAAAAGTACGGTAATGAATTGTCGCTCAATACAACATTCACTCAATACAACTAAGAGTAAAATCCATGGAATATAACACTTCAGAGTTATGTAATATTTATGCTGACCTTATTGATGTTTTAGAGCCTATTTTTTGTAACTATGGCGGCAGAACTTCATTTGGCGGAAAAGTTGTCACAGTAAAATGCTTTGAGAATAATGGATTGATTCGCAATATTTTAACCGAAGATGGCGAAGGTAAAGTATTAGTGATTGATGGCGGTGGTTCTACAAGACGCGCATTAATCGATATTGAAATTGCTGAGCTTGCCGCAAAAAATGGCTGGGAAGGTATCGTATGTTATGGCAGCGTACGCGATGTTGATTTAATTGAAGAGCTGGAGTTAGGTATTCAAGGGCTTGTCTCAATTCCTGTTGGAGCCTCTGATAGTGAAATCGGCGAAAGCGATCTTGCCATCAACTTTGCAGGCGTGACTTTCCTGCCTGATGATCATCTGTATGCCGATAACACTGGCATGATTTTATCTCCTGAACCTTTAGATATTGACTAGCGCGTACTGATTTTTGCTGTATGATTTTGCAGCAGTCAATTTAATCTATCGATTTGCTCAAAGAAAGCTAGTTGCTAGAGTTAGTCGCTAGCCAGTTAAATATCAATTGCCGAGCTGCGTGTATGCGCAGCCGGATAACGCTTAAACCACGACTCAATCCAATTATTTAATTCTTCAATATTAATTGCCGGTGTTAACACTTCGCCTTCAACAACTTTACATCCCATTACAGCCACGGCTTCAAGCGCTTCTTTCGTTTGAATATCGCTGGCTAAATAATTAAGTCCCATGGTACGTGCAAGGTTTATTAAAGAATTAACAATCGCTTTTTCGGCACTCCCCGATTCACTCATGCCTAAATAACTACAAGAAATTTTGACCTGATCAACTGAAAGTTTTCTGATATAGCGCAGCGATTCATAGCCGCCACTAAAATCATCAATACAAATAGCAACTTCCAAAGACTTTAAGTGTGCAATTAATTGCTTTGCCCGATCAACAGCTACCTGCATAACCGATTCACTCATTTGAATCATTAAATATTTCGGGGCAATTTGAAATTTAGCAATTTGCGCCTCAATAAAATCAACTAAGTCTGGTTCTAGTAAATCACTACTATTTAACTCTATACCTATCGACTGATAGACATTCAGCTGTTTTAATTCACTTAAGGTATGACATGCCTGCACTATTTGCTTTTTCGTCAGGTTATTTATTTCGCCACTTTGCTCAGCAAGCTCAATAAATTCAGCCGAATTAATTTTCCTGCCACCAAAATGCCACGTAGGAAACAACGTAAAGCCTTTAATTTGGCGACTATCAATATCGAATTGCGGTGAAACTTGCCAAACTAATTTATCGTTGTGAATATCTTGCTTTAATTGTTCCATTTTATGCAATTGCTGGTCGGTATATTGCGCTACTTTTCGATCAAATAGCGACCATAATGCCTGTAACTTTTCAGCAATAAATACCGCATCGCCAGCATGAGAAATCACTTCGGAAATTGAATGACCATGTTCATCGGTATAGGCGACGCCACACGCTAACTCAAAACGCAAAGAGAAACTTTTAAAACTCATTGCTGGTGGCACAGCACTAGCAAGTTGTTGGCAAAGGTGGTCTATAGCTACCTCTCGGCTATGCTCAAGTTTGCTCAAGTCCATTGCCAACATAAAATTTAAGCTAGGTAAGCGCGCTAATTTGGCATTAATATCGGAAAAATCAAAATTCATTAAGTAATCGAGTTTGCTTACTTCCCTCTTTAGGCAATACGCTAACTGCAATAACAAAATATCTGAATTTTGATGACCTAAGACTCGATTCACATGCTCAAAATTTTTCGGCTTAATAACAATAATCGCGTATTGATTTGACTTGCTTTGCTTCGCTAACTGCTCAAAACGCATAATTGCCTGCTGATAAGACGGTAAATTGGTTGCCGGATCATGAGTAAACGAAAATAATTGATCGGGGGTTAGTTGCTTACCCTGCTGTTCTTTATTGTCAGTAACAAGTTGATATAGTTTATGAATTAACTCCCAATTCCCATTAACTAAAGCAACAATAAAGCTGGTAATAAACGCGATAATTAGCCAATTTAAACCAACTTGAGCATTGAGATAGAAAAACATAATCGTGGCAAATGCCCCAACAACTAACCACTGTCCTACTAAACGGATAACATGTTGGGGTGCTATTTTTGCTAATAGTGCGATATGTACAGCGCCAGCAAATAAGATAATGCCGGTATATGTCAGCCAGCCAATATAAGCATCTAGGCTAGGTACCAGCCAAATTAATGCGACGTAAATAGCACTGGCCGCTGACAATAATTTAACTGCCAGTGAAATATGCGGGTAATAGTCACTTTCTTGGTCAATATAAAACAAGCTACTACTGGCTAGTGCCCACAGATACATAAAGCAAAGTGTAGTGGTAGCAAAAGTGAGTAACGCTGGCGCCTGATAGTTAACTAAATAGGTGATGCTATATAAAAAGCCTATCGCACTAAGCATTAACCCAGCAAAATACCACCAAGGATTGGGTACAATACGGTTAATTAATATAGAAATTAATAAGATAGGTAAGCTTAGACCTAGAACAAAGGCTATATTAAAATCGGCAAAAGAGAAGATTGTATCTTGCGCGGCGTAAACAGGCATTCCGGCGCTTGCTAATAAAGCCGCTATCACAAACCATTTAAAGGAAAAAAGGGAACGAAAACTAACCAACTCCATCTTCTGTAAATCCATAGCCCTGAATATTCAATAAGAGTAATCAATACAGGGCATTTTGTACAGATGTAGCCAGCTAGCAACACTTTAGCGAATAATGATTATTTATCAGTGCTTTTACCGTTAATATAGCTTTTACCATTAATATATAGGCTTGCTAGTGGGTTCACCCCAAACTGGTAACACAATTCGGCTGGTTGCTGAATTTTCCACAGCGCCAAGTCTGCGTCATAACCTACAGCAAGTTGCCCTTTGCAATCTGCCAAACCTAGTGCTTTTGCGCCGTGACAAGTTACACCCGCTAATGCTTCTGCAGGGGTTAATCTAAATAGCGTACAAGCCATATTAAGCATTAATTGCAATGAATTAATCGGTGATGAGCCAGGATTAGCGTCGGTGGCAATCGCCATTGGCACTTGATGCTTGCGCAATAGCTCAATTGGCGGCAGTTGAGTTTCACGTAGAAAATAAAACGCCCCTGGTAATAACACGGCAGTGGTACCATGCTCTGCCATGGCTTTAATGCCAGTCTCGTCTAAAAACTCTATATGATCAGATGATAACGCCTGATAATTCGCCGCTAATTCAGTACCACCTAGGTTTGATAGCTGCTCGGCATGCACTTTTACTGGCAAACCATGAGCTTTTGCCGCTACAAAAACCTGTTCAGTTTGCACTAAATTAAAGCCAATACCTTCACAAAATACATCTACCGCATCAGCAAGCTTAGCCTTGGCAATTGCCGGAATCATTTCATCACACACTAAGCTAATATACTCATCAGCACGATCTTTGTATTCAACAGGCAATGCATGAGCACCTAAAAACGTACGACGAATAGTAACCGGTACATGGTTTGCCAGCTCACCTGCTGCGTCGAGCATTTTTATTTCATTGGCAGTATCTAAACCATAACCTGATTTAATTTCAATGGTAGTTACGCCTTGGTTAAATAACGCATTTAAACGAGGCAATGCGCTCGCAACCAGCTCACCTTTAGAAGCACTGCGCGTTGCTGCTACTGTAGAAACAATTCCCCCACCCGCTTTAGCAATTTCCTCGTAACTCTTGCCCTGCAAGCGCATTTCAAATTCATTGGCACGATTACCGCCATAAACTAAGTGAGTATGACAATCGACCAAGCCCGGCGTCAGCCATTGCCCTTGACCATCAACTACTTCAACATCTGGGTGATAAGCAGGTAAATTTTGCTGTTTGCCAAGCCAAGCAATCTTGCCATCTTTTAGCGCCAGCGCGCCGTCAGTTATTTCGCCATAACTTTGGCCACCATCTGTCATCGTTGCTAAGTGAACATTTATAAAAAGTGTTTGCCATTGGCTGGTATCAATCATGGTGATGCTCAATCGTATTTTTACTGAATTTATTCGCAAAGCACGCGCGTTAAAAGTGATTTGCGACTATGGTGTTAATGGCTGCAATGTACTCGATTGCAAGCTTGATAGCAAGCTTGTATATACAACTATTGCTTTTGCTAATAAAACATGAGATTGTATATACAACTTAAAGCTAACAGGTTAATTACTGCTATGGCGCCCGCTAAATTTACTGTCATTAAAGATTATATTTGCCAGATGATCGAATCTGGAAAATGGCCACAACATGAAAAAGTGCCATCTGAAAATGAACTAGCTGAGCAATTTTCGGTTAGTAGAATGACAGCAAGACGGGCATTACAAGAATTAACCGAGCAAGGCATTCTAATTCGCTCACAAGGTGCGGGCACTTTTGTTGCCACCTTTAAATCTCAGTCATCACTTTTGGAAATACGCAATATTGCCGACGAAATTCATGAGCGAGGTCATCGTCATAACGCAGAACAAATCACCTTAAAAGCCATTACCGTTACTGGTGAAATAGCGTTATTGCTTGATGTAAAAGACAACGACCAAGTGTTCTATTCGGAAGTATTACATTTTGAAAACGAGCAACCAATTCAGCTTGAGCAGCGATATGTTAACGGTAAGTTAGTACCCGCATACTTACAACAAAACTTTACTCAAATTACACCGCATGAATACCTTTCTATTGAAGCGCCGCTTACTGAAGCAACTCACGAAATAGAAGCTGTTCTTGCAGCAAAAAATATCTGCCAATTACTGGCAATAGATGAAACAACCCCATGTTTACAAGTTAAGCGTCGAACCTGGTCAAGTCAGGGCGTAGTCAGCTTAGCAATATTAACGGCGCCCGGTAACAAATACCGCTTAGGCAGCCATTTAGTTTTTTAATTTAGGAGCATTGAGATGACGTTTAACTATGGTATTGACCGTCTAACTCTTGATATTGTTAATGGTATTGCCAATGGCACTATTAACGCTGAACTTAGCCCACAGGCAATTGATAAAATTAATACCAGCCGAGCACGCGTAGACAAAATGGCAGCGTCTGATGAAGCGGTATACGGTATTAATACTGGTTTTGGTCCGCTATGTGATACCCAAATCACGCCGGCAGAAACTAATTTACTGCAAAAAAACTTATTGATCACTCACGCTGTAGGTGTGGGCGAGCCCATTGCTAAAGCCATTTCAAAATTAATGTTGATCACCAAAGTTCATGCCTTAAGCCAAGGCTTTTCGGGCATTCGCCTTGAAACCGTTGAGCGCATGTTGAAATTCATTGAACTTGATTTGATTCCAGTGGTTCCAGAGCAAGGCTCAGTAGGCGCATCTGGCGATTTAGCACCACTTTCACATTTATTCTTACCTTTATTAGGTGAAGGTGAATTCTGGGTAACTGAAAATGGCGTTGATAAAATCGTGCCAGCAGCCCAAAAACTAAAAGAGCACGGCTTAGCGCCAATGGATTTACACGCTAAAGAAGGCTTAGCCTTGATTAACGGTACCCAATTTATTTTATCGCATGCCATTACTGGTTTAACCAAAATGCGCTATTTATTGGACTTAGCCGATTTAGCGGGTGCCATGAGTATTGAAGGTATGCAAGGCAGTGCTTCACCATTTAAAGCAGAGCTTCATGAAACTCGCCCATTTGCTGGCTGTATTGAAGTTGCAAGCCGTATGCGTGAATTCTTTAAAGGCTCTGAAAATATGGCGTCACATACTGACTGTGATCGCGTGCAAGATCCATATTCACTACGCTGTATTCCACAAGTACATGGTGCATCACGTAATGCCTTTAACCACTTAAACGAGTTAGCGGAAATTGAGATGAACTCAGTAACCGACAACCCGATTGTCATTAGCGATGAAGAAGCCATTTCTGGTGGCAGCTTCCATGGTCAGCCACTAGCTATGGTGCTTGATTACGCATCAATTGCCGCCGCTGAACTTGGCAACATTGCTGACCGCCGTTGTTATTTATTACTTGAAGGCTTACACGGCTTACCACGTTTATTAACCACCTCTGGCGGTTTGAACTCAGGCATGATGATCCCGCAATATGCAACTGCAGCCTTGGTGACTGAAAACAAATCGCTATGTTTCCCACCGTCAGCTGATAGCGTGCCAACGTCGATGGGTCAAGAAGATCACGTGTCGATGGGCAGTATTTCTAGCCGTAAGTTCAATCAAATCTTAGGTAACTTAGAAAAGATTTTAGCCATTGAATTAATGTATGCCGCACAAGCCATTGACTTTAGACGCCCAAACAAATGTTCAGACATTATCGAGCATAACTTTAATGTGATCCGCGCCAAAGTTGCCAAGCTTGAAGAAGATCGCCTGTTAAAGCCGGATATTGATGCCATTATCACTATGGTGAAAACGCAAGCGTTTAACGTTAACCCAAGTCAGTCAGCATAAGGGAGCCTTTTATTATGAAAACAGCAATGAATTTTCAAGAAATAATCACGCAAGGCATCCCAAGCGAATTGCCTGCCGCTAAGCCTTATCCGGCAGATGCTAACCGCGCACCAAAGCGTAAAGATATTTTATCGGTTGAAGAGAAGCAGCTAGCGCTACGCAATGCGCTGCGCTATTTCCCAAAAGCTTGGCACCAAGAATTAGCCGCAGAATTTGCTCAAGAACTTAAGGATTTTGGTCGTATTTATATGTACCGCTTTAAGCCAAGTTACGATATGCAAGCGCGCTGTATTACTTATTATCCAGCAAAATGCCAGCAAGCTGCCGCTATCATGCTGATGATTGATAACAACTTAGATCCAGCGGTTGCTCAACATCCAGAAGAGTTGATTACTTATGGCGGTAACGGTGCAGTATTCCAAAACTGGGCGCAATACTTACTAGCCATGAAGTACTTAAGCGAAATGGAAAGCGACCAAACACTTCATATCTATTCAGGTCACCCTATGGGCTTATTTCCGTCTTCGGAAGATGCACCGCGTGTCGTAGTGACTAACGGTATGATGATCCCTAACTACTCACAGCCTGATGACTGGGAGAAATTTAACGCGTTAGGCGTGACCCAATACGGTCAAATGACCGCCGGTTCGTTTATGTACATTGGCCCACAAGGTATTGTTCACGGCACTACCATTACGGTAATGAACGCATTCCGTAAAGTCTTTGCGGCACAAGGGCTAACTGGTGAAACTCCTAAAGGTAAAATTTTCCTGACCGCCGGCCTTGGTGGCATGAGTGGCGCTCAACCTAAAGCCGGTAATATTGCCAATTGTATAACTGTGTGTGCTGAAGTTAACCCGAAAGCGGCAACTAAGCGCCATCAGCAAGGTTGGGTTGATGAACTTATCGATAATATGGACGAGCTAATCGCCCGCGTAAAAACTGCACAAGCCAATGAAGAAGTAGTGTCAATCGCTTATATCGGCAACGTGGTTGATGTGTGGGAGAACTTCTATGAGCAAGATATTTTTGTCCATTTAGGCTCAGACCAAACCTCATTACACAACCCGTGGTCAGGCGGATACTACCCAGTTGATACTTCTTATGAAGAATCAAACCGCTTAATTCGTGAGCAGCCAGAAGTATTTAAAGAAAAAGTACAAGCAACGTTAAAACGCCATGCTGACGCGGTCAATAAACACACCGCACGCGGCACTTACTTCTTCGATTACGGTAACGCGTTCTTACTAGAAGCGTCACGCGCTGGTGGCGATGTTATGGCGGAAAATGGTATTGATTTTAAATACCCATCATACGTGCAAGATATTCTTGGCCCTATGTGTTTTGATTATGGTTTTGGTCCTTTCCGCTGGGTGTGTACTTCAGGCAAGCCAGAAGATTTAGATAAAACCGATGCCATCGCTGCCCGTGTGCTGGAAAAAATTATGGCGGAATCGCCAGCAGAAATTCAGCAGCAAATGCAAGATAACATCACTTGGATCAAGGACGCTAAGCAAAACAAGCTAGTAGTTGGTTCACAAGCGCGTATTCTTTATGCTGACGCTCAAGGCCGCATGGAAATTGCTAAAGCATTTAACGATGCAATTAATGCAGGCGAAATTGGCCCTGTAGTGCTTGGCCGCGATCATCACGATGTGTCAGGTACTGACTCACCGTTCCGTGAAACCTCAAACATTTACGATGGCAGCCGTTTTACTGCTGATATGGCAATTCACAACGTAATTGGCGATAGCTTCCGCGGTGCGACTTGGGTGTCTATTCACAACGGCGGCGGTGTTGGCTGGGGCGAAGTGATTAACGGCGGTTTTGGTATGCTGCTTGACGGCACAGAGAGCGCTGAGCGTCGCTTAAAATCAATGTTATTGTTCGATGTTAACAACGGTATTGCCCGTCGTAGCTGGGCAAGAAACGATGAAGCAATTTTCGCAATTAAACGTGAAATGGAGCGGACACCGAAATTAAAAGTGACGTTAGCCAATATTGTAGATGACGAGATCTTAAATACGTTATCACTCTAACGTGTAGTAAAAGACTAAAGATAAAAAAGCCCGCATTAAGCGGGCTTTTTTGATATTGAATAACAACTAATTAATTTACTAATTATTGTGCTGCGTCAGCTGCTGCATCACCTACTTGTGGTGCTGGCTCAGCTTTTTGAATTTCTAATAATTCAATTTCAAAGTTAAGTACTGAGTTACCAGGAATACGCGGCGGATTACCGTTCGGGCCGTAAGCTAAATCTGAAGGAATAGTAAACTTGTACTTAGAACCAACTGACATTAACTGTACACCTTCAGTCCAACCACGAATTACGCGGTTAAGCGGGAATACAGCCGGTTCGCCACGCTCTACTGAGCTGTCAAATACTTCACCATTAGTGAATGTACCTGTGTAATGTACTTTTACTGTATCAGTTGCTGCTGGTTTTTCACCTTCGCCTTCGCTAACTACTTCGTATTGAATACCTGATTCAGTAACCATTACGCCTTCACGCTTAGCATTTTCTTCTAAGTATTTTTGACCGTCTGCAAGAGCCGATTCTGCTTGTTGTGCAATCATTTCTTGTTGCTTAGTTTTCATTTGTTGATCAAGTGACATCAACAAGCTTTGAATTTCTTCTTGAGCAAGCTGTGACTTACCTTCTAAGCTTTCCACAAAACCTTTTACAATTAGGTCTTTACTTAATGTTAAGCCTAATTTTTCGTGCTCAACTAAGTTACGCTCCATATACATACCAATTGAAGCGCCCAAGCCATATGCTTGCTTGTCAATTTCAGTTTCTAATACTGGTGATTTTACCGCTGCAGTTTCTTCTTTAACTTCTTGTTGGCAACCAAACACTGAAACAAGTGCAAGAGCAACCACGGTAGGCTTTAACAATTTCATCAAACTCTCCATAACTGAAAATAATTTAGAACAATAGGAATAATACGCCGATATGATTTGCGATTTTTATTATTCTGGTTCAATAGCGTAAAAAAAGACTTATACTAACGACAATTGCCGTTAGAAAAAAGTATTAAATGTTAATGATAAGTAATCGCTTGTTTTCCTTGTACATACTTCCAATATTATCTTTGCTACTTAGCGCATGCCAACCTGCTGATAACCAACCATTAGTACAATGGCGCCATGCTGCAGAAGGAGCTTATGCGGCAGATGTTTCCAACAACGGCAAATTAAGCGTAGTTTCTTCAATTCATCATGGCATTAGTGTTTGGGATCTTGATAACAACGCACTGAAATATACTTGGTCGCAGCAACAAGACAGTGCCGATAACTTAGTATTAGCAATCGATATTGCCGATAACAATTCCCATGTGTTAACCGCCAACAAAGACAGCTTTTCACTGTGGAATGTTGCCAGCGGCCAGTCAGAAGGTTATTGGAAGGTTAGAGAGTCCAACATCCGAGATATTGCTGTCGCCAATAACGGCAATTACCTGCTAATCGGCAAATCGAATGGCACGGTCGTTCATGTCACCCTAGCAACTGGGCGACGTTTAGAGTTTTTGGGCCATAGCGAAAAAATTAACGCTGTCGATATGTTACCTAATGGCCGTGTCGCTATTTCTGGTGGCAATGATTATATTGCCTATGTGTGGGACACCGTTTCCGGCCAAGTCATTTACCAATTTAACCACCCTAGTCGCATCACCAAAGTCGCGCTAGATCCACAAGGGCGTTATGCCTTTACCGCCGACAGTAAAAAAGATGCTCATATCTGGAATTTAAAAACTGGTAAGCTAGTCAACAGTTTAAAATATACCAATCGCCAAGAAGTGTTTAGTACCGTGCAATTTTCACCGGATGGCACGCAGTTACTGACGGGCGCACCTAGCCGCAAAGTCAGTTTATGGAGTATAGGTACCGGCCAGCGCTTACAAAGTTGGCGAGTAACACCGCGTGAAGATATTCGTCCTGCTGGCGCCGTTGTTTATGGCGCCTCTTTCCGCGATAATGACCACTTTATTACCGAAAGCTCCTCTGGGCTCGCCGAACTTTGGCAATTACCGAACTAACACTATGACATCAGAAGAATTGGTTGCTCAATTAGAGCAACGTATTGAAACCTTAGAAGCTAAAAATGCCTTTCAAGATCATGTTATTGATCAGCTCAATCAAGAAATTGCCATTCATCAAGCCGATATCGCCGTGCTTAAAGAGAATTTACAATTTATTGCCAAACGGATTAAGGATATCAGTCCGTCAAATATTGTAAAAGCTGAGGATGAGCCACCACCGCCGCATTATTAATTAATAAAATGTGATCATTAAGCTCAAAATAAAACTGTCTTAAAACTAGGGAAGGTTTGAAATATGAAAAAGATATTGCTCATTGTTCTCTTGATTGCCGGACTTTATCAATGGCAACTATCAGAACAACAGATATCTGAACAACCAACAAGTGTCGCTCCAAGTGTCAATGCGGCAGTTCCTGAGCTAATAGAAACCACTAGTGATAGTTCGCTTAGAAAGGCATTTGAAAATCGTCAAAGTGATATTCAAATCGAAGGTTCGGGGAAAGTCCTCAAGATGCTATCTGACGATAACGAAGGCTCAAGGCATCAACGGTTTATTTTAAAATTGTCGTCAGGACAAACGCTATTAGTTGCCCATAATATTGATTTAGCGCCAAGAATAGCTTCACTTTCTGTCGGAGACACAGTTCATTTCTTTGGTGAATATGAATGGAATAGTAAAGGTGGAGTCATACATTGGACTCACCATGATCCGAATGGTCGTCATATCGGCGGTTGGTTAATCCATAATGGACGCAAATACCAGTAACTTTAATAACAAATCACTTAACTTGTCACTCAATGTAAAAGCCAAATTTAGTTTGCCACTTGGTAACGCGCTATTCCGGCGTAAATACACCTATCACTTGCTCATTGGCGCGCACTTGTTTTTCAACATGGGCTTCGGGTTGAGTCATTTGCTCGCCGCAACTGACACAAGTGACTTTTTCCACGCCGTTTTCTTTAGTTAATGCCATGGTGTCCATAGCTTTACATTTCGGGCAAATAGCCCCAGCAATAAATCGTTTTTTCACATTCATTCACAATCAATCAATATTGTCGCTATTTTAACTTGAAACACCTACGGGGTAAAAGCGACAATATGCGCCACTTTCGTTTCGCTAGGTAAACTCGCTTGATAACCGCACAAGATTTACACATTTATCGTGGCGCTAAAGCGCTGATAAAAGCTGCCACTTTTACTGTCCACCTCAACCATAAAGTCGGTTTAGTGGGGGCGAATGGCTGTGGAAAATCCTCGCTGTTTTCAGCGTTTCTAGGGCAACTTGCCCCCGACAGCGGCGAATTAAAAATGCCGAGCAGTTGGAAAATTGCCACGGTAAAACAAGAAACGCCAGCCTTAGAAAGCTCTGCCTTAGATTATGTGATTGATGGCGATATTGAATATCGTGACATTGAACAGCAATTAGAGGTAGCCCGAGTCAATAACGACGGCAATTTAGAAGCAACGCTGCTTAATAAACTCGATACCATTAACGGTTACAGCTTACCAGCACGTGCTGGTGAATTACTTCATGGTTTAGGTTTCAGTCAAAGCGAGTTGTCAAACCCAGTAAAAAGCTTTTCTGGTGGTTGGCGTATGCGACTTAACTTAGCGCAAGCGCTGATCAGCCGTGCTGACTTACTGTTGCTGGATGAACCAACCAACCACTTAGATTTAGATGCGGTTATTTGGTTACAGCGCTGGTTAAAACGTTACGACGGCACCTTAATTTTAATTTCCCACGATCGCGACTTTTTAGACGATGTTGTCGGCCAAATTCTGCATATTGAACACCAGAAAGCTAAATTGTACAGCGGCAACTACTCAGCATTTGAGCGTCAACGTGCCGAACATTTAGCCCAACAAGATGCCGCTTTTCAAAAGCAACAACGGGAAGTCGCACATTTAACCAAGTTTGTTGACCGTTTTCGCGCTAAGGCTAGCAAAGCTAAACAGGCGCAAAGCCGATTAAAACGCCTGCAAAAGCTCCCCGAATTAGCACCCGCGCATATCGACAGTCAGTTCACTTTTCATTTTGAGCAGCCTGCACATTTGCCGTATCCGCTATTATCATTATCCGAAAGTGACTGTGGCTATGGCGAAACCAAAATTCTCAATAACGTAAATATTACCTTAGTGCCGGGCACTCGACTTGGTTTACTTGGCCGCAATGGTGCTGGTAAATCAACGCTGATTAAATCACTTGCTGGTGATATTGAGTTACTAAAAGGCCAACGTTTTTGCGCGCAGGATTTAAGTGTCGGTTATTTTTCCCAACATCAATTAGAACAGTTGCACGCTGGTTCTACTGCGATTGAGCATATCCTGCGAGCAAAAAATGAATTTGGCGAACTGGATGCTCGCAATTACTTAGGGCGATTTGGCTTTAGCGGCGATCAAGCGCTAGCCGTGGTTGATACCATGTCGGGTGGCGAAAAAGCGCGACTAGTATTGGCGTTAATTGTTTTAGAAAAGCCGCAATTATTGCTGCTCGATGAACCAACTAACCATTTAGATTTAGAAATGCGTCAAGCGTTAGTGATGGCGCTGCAAGACTTTGAAGGGGCAATTATTTTAATTGCCCATGATCGCTATTTATTGGAGTCATGTGTTGATGAGTTTTTGCTGGTTGGCCAAGGTAAAGTCACTGAATTTAACGGCGATATTGACGATTATCAGCAATGGTTAAATGACGATAAAAAGGCAACCATTCAAAGCAATAGCACGAAAGCTGAACAAGCAACTGAAAACACGACAATTGATAAAAAACAACAACGCCAACAACAGGCTGAATTGCGTAAGCAAACCGCGCCAATGCGCAAGCAGGTGGAAAAACTGAATCAACAAATGAGTAAATGGCAGGTCGAATTGGATGAAGTTGAAACAATTCTGGCCGATGGCGCTATTTATCAATCTGACGATAAAACCAAATTGGCAGAGCTATTAAAATCTCAGGCGCAGTTGTCAGAACAAATTGAAAATGCCGAAATTGAATGGCTTGATTTGGAAGAAAAAATTGACGCAATTATGAATCAACAATGAAATAAATTGCGATAAACAGATGAAATTCAACGCGAATTTAAAAACGCTTTGCTACACTACTGATAACACGTTCATTTAATAAGAAGAGAGTTACTATGAACAAGCTAAGTCAAATTACTGCGGTTTTACTAGTGGTGTTATCATCTTATAACGTCAATGCTAATGCCGACTTAAAAACTGGTATTTATGAATTAAATCGCGGCCAATTTAAAGCGGCTATGACAGAATTTGAACCACTGCTAGAAGAAGGCTATGCACCTGCACAATATCAAGTGGGCTTAATGCATAAAAACGGCTGGGGCATGAAAAAAGACTTAAATAAAGCGTTTGAACTTTTTTCGCTAGCAGCTGAGCAAAATTACCCCGATGCACAATTTGAATTAGCACTGATGTACACCGAAGGTGAGCCAGTAGCAAAAGACAGCAAAAAAGCCTTTGAATACACGCAAAAAGCTGCCGACAAAGGGCTTGCCAGTGCGCAATTTAATTTAGGCGTAATGTATGCTGAAGGTATTGGCACCTATCGAGATAACACCAAAGCATTTAATGAATATCAAAAAGCCGCCAAGCAAAATTATGCGTTAGCACAATTTAATTTGGCGCTTATGTATTTTGAAGGTAAAGGCACTGAAAAGAGCTTAGAGCAATCATATATCTGGAATACCATCGCCAGTTTTAACGGCTACGCTCCTGCAGAAAATAGCCGTATATTAGATGAGCGAAAAATGGGCACTGCCGATATTCAAAAAGCCCGAGAAAAAGCAGATAGCTTATACCAAAGCTTATTAGCTCAAGCGGAGCTTCGTGCAAAAAGCAGCGATTAAATTAGCTACAGATATAAGTAAATGTAATCAAGAATTAAACTTTCAACCGCGAATTTGATCTACATCACAATCCGTTTCTGCTCCTTATATACAATTAATATCAGCACGATATAAGGAGCATGTTATGGACATCTTAAAATCTTTTTTTAATGACCCTGTTTTTTGGTTTTCATTTGGCGGTTTAGCCATAGTGTTGATTATTTGTAGTTATTACATTTATTTTTTTATGAAAAAAATAAATGAAACGTCTTAATGATATCAACCACTTAATAATAATGATTACGTAACCTAATAATTGCGCAGAAATAGCGGTTATTTTTCGCACACTTTTTGTTGCTAATTTGCTATACTGCCAAGTATTACTTGGAACAGAATAGAGGTTACGTAGTTATGGCTTTATCTGTCAATCAGCAATCTCCAACCCTAAGTTTGCTTGAGCGCTTACGTGTTGAACAAGAGAACAAACAAGAAAAGTTGGCATCTGCCAAGCGCATTAATAGCGCAGCGGACGACCCTGCTGGCTTACAAATAGCCAATCGCCTAACATCACAAATCAATGGCGATGCTCAATTAAGCGTTAATTCGCAAGACCAAATCAATTTAAATAACATTAAAGAAGCAAGCTTTAGTGCAATTTCAGATAGCTTACAACGAGCAAATGAATTGTCTGTGCAGTCTGGTAGTCCATTAAGCGATCCGTCAGCAATTCAAGGTGAACTTGATCAAATCACCGAGCAAATTAATACCATTTCTGAAGAAGTACTTGGAGATCCTAATTTAATCTCTGGTTTAGACGCCAATGACCCAGCAGCAACGCAAGCTGCGTTAGAGGCGGCCTATGATTCAATTAGCCAACAAACCTCCAGCTTAGGTGCAAGCTCGAATGGCTTAAGTAGCCAAGTTAATACTTATGAAACTTCAGTGGTTAATGTCAGCGCATCTCGCTCACGTATTCAAGATACCGACTTTGCTAAGGTGACTGCCGAACAAGAACAGCTAAATACCTTATTGCAAACCACAATTATTGCGAAAAAAGACGAAGAAGCGCGTAAAGGGCTTTTAGTTAATCAACTAGTTTAATTACTCCGTTAATCGCTATAATACTAAGCTCGCTACACGTGGGCTTTTTTATTGCCATATGATTATTAATAGTAAATTTAAACCTGCTTGGTGGCTGTCGAGCCCTCACTTACAAACCATTTTAGCCAAAGGGCTAAATAAGCATGACAATATTGAATGGTATAAGTCAACGCTGGAAACCCCGGATGATGACTTTATTGATATTGCTTGGACTGAGTTACCTGAAAAAAGCAGTACCAAGCCATTAGTGCTAATTTTACATGGCTTAGAAGGTTCGGCAGAAAGTCACTACGCCAAAGGCATGTTACAAGCAATTAAGGCGCAAAATTGGGTTGGTGTGTTAATGCATTTTCGCGGCTGCAGTGGCAGGCCTAATCGTAAAGCTAGGTCTTATCACAGTGGTGATACCCGAGACGTTGCGTTTTTTAGCCAGTGGTTAAACAAGCAATTCCCTGAGATGAAAAAGGCAGCGATTGGTTTTTCACTGGGGGGTAATGTGCTCACCCGCTACCTTGCGCAACATCAAGATCATCCATTTAGTGCCGCGTCCATTATTTGTGCGCCTTTAGATTTAGCCAGTTGTAGCAAGCGTATTAGCCAAGGCTTCTCTAAGGTTTATCAAAAATATTTGGTGGATATGCTGAAAAACTCGACTCAGATTAAGATAAACCAACAGCTATTGCCTGATATTCAAGCTAATAAGTTAGCCGCTGTTCGCAAGCTGTGGGATTTTGATCAAATGGTCACGGCACCAATAAACGGTTTTAATGACGCCGCTCATTATTATCACGAAGCTAGCGGTAAGCCGGTAATGCACAAAATAGCGATTCCCAGCTTATTCATTCACGCCGCCGATGATCCATTTCTTTCGCACCAAGATATTGTTCCAGACCAGCCGTTACCTGAGCATTTAACTTTTGAAATCAGTGAAAAAGGTGGTCATGTTGGCTTTGTTTCTGGAAACAACCCGCTAAAACCAGAGTTCTGGCTTGAACAACGTGTACCAAATTTTCTTAAGGCGTTTTTATGATCATTCCTTACCAGCAAATCAATGCTGATACGTTAGATAGTTTAATTCGTGAGTTTGTCCTTAGAGAAGGAACAGATTACGGGCTAGAAGATGCCGATATTCAGCAAAAAATCAATGATGTAATGCGTCAGCTTAAAGAGGGCAGCGCGGTTATCGTCTATTCAGAATTACATGAAACGGTGAATATTTTACCTAAAAGCCAATTCGATCAGCAGCAAATTATCGAAGATTAATTGATTAACAATTGCAAATGCCTGTCGCTTAATTGCTTAGAGAATATCCCGTATTCATGATCACTGATCTTATTCAGCGTCACTTGCTCAGGAAGGTAACAAGGACGATTAAAGTGTGCGTTAATTTTATTACTGTCTTTGGCTTGTGGAATTTCGCACAGTGCCCAGTGCAAATTAAACATACCGTGAATGACTAAGGTTTTCATGCCTAATAGTTTAGCCGTTAACGGCGATAAGTGAATCGGGTTGTAATCACCTGAAACGCGAGCATAACTGCGGGCTACTGCGCCAGATAACGCAACTGATTCAAGCTCTGGTAACGTGTTAGGTGTTGATATCTCTTTGCGTTTTTTACCTTGGTAACCAGGCTGCTTATCTAGTATTTGATTAATATTGATCACACAGAGTTGATTATGTTGCCAAAGCTCTGTGGTTATTTGATAGTTAAAGCCCTTATCCGATTTAGTACAGCGATCAAGGCTCAGCACTAAATCAAACTCTGCCAGCCAATCAATTGCCGCTAATCGCTGGAAATGACTTGAAATATGGATCAGTCCCAATAGCTTGCTAGGAATTTTTGCCTGAGATAACAGTTGTCCAAGATGTCGATAACTCAGATTAAATACGAAGCTAAGTGGCAACGCCTCACATTGAAATAATCGCTTAAACGCTGCTATTTTTTCACTGTCAGCACTCAGTTTTTCTAGCCGAATAGCTATTGGGGTAAATTGCTCAAATGCTACTCGCTTGCGCCCTGCTAACTTAACCAAAAGCTGATAATTGGAAAATACTTGCTGACAAACGACTTCTTTCATAAGTGGCTCTTAAAAGGAAAAGCCAGCATCGCGCTGGCTTTAATATTCATGATATTTGCTTTAACAATGAGTTGTTAATGCTCAGCGTTTTAGCTTTTAACCTTTTATCCTTTAGTAAAGGTCAAAACAAACGACACCGGTACAGCGTTACTGATGCTAGGCAGCGATGCTAGTTTTTGTAGCTTGGCCACACCTTCTGCTAAACCGTAATCTTTAGCATTGATAATCATAGGCGTAAGTGCCGATACCACAACTTTATCATTGGCTAATTTCACTAATTGCACACTTACGCTAACTTCTTTTTTAATACCGTGTAAATCAATGTGGCCTTTTAACGGTAATTGCTTTTGATCGCCAACCGCCATCGCTTCAATAAAGGCTAAATCAACCTTGGCGTTAAAGGTAGCTTGAGTAAACTTAGCGGTTTCAAAAAGGAAATCTCGCATGCGCTGGTCACGCACGGCAATATTGGTATTAACGCTCGCTAAATCGATACGCAGTGTTACTTCACCACTTTCAGCAATGTCACCACTGAGCGTTTTAAAGTAATGAACTTCTGCAATATCGGCCTTTTTGGTACTGATAAAGCTTAATTTCGAAAAGTCATTGCTTAATGACCAATTCGCCATCGCAGGTAATGATAAACAACAAGATAAAAATAAGGTTAATAATCGCATGTTCGTTCCTTGGAAGGTTTTAAATTAAAAATCTCGGTTAGCTCGATGTGGCCGAATAATTTTCTGCCAGTCAAACTCACTGGCGCCTAAACTAATAAAGTCTGGGTTCATTAATGTCGGGCGTTTATTATAACTAATAGGGTTGAATTCACTATCAAGAATGCTCCCGCCCGCTTGTTCTAAAATACATTGGCTGGCACCAGTATCCCACTCGCCCGTTGGCCCTATGCGCAAGTAACAATCGGCGCCACCTTCGGCAATCAGGCAATTTTTCAATGAACAACTGCCTAGGGCAATATACTCAAAATCAAATGCATCATTTAAGTATTGCCCCATTAAGCTCAACTCTTGGCGACGACTGATCGCCACTTTAATTGACCTGTCTTGGCGATATGGGTCAACAAAAATTTGATGGCTAGATTGCCCATTATCTTTAAATGCGCCGAGCCCTGTTTGTGCATAATAAGTTAAGTGATGTTCGGGGGCATGAATAACACCAATTGACGGCCAGCCGTTTTCCACCAACGCAATATTTACCGCAAAATCGCCACTGCCAATAATAAATTCGCCAGTGCCATCTATTGGGTCAAGCAACCAATAACGTGACCAATCTTTGCGCTGAGCTAGTGGCACAGTACCTACTTCTTCCGAAATAATAGGAATGTCAGGGGTCAGCGTTTTAAGCTGCTCCATAATTGTATTATTAGCCGCAATATCGGCGCTGGTTACAGGGCTGTTGTCATCTTTTATTTCGGAAGTGAAATTTTGCTTGCGATAGAACGACATTACTTCATTACCGGCAAGCTTAGCGGTATTTATCGCTATCGTAAGCAGCTGTTCATCAGTCATTGATCGCCTCCAAATCTTTCACTAGCATTAACGCGGCAATTGAACGTGCCTCATTAAAATCGGGTTGCGCTATTAGTGAACGATAGTCGGCTATTGGCCATGATACAACCTCTAACGGCTCTGGTTCGTCACCTTCTAATTTCGATGGATATAAATCTTTCGCTAGAAAAATTTTCATATTAGCGCTGAAAAATGCCGGCGCCATTGCAACATCGTGAACATGGACAAATTCCCTAGCACCATAGCCAATTTCTTCCTGTAGTTCTCGATTAGCCGCCTGCTCACCCGTTTCGCCTGGATCAATCAAACCTTTTGGAAAGCCTAATTCATAGCTATGGGTGCCTGCGCAATACTCACGTACCAGCAGCATAGTTTCATCATCAATCATAGGGACAATCATCACTGCACCGCGACCACTGCCAACCATACGCTCGTATTCGCGTAGTTGACCATTACTAAACTCTAGATCAATTTGCTCAATAGCAAAAAGCTTACTTCTAGCGGCTGTGCGACGAGCAGTAATGTTTGGTAACTGATGTTTATTAGTCATGGTTCCCTACGAGCACTTTTATAAGAAATTTTCATCGTGACAACAGCTTAACACCATTGAACTAAATATTTATTTCAATTGGTATCATCAATAGCTGCCCTGTTATAATGCCATAATAAGATGTTTTCATGGAATAAATCTATGCTGGATTGGGCAAAAATTTCGACAGTTTTACTTGATATGGATGGCACCATTCTCGATTTGCATTTTGACAACCAATTCTGGCTTTCACACCTTCCGTTAAAATATGCCGAAAGTGCCGGAATTTCCGTTGAACAAGCACACCAACAACTGGTTTCACACTATCAGGCGGTAGAAGGTACTATCGCTTGGTACTGCTTAGATTATTGGGCTGAGCAAACGCAATTACCGATCCGCGAGCTAAAGCGCGATATAGAACATTTGATTCAATTACGTGATGATGCGCATGAGTTTTTAACTGCACTGCGCGAAAGTGGCCGACAAATAATTTTGGTCACTAATGCTCACCCCGATAGCTTGTCACTGAAAATTGAGCGCACCCAGCTTGATCAATATTTCGATCAACTTTATTCAACGCATGAATTTGGTGTGACTAAGGAATCTCAGCAGCTATGGCAACAGCTACAGGAAAAGGTTAGCTTTGATAACAAGCAAACCTTATTTGTCGATGACAGCCTGACAATTTTAGATTCAGCCAAGCAGTTTGGCATCAAGCATTTGTTGGCGGTTGCCAACCCAGACAGCCAGCAAGCGGCTCGCGAGATCAGCCAATATCCGGCTATCACCGATTTTCGTGTACTTACTCAAGCAATTTTAGCCAATCCAGTGAGTACATAGACGATTAAGAGTTTATCGCGATTAAAACTTCAGACGGTAACGCCCCTGGGCATCGGCATTACCCAAAAATGGTAGCGCTTGTTTAAGCTCTGCAGGAAATTCAGCACCAGGTTGAAGGTAACCTTCACCGGAAAAACGTCCATTCATCTGAATTTGAGTGGACACCGTTAACCCCAAGCGGTTTTCAGGTACAACATTAACCACTAAATTATCCTTTTCACATTGGATATCAGCCGCAAAATCGCCTAATTCAATATCTTGTTCTAAAGCATTCACTGCCGCGCGCTGCCAAGCTACTTTGGCATCAGCAGTTAAGCATTGCGTTTGGCTAACAGCTAACTCTTTGACCGTTAACTTAACGCCGCCAAAAGCATTTACTGGAATCGGTAACGGTAGCAAAGGCGCAATTTCGCTAGCTGCCATGCTGATGTTTGCCTCATTAACTTGCACTGTGTTGCCCGCTAGCGTTACTGAAGCACTGCCGCTAGGGCCAGCCGCAGTTGGTGTACCAAAAGTTAAATCAACCGATGGAGCAAAGGTCAATAACGACAACAAACTAACTTCTGCTTGTACTTGGTTAATTGAAATTCCTTGTATACGTATTTCGCTAATTTGGCTGTGCCAAACACTGCCAGAGACAAAACCTAATTCAACATTTTTAGGTAGTGAAAACCAACCAATAGCGGTTTTCGCTGGCAATAATGCGATAACAAAAATTAAATAGGCGCTAACAGCCCCTATAACAATAGCGAGTTTTTGTTTCATAAATTCTAATTAGTTGCGAGTGAGAATAAGGCGTCTAACTTTGACGATACCCACGGTATCATGTTCACTAATATCAACACTAGTGGCAGTAAGACCATATTGGCGGTCGAGATTATCCAACCAGCGCAGCAATTGCTCAAACGGCACTTCATCTACCCAAACCTGCACGGCATCTTGTTGAGGCTGAATACGATCTATCGTGACTTGATATTGCTGAGCTGCGCGATTAACAATGCTTGATAAACTACCATTAACAAAAGGCTTTTTAGCACCTGAGCCTAAAGCCGCCACTTTAGCGGTATTTTCATTAACGTAAGCAAGTAACGACTCGGTACGTTGCAGCTTTTGCTGAGCTTGTTCCAAGCTTGTGTTAATTGGCTGCCAAATTCCTTGATAACCAATAAAAACTAAAACAACCGCCGCCATTGCTAACACTAACTGTTGTTCACGTTGCTGTAGCTGTTGCCACCACTGCTTCATTTTGAATCCTTAATACTAAATGACCCTGTTACCCGATCATCTTGATTATTTTGAGCGCCCTGACTAACGGTAAGCTGAGCTTTTTCCAATACAGCTTTAAACTTATCAAAGGTTTGATAATCACCCGCTTCTGCCTGTATACGTAATTCATTGCGCTTGCCATCGAACTTGACGGTAGTCGGCTTTAATGTAGGCACTTGTTTAAATGCTGGTTCGACTTTCGATAAAATCGTTAAAAAGCTGGCATCTCCATCACCACCGCCCGCCTCTGCGAGCTTGCGCTTTAACTGCGATTTAATCGTCGAAATACGCACGCGTTTGGTATCAGGAAAAGCCTGTTTATAAGTGCTAATAATTTCCTGTTCAATTTGGGCAATTTCATCATTTAATTGATAAAGGTTGCTGGCCTTCACCCCAAGGTTTAATAACAAAGCAACACCAGCCAAACCGGCTGCTATCAGCCAGTATTTAACTGCTGGTGAACGTTTTGATTTAACCGAAAATTCACCCTGTAATAAATTGATCGCTGAAGTGCCTTGCTGTGCGTAAAGTGCCATTGGCAACTCTTCAGGTTCGCTGTGCAGTTGAAAAGCTTGTGGCAATGCTGGCAATAGCGAATAAGCATGTATTTCAGGTACAGGTGCTAACTGCTGCCACTGATTTTGCATAAACTGCCATTGCTGCTGATCAACACTGACGCCCTGCCATTGCCCTTGTCGAATAACCACTTGTTCAGCAACAGTTATCGCGCTCCAACCATGTTCATGAAGTGGTAACAACAGCGTTTCAGGTATCAGTTTTTGACAAAAAATTCCGGCTGTTGCCAGCCAGTGTTGCCACATTTCCAACTGTTTACGAGCGGTAATCGCGACAAAACAGTTATGGCCGACATCATCTTGTTTTAACTGACCATAAGCGAAAAATAAATCATCTACATCTTGCGCCAGTTCTTCTTCAAGCATATATGGCGCAGCTAAACGGTTTGCTTTGGCCGATTTACTTGGCATCTTCAATGCTTTTAACAGCACATCTTGTCCGGGTGCAATCGCTGTCACCTGACGGTTTTTTGCTTTTTCCTGCAAACTGCTAAGCTCGCCGGCATTAGCGAGTTCACCACTGGCGATGATTTCTTGTTGATTCGTCGACCAAATCAACCAAGCAATCGGTAAATCGGCTTGGCTGGCCAAACGAATATACAAAATTTCGTTCATTTAAAAACGTCCTACAGTACGGCTAATGACTTGTACTTTTTGATTATCAATCACATGCATTACAGAAGTTAAATTGAAAAAGCTCTTATTAAACTCGGCACTAGCCTTTAGTGTAAAATATTCACTATCGACAACAAACTGTTCTTTTTGCTCGGTAGTAATATTTAGCTGGGTTAATTCAGCCATGTTATAAAAATCATTAATATCGCTAAACCCGTCTTGCGGTTTGGCATCGATAATTGACTGCGCTTCATCTTGGCTAATATCTAATAATGCTTGCAATAATACGTTTTGATCTTCGGTTAAGGTATTAATATTGATTTTATGCTTATCAGACTCTGGCAACACGCAAACATAGGGTAATATCGCAGCTATAACTTGCGGGGTAAAGTGTTCGATTACCCTGAGTTCATTAACGCTAGATAAGAAACTGTTGGCGGCAAAATACGGGTATTCTTTACTGGCATAATCATTATCTTCGGCGCCGCCATTGCTAGAGATATTATCGTCGGCATCTAACCAGTCAGTTAACGCATCAGCCATCGCTTCCGCTTCAAAGTCACTAACCCCATCAATATTGAGTTTGGTTAACAAACGTTGAAATGCAGCGCGGCTTGGTAACACAGTGTCACTACCCTGATTTTGAGGTACTTCCGCTTTTAGCGCATTTAAATTTAAACAAGTATGTAAATCAAAAATGCCGCCTGAAATTTCACCATATGGCACCGGATATTTGTTGTAACCCTGTGCCCAATTTTGCTGTAATTGGGTAACTTCTTTGTCTTTTTCGTTATCCAGTAATAATACCCGCTTAGCAAAAGCTTCTGCGCCCATGGCATACCAATAGGCCTGCTGATTAAATTGCAAATTTACCGTGCGTTGCAGTTGCATTTGTAGACGAGCCGTCATTTCTGTCGCTAACATTGCCACCAATGCCACAATCAGCATTACTGTGATCAGCGCGACGCCGCGAGCAGATTTGATGCTACTTGCTTTCATTGGCACTAGTTTCCATCGTTAGCATTAGCTGCTTCACTCTCACCTGCCACCAAAAACTGGCGTCTAATCTCACCAAAGTCTTCGGTTTGCAAAATAATCGCTATCGCTTGTGGCAAACCTTGCCCTTTAAACTCTTTTTGCCACTTATTATTTTGATAAAATTCAAATTTCACATCGCTAACATCATTGATCAATGGCCGAATAAATGGCTCTTGTCCCACGACTGGGTCAACAAAATTAAAGTGCAGCCGGTTTAGCACGTCATCACTGAGTTGATAGGCCACTGATTGTAAATCGCTGCGCGGTAAAATAAGGCCAGGATTGGTCCAGCCGCCTCGAACGAAGGCTAAGGCATTGGTTTCAGAAAAAAATCCTTGATCATCAATATGAATATAGCCAGAGGCTGGTGCTTCGCCATTAATCCGTATTGTCCGGCGAGTAATTTGCAACATATCGCGCTCAATAATAATAAAGGCTCGATTGAGTTCATTGAGCCGAGCATTTTTAATGCGCGATTGTTCGTCACTTTTAAATACGGTATCGAAAATAGTGAAGCTTGATAAACTAATTAACGAGAAAATTGCCATGGCAATGAGCACTTCAAGCAAGGTAAAGCCAGCGTTGGCGAGATTAACTGTGACGCTTGACGATGTGCCGCGAGAGATCATTTATCAGGACTCGCCAAGAAGGTAGTAAGCTCAGTAAGTGGCTGTTCGTCACTTTGATTTTTTCGCACTTCAATGGTCACTGAACGTAACTGGCGATCTTGTGTCGCCACCACTTTTTGTCGCCAAAACCACTGAGTGCCAGCCATTTCCACTTCGCCTTTTAATTTATCTTTGGGTGGCCAAGTTTTACTTAACGATGCTGCCGTTAACTGATTTGATGCAACCCAGTTAGCAATGGTTTTCTGCTCTAAAGCACTTAAGTTTTCAAAATTATTTTGCGCTGTGCCTAAAATAGCCACGCCAGCGATGGCGAAAATAGCGATTGCCAACATTACTTCAATCAGAGTAAAACCGTTACTCAAAGTGTTGATTTTAGCCATGGCTGTCACTTTCGGCGCAGCTTTCACTTTAGGCACTGTTTTCACTAGTTATCCCGCCCATCAATCGGCCCTTCAATGGCTAATTGCGTGCTATAAAGTCCGGTAACTTTATAGCTAACACTGCCTTGCTCGAATTCATCGCGAAAGCTAAATACCAAACTAAACGGGTTGTAATCACCGCCTGATAACAAAATGACTTGTGGTTGAATCAATTCTTGAGGCTGGTCTCGGTATTGGTCTTCATCTTCACTGATAAAGTCTTCGCGAGAAACCATTAATACGCCTTCTTCAATCGGCAAATCATCTAATATAAGTTCAAGTTGAATGTTCTCAGGTAAGGTATAAGTTGCCAGTGCGTCAACATCAGACAGCTCAGTCCAGCGAGTGCCGTCGTAACCAACAAATTGGTAACTTTCTTCGGTGACCACTAAGCCAAGTTCAACATTATTTAGCATGCCGTATTCACTGGCGAGCTCAAACACCCCAGCAAAACGCCGACTTGCTTGTTCTAACTGCTCATGGCTTTGGTTACTTTGAAAAGTAAATTGAATCGCAGACATGATTACGCCAATCACTAAGATCACTAACATGACCTCTATTAAGGTAAAGCCGCGAGACGAATTAACTTTTAAACACATAGGCATGACATGAAGATAAAGAAAGAGCCAGCGTGCTGGCTCTGATTCATCGCTAGGTTATTGATAATCACCTAGGTTCCAGTTACCAATATCATCGTCGGTACCCGCTTCACCATCTGGCCCCATTGAAAATATATCAATTTTGCCCATTTCACCTGGATTTAATAACTGGTATTCATTACCCCAAGGATCATTAGGCAAACGCTTAATGTAACCATCTTCTGGGAAACGGCGTGGCAGTGGCTCAACATCGGTTTGTGTCACTAATGCTTCTAAACCTTGTTCTGTGGTTGGATAGTTATAGTTATCCATTTTGTACATGCTTAACGAGGTTTCTAATGCCGTAATATCAGATACCGCTTTTTGCACATTGGCGCGCTCTTGGCTACCCATCAAGTTAGGCACTACCATACTAGCTAAAATACCCAAAATAACGATTACTACCATAACTTCTAACAGGGTAAAACCTGATTGACGCTGTTGCATAACTAACTTCCTACTAATGTATTTAACTGTAAAATTGGCTGTAAAATAGCCATCACGATAAACAAGACGACACCGGCCATACTCACCATTAATGCCGGTTCAAACGCCTTAATTGAGATATTCATTAACGCTTCAAATTCACGATCTTGGTTGTCGGCGGCGCGTCCTAACATTTGCTCTAACTCACCACTTTTTTCACCACTGGCGATCATATGAAGCATCATCGGCGGAAATAATTTCGTTTGCTCTAAAGCAACCCGTAAACTGGTACCTTCGCGCACTTTATCTGCCGACTCTTTAATCTTCTGCTTAATATACAAATTTTCTAATACTTCACCAGCAATTTTCATGCTTTCAAGTAAGGGCACGGCACTGGCGGTCAAAATACTTAAGGTCCGAGCAAAACGTGCGGTATTTAAACCGCGTGCGACTTTGCCAATTAATGGCAATGAGATTAAGCGCTGATGAGCACTATAACGAAACTGAGCTTTCTTCATTAATTGATTAAAGCCCAATGTTGCAAGGGCGATTAATAAAATAATGGCTAAGCCATAGTTCGACAAAAATTCACTACTGCTAATTAAGAACTGAGTAGTACCCGGCAAGCTTTGCCCCATATGTTCAAACTGGCTAACAATTTTAGGGACAACAACGGTAAGTAATACTGCAATAACGCCAATGGCCACCACCGTCATAATAATGGGGTACACCAAGGCCTGAATCATCTGCGAGCGCAATTGCTGGCGCTGCTCGGTGTAATCAGCCAAACGGTTAAGCACGTTATCTAGGTGACCTGATTTTTCACCGGCTGCCACCATGGCGCGAAATAGCTGCGAAAATACCTGAGGAAATTCCGCCATACTTTCGGCAAGGCCATAACCTTCAGTGACTTTAGTGCGTACCGCCATAATCATGCTTTTATGGCGATTTTTCTCGCTTTGCTCAGCAACGGCGAGTAATGATTCTTCCAGTGGTAACCCAGATTCAACTAATGTTGCTAATTGACGGGTGATCAGCGCTAAATCGGTAGCAGAGATTTTATTCCGGCTACTGGCTTTCGTGGTGCCTGTGGCGGATTGTTTACGTAATGAGGCATTAACTTCAATCGGCATTAAGCCTTGATCACGCAATAAACTGCGCGCTTGTCTTGGGGTATCACCTTCGATAACCCCTTTAACATTTTTTCCTTTGGCATTAACCGCCACATAATCAAACGCTGGCATTTACATTCTCATCCGTTAATCTTCTCGGGTCACGCGCAACACTTCTTCGAGCGTGGTAATGCCCGCCAGCACTTTATCAAAGCCGTCGCGACGAATACTAGGCGTAGTTTTACGGATATACTTTTCAATCACTTGTTCGCCACGACCATTATGAATAAGTTCGCGTACTTTATCATCAACGGTTAATAGCTCATGAATACCCGTTCGCCCTTTATAACCTTTAAAGTTACACGCCTGACAGCCAACGGCACGATAAATCGTTGGTTTATCCTCTGCGGAAATTGACAGTAAATGACATTCTTCTTCATCAGCTTGATGCGGCTCTTTACAGTGTGGACATAAAGTACGTACTAAACGCTGAGCTAAGACACCCAATAAACTTGACGATAATAAGAACGGTTCAACTCCCATATCTTCCATACGGGTAATCGCACCTGCTGCAGTGTTGGTATGTAAAGTAGATAATACCAAGTGACCTGTTAAACTGGCTTGCACACCAATTTGTGCGGTTTCCAAATCACGAATTTCACCAACCATCACCACATCAGGATCTTGACGTAAAATCGCGCGTAAGCCGCGGGCAAAGGTCATATCTACTTTGGTGTTAACTTGTGTTTGGCCAATCCCTTCAATCGCGTATTCAATCGGGTCTTCAACAGTTAAAACATTGCGCTCTTTATTATCAATCTGACTTAAGCCAGCGTAAAGCGTGGTTGATTTACCTGAGCCCGTTGGGCCGGTAACCAAAATAATACCGTGAGGTTTGTCAATCAGCGCTGAAAACAACTTACGGTTTTCATCAGTCATGCCTAAGTCTTGTAGATCTAGACGCGCAGCATTTTTATCGAGTAAACGCAGTACCACGCGCTCACCATGGCCGGTTGGCATAGTGGAAACACGGACATCAACCGCACGGCCAGCAATGCGCAATGAAATACGGCCATCTTGTGGAATACGTTTTTCGGCAATATCCAGTTTCGCCATTACCTTAATTCGCGAGACTAACAACGATGCCAGTTTGCGATTTGGCTTTAATACTTCACGCAATACGCCATCAATACGGAAGCGAATTTGCAGTACTTGCTCAAAGGTTTCAATATGAATATCCGAAGCGTTTTCTTTAATTGCTTCACTGAGCATGGCGTTAATCAGCTTAATGATTGGCGCATCGTCTTCATTTTCCAGCAAGTCTTCAGTTTCAGTCATTTCATCGGCCAGTGAATATAAATCCACTTCGTTGCCAATATCTTCCATCATTTGCTGAGCTTCTGATGAATCACGCTGGTACGACTCAGTTAATCGCTTTTCAAATTCTACCGGCGTCAACACTTCGATATGATATGGATGAGCCAAAAATCGACGGACTTCTACTAATATTTCAGGGCTAGCAGAAGCTAAACAATGTAATACATATTGTTGCTGACCATCTGAATGCTGATCTTCAGTGCCAATTTCTGAAATTAAGACCCCATGACGCTTAGCAAAACCAAAGGGTAAGCGCTTAGTTACAGCAACTTCATCTTCACTTTGTGCTTGGATGTCAACATTAGTAACAAGCTCATCTAGGCCAGCACTTGCTAATGCTTCATCGGCCAGCGCATCGTTAACTAAAGTCTCTTCATTCAGACTATTTTGTTCAACAGCCATAATTAATTTTGTTCGCCCTGTGCTTGTTTTGCTTTTTTCTCTTGCTCAAGCTTTTTCATGTGCTCTTCATATGATGGTGGCAATGCTAATTCATCGCTCCATACTGGCAACAATGGCAGTTTATCGTCGTCCATCAAACTAAGGCCACGCTCTTTTTTCGCTATTTCATCGGCACGTATATAGTTATATTTCGCCTTAGTCATTTCGTTCATTAACTTACCATCACGAATAATGGTTGGGCGTAGGAACACCATTAAGTTGCGCTTACGCACACTATTACTGGTTGATTTAAACAAATGACCTAAAATAGGAATGTCACCTAATAGCGGGACTTTTTGCTCACTTTCTTGAACGTCTTCATCTATCAAACCGCCTAAAATAACGGTAGCGCCGTTATCAGCCATGACTGTTGTTTTAATTTCACGTTTGTTAATTGAAATATCAACGCCGGTTGCACCACTTACTGAAGAGACTTCTTGCTCAATAGTTAATTGAACTCCAGAACCTTCATTGACTTGTGGCGTAACTTTTAACTTAATACCCACTTCCTGACGGTCAACGGTTTGGAACGGATTGGAATTATTGTTACCGGTTGTTGAACCAGTAATAATCGGCACTTCTTGACCGACAATAAAATACGCTTCTTCATTATCAAGGGTGGTTATGCTTGGCGTGGCTAAGATATTTGAATTGGTATCTGAGCTTACGGCTTGAACAATCGCGCCCCAGTCATTTTCAATTAAACCAAACATCATACCGTTAACAGAGCCTAGTAATTGCGCCAGTAGCGTATAATCGCCATCGGTATCCGGGTTTTTAGTGACAACCGGGTTACCGTTGCCATCAATTGTCGTTACGGTTGTGCCTTTTTCACCACGAGCAGCATAACCAGCCGCGGCTAAACTAGTACTAGGTACTGGACCATTATTAAACTGAGTAAAGCCGCCTTGTTCGGTATACCATTGCACACCAAGGTTAACACCGTCGCTTTCAAAGACTTCAACAATAATTGCCTCTACGAGTACTTGGGCACGACGGACATCAAGTTGACGAATTACCGCCTCTAGTGAGCGCAGCATATCTGGCTCTGCTGTAATCACTAAGGTGTTAGTGTCTTTATGGGCATCTATGCTGACGTTACGTTTATTATTGTTAGCACCACGTGTAGTTTTGCCAGCACTCTCTTCAGCTTCAATCGATTTACTCACGCCTTCAAGCACGGCGACTAAGTCTTCCGCTTTTGAGTACTTCAAGTAATAAACTCGCGTATTGCCGTTGGTTTCTAATTCACTATCTAAACGCTCAATTAACTTAGCGATACGTTTTCTAGCTTGTGACTCACCACTAACTATAACACTGTTGGTTCTGTCATCGGCCACCACAGATGGAATAAGAAATGTTGGCGTACCAGCTTTGGCACTAGATGCCTGCTTATTCATCGCATCAACGATACGTACCATTTCACTGGCTGAAGCATGCTTTAACTTAATGATTTGTACGTCTTGATCGCCCGCTTTATCCACGCGCTCAATAATATTCACTAAGCGATTTACCACGGCGGCTGTACCTGTGATCATAATGACGTTTGCAGGGTCGTAGTTAACCACGTTGCCCGAACCAGCTTGATCGGATAGTTGGCGAAGTAATGGCACTAATTCACGCACCGTAACATTTTTTACTTCAACCACACGGGTGACCATTTCATCACCGCTAAAATCACCATCATTAGCAACAACAGGAATAGGGCCAGTTTTAGCGTCTTTATTACGAATTACTTTAATCACGTTATTGTCCATTTTAACGGCAGCAAAGCCGTAAACTTCCAACACGTTTAGGAAAAACTGGTAATACTGCTCTTCACTAAGCAAATCGTAACTTCTGACATTGATTTTGCCCCGAACATTCGGGTCAACAATCATGGTTTTTTGCAAATTTCGACCAACAATATTAACGAACTCGTTAATATCAGTATTTTTAAAGTTCGGTGAAAATTCAGCAGCCCATGCTTGTTCTACCATAGGTGTGAACGCCATTGCTGCGCTAAAAGCTAATGGTGTGAACAATCGCTTAAAATTTATCGTGTGTGGTTTTACCCGTTGTCGGATTTTCATACTTCTCATTATCATTGTGCAATGCTAAACAGAATCTCTGTTAACTCCCCATTACGGTCCACCAACAACGCTATATCACTGGTATCTCTTAATAAACTTAATGCCTGAGCTGATTCACTTGGATTAGACAAATCTAAACCATTCATCAGCAACGCGACGTCGCCAGGCTGTAAACCTGACGCTTTGAAAAAGGCAGGATCTTTACCTGGCATGACCTGATAACCAATTATTTTACCCTCTTCCATTTTCGGTGATATTTTTAGGTAATCACTGATTTTGCCAGGGTCGTCGGCAACTTCTTGTCGTAATCGCTGAACTGCCGCACTTAATTCTTCATTATCACGTAAATCTACTGAATCGTCGGCAGGTGAAGGCCCTGCACTCATTGCGTCGTTATTAAGGGCGCGGTTTATATCACGTTCAGGTGACGAATTGATGACATGACTTTGCTTACTATAATCAAAACCATCAAGCATTAAGGTTTCCATACGCCCGCCCTGCTTGATTAACACGCGATCAGCATAAACTTTTTCTAATGATGCACGTGTGCCATTAATTTTTTCGCCGATACCATAAGTTTCTTGGCTACCCTGGTTTTCAATAATAGCTGCAGCAAATTCGCTTTCACTTGATGCAACCACCCCAGAAAGCTTTAAGTTCAATTTAGTTTCTGGCGCTTCTTCCACCACTTCAACCGCAGCTTTTTTAGGTGCTTGCTGATAGTTACCAAAAAGATGAAGTCCGATTACGCTATTTAAATCAAATGAGGAAGAGTTTGGCGTAGTGTTAACGGTTGTGCTTTTTTGCGTAGTTAAAGTTGGCGTGTGATTACTCGGTACTAATTGCCACGTCATTTGCGCCAGCAAATACATGCAATAAATAACTAAAATAACACTGAATATTTTTGCGATTTGAACTTGGGGCAACTTGTTAAGCTGTTCATTCAACGCAGCCAAATTATCGGGCAACTGCATGGTCATTCTTTTGATTTTATATCCTATTGCTCTCGATGATACTTGACCTAAGTGTATGCAACAAGTAAGCGGCTAAAAATTTAATTAATATTTACAAAACATCGCAGTAATTAGTCGTATCAAGAAAGTGAAAGCCATAGCGGAAAATCGTGGTTTATGGTACATTTCAGCAAATTTTTTTCAATGAAAGTAGCAAACCGATATGGCAGGAAAACAACAGCCATCGACAACTTCAGATGTTACTCGATTAGACAAATGGTTATGGGCAGCTCGTTTTTATAAAACTCGTGCTATTGCTAAGCAAATGATTGACGGCGGCAAAGTGTTTTATAACGGTCAGCGCACAAAATCAGGCAAAGCTGTCGCCATAGGCGACAAAGTAAAAGTACGTCAAGGTTTTGATGAGAAAGAAGTAGTGATAATTGCACTTGCCGATAAGCGCAAAGACGCGACATTTGCTCAAACACTTTATGAAGAAACTGCAGACAGTATCGAAACCCGAGAGCGAAATACACTTGCTCGTAAGCAAGGGGCATTCTTTAGCCCAGCGACCGATACCAAACCAGATAAAAAACAACGCCGACAAATCAGGCAATTTAAAGAAAGGATATAATTACTCATGTCTCAATCAGATGTGTTAAATCGCTATTTATTTGATCATAAGCATGCCCGTGGCGAGCTGGTACAAATTCATCAAGCGTACCAAGATATTTTGCAAAATCATGACTATCCTGATGGCGTAAAAGCATTAATGGGTGAATTATTAGCAGCTACTTGTCTTTTAACGGCTACATTAAAGTTTGAAGGTGAAATTGCCGTGCAATTACAAGGCGGTGACGATGCCCCGATCGGCTACATGGCAATTAATGGCAATCACCAGCAACAAATGCGCGGGGTAGCGAAATTAAAACATGATACTCAGGCATCGACATTAGGTGAATTAATTGGCAACGGCATTATGGTAATTACCATTCGACCAACCAATGGTGAACCTTATCAAGGTGTAGTTGCATTAGAAAAGCCGACGTTAGCAGAATGTTTAGCTAACTATTTCGAAACCTCAGATCAAATTCCAACCACAGTTTGGTTATTTACTGATATTAAAGAAAATAAAGCCGCTGGTAGCTTGATTCAATTACTACCAGACAGCGACGATAAAGCGCAGCAATTAGCTGACTACGAGCATTTATGTGCATTAACTCAAACCATCACTGCCGACGAAATCTTTAATTTACCGGCGCAAGAGTTATTACATCGCTTGTATCATGAATTAGAAGTGCGATTATTTGACCCGCAAACCGTCACTTACCGTTGTAGTTGTTCGGAAGAAAAATGTTTAACCGCTATTTCGCAACTTGGTATTGACGAGATCAAATCTATCCTAGCAGAGCAAGATACCATCAGCATGACTTGTGACTATTGTTTAACCACTTATGCCTTTGATGAACAACAATTATCATCTTACATAAATGAGATAAAACACTAGTTAACCGACAATTTAGATTAAGGGCGCTATTAAGCGCCTTTTTTTATCATACCCGCCCAATTTTTCTTAGCTTCCGCTTGGTCAAGATCACAATCATTTTTCAGTTTTGTTGTTATATTACATAAAAAAACTAGCAATTAATCCGATCTTTGTAATAAAAGATGAAAACTTTCAGTCACAATAAGTTTTTGCTTTTGTTTTAGTCAACTATCGCCTAGAATTAGCGGCCTCAGGAACCGCCTGAAACAATTTTTTAACTTTTGTTCTACCACTGGAGACTATGAGCTATGTCCGCTTTGGAAAACACGATTGATTTATCTCAGTACGGCATCACCAACGTTGCAGAGATTGTTTACAATCCTTCTTACGAACTCTTATTTGAAGAAGAAACCAAAGCTGAGCTTTCAGGTTTTGATAAAGGTTACATAACTGAGCTTGGTGCAGTATCAGTAGATACCGGTATTTTCACTGGCCGTTCACCAAAAGATAAATACATTGTTCGTGACGATGTTACCCGCGATACCGTTTGGTGGGCCGACCAAGGTAAAAATGACAACAAACCAATGTCTACTGACACTTGGAATGAATTAAAAGGCTTAGTCACCACTCAACTTTCAGGCAAGCGTTTATTCGTCGTTGATACTTTCTGTGGCGCTAATGAAGATACACGTTTAAAAGTGCGCTTTATTACTGAAGTGGCTTGGCAAGCACATTTCGTTAAAAACATGTTCATTCGCCCAACTGAAGCTGAATTAAAAGATTACGAGCCAGATTTCATTGTAATGAACGGTGCGAAAACCACTAACCCGAACTGGCAAGAACAAGGGTTAAACTCAGAAAACTTCGTTGCATTTAACTTAACTGAAAAAGTGCAATTAATTGGTGGTACTTGGTACGGCGGCGAGATGAAAAAAGGTATGTTCTCTATGATGAACTACTTCTTGCCACTAAAAGGCATCGCCTCAATGCACTGTAGTGCGAACGTTGGTGAAGACGGTGATGTGGCAATTTTCTTCGGCCTTTCAGGTACAGGTAAAACCACACTTTCAACCGATCCTAAGCGTGAATTAATTGGTGACGATGAGCACGGTTGGGATGACAACGGTGTATTCAACTTTGAAGGTGGTTGTTACGCTAAAACCATCAATTTAAGCAAAGAAAACGAACCAGACATTTATAATGCTATTCGTCGTGATGCTTTATTAGAAAACGTGACCGTTGCTGCTGATGGCACAATAGATTTTGACGATAATTCAAAAACTGAAAATACCCGCGTGTCTTACCCAATTCATCATATTGATAACATTGTTAAGCCAATTTCTCGCGCAGGTCATGCCAAGAAAGTGATTTTCTTAACGGCTGATGCCTTTGGTGTATTACCGCCGGTTGCGAAATTAACGCCAGAACAAACTGAATACTATTTCTTATCAGGCTTTACTGCAAAATTAGCCGGTACAGAGCGCGGTATTACAGAGCCAACACCAACGTTCTCAAGCTGTTTTGGTGCAGCGTTCTTAAGCTTACACCCAACACAATACGCAGACGTGTTACGCAAGCGTATGGAAGCTGTTGGCGCAGAAGCTTATTTAGTTAACACAGGTTGGAATGGCACAGGCAAACGTATTTCAATTAAAGATACGCGCGCTATTATCGACGCGATCTTAGATGGCTCAATCGACCATGCAGAAACGACTACCTTACCACTGTTTAACCTAACTGTGCCAGCCGCACTTCATGGTTGTGATAGCGAGATTTTAGACCCGCGTAACACCTACGAAAATTCCGCTGATTGGGAAGTGAAAGCGAAAGATTTGGCCAACCGTTTTGTCACTAACTTTGATAAGTTCACTGACAACGACCACGGTGCTTCATTAGTGGCAGCAGGTCCTCAGTTATAAACTGAAGTGTTTATTTAAATACAAAGGCCAGTAAGTGAATGCTTACTGGCCTTTATTATTGTTCAAATTGTCACTAGCTTTATATTGAATTAAACCAGCCAACACTTAGCGTAATGTCACTTTAAATACTTTTAAATTAAGTAACCGTTTGAATTATATTGTCGCGGTGGCGACTGCACGAAAGAGGGAAAAAGCGCTTGTTTCCCTCTTTCATCTCCCTCAGCGCCCAATTCAGCGGCAAACTTTAATTATTCGCCGGTGCTTATTTGTTATTCCTGATGATGTTACATCCATGTACCAACATCAGTGCTCGGCTTCCTTCCTCGCATAACAAAACGCTTTACCTACTCATAATTAAACCGCTTCAATGAGGTTGGTGTTGATTTCAAGTGTGATGATTTATTGGCTAATAACAAATCAAAACACAAAACTGTTTAGCGGAATGACTAAGTGAACAAAAAGAAAAGCGGCGACCTTTAACCCGTGTGTAAAAATCAAAGGTCGCCATAGCTAAACTTAGCTATTCTTTACTAACGATAAAATGGCTATTTCAACAACCAATTTAACCGCTTAACCTAACTTACTTGACGCATCAATGAGCTGTTGCTGCTCGGCGCTTTTTACCGCGTAATTAAAGCCGGGTTGAATGCAGTGCGCCCCATATTGACCATTTTTATCAAGCGCCAAAAAGCCCACTTGAAACTGTTGGTAATCACCAAGTTTGCGAGCAATTCGCTCAACTGCTTCTTGGCAGGCTTCCTGTGGTGAAGCGCCTTGACGCATAATCTCGACCACGGCATGACAACCAACGGTTTTCATCATTAATTCGCCCATACCGGTAGCTGTCGCTGCGCCCACTTCATTATCAACATACAGACCCGCGCCAATAATTGGCGAATCACCAATACGGCCATGCATTTTAAACGCAGCGCCACTGGTGGTGCAGGCGCCAGATAAATTACCGTGTTCATCAAGTGCTAACATGCCAATGGTGTCGTGGTTTTCAATATTAATAATCGGTTGATACTTGCTTTGCTTTTTCCATTCTAGCCAAGCTTGTTTGGCTTTATCGGTTAACAAATTTTCTTCAACAAAGCCTTGGCTCAAGGCAAATTGCTTAGCGCCTTCACCACTTAACATCACATGCGGCGTTTTATCCATGACTAAACGCGCCACGGATATTGGGTGCTTAATATTTTGTAAAAATGCCACCGAGCCACAATTCATCTGATGGTCCATAATGCAGGCATCTAAAGTTACAATGCCTTCACGATCAGGGTAGCCACCATAACCAACGGTCATCACCTCAGGATCCGCTTCTGGCACTCGAACACCTGCTTCAACCGCATCTATTGCCATGCCACCGTTTGCTAAAACTTGCCATGCCGCTAAATTAGCAGGCATACCATGGTTCCAGGTAGAAACAACAATTGGCTTGGTCACTGCTTGATTATTACGATTTGCCGCTGAGTTTGACTGACCAAATGACCACTTAGGCACAATAGTAGAAAGGGCACTGGCCCAGATAAATTGTCGACGATTCATCATTAATCCTTATATACCAATTAATTTAACCCTTATTAATATCTGACCACTAGCTAATGAAAAAGGCCAATATTGGGTTACAACATTGGCCTGAAAATAGCGTAGCAGCTGTCCACCACGAGCCGCTGCTACACCGCTTAACTCAATCTAGCTAAAGGTTAGTGCTGATTAGCTCAAATTAGCTTAACTAACCTGCTAGGCAAGATTATTGCTCAATACCAATTAGCTCGATTTCAGCAATTTGTACAAGACCATCATTATTCTTGTTCTTGGTAATATTTAATCGGTAACTACTGTAGGCAAAGCCATTAACAAAGTCGAACTGCTTACGCTCAAAGCGTTCATCCCAACTTTCACCAACCCAGCTTGCCACTGTTTTCCATGTTGCACCACCGTCGTTTGATCCTAATAACTGGAAGTTTTCAGCATCGCGCTCTGGCGCATCATTAGCACTCACTATCGCTAAGCTGCTAACGATTTGTGGTGATAATAAGTCGACTTGAATCCATGATGGATCTTCCTCAGAAGGCGCACCTAACCAGTCATTATGATCTAGCCATTTGGTTTCAACATCACCATCAAAGGCTTTGGCTTCACTTTCAGCATCACCAATACGATTGCGAGCGCTGTAAATAGCACCGGCTTGCGTTGCATGGTTTATTGCTGCGTACTGTGGGCCGATTAAACCTACTTCTGCTACTTGCATTAAACCGTCGTTGCCAGCGTTTTTGGTAACATTTAAACGATAGCTGCCATAGGCCAGAGTATTAGCAAAGCTAAAGGTTTTACGCTCAAAGCGATCATCAAATGCTTCACCAACCCAGCTACCGACAACCACCCAAGTTTCACCGCCATCATTTGAAGCTGATAAAGTGAAGTTTTCTGGGTCTCGCGCTGGCGCGTCATTAGCACTGGTAATAGTTAAGGTATTGACCACTTGTGCTGATGGTAAATCAACTTGTATCCAAGCAGGATCAGCTTCAGTAGGAGCACCTTGCCAATCGTTATGATCTAACCATTTCGTTTCAACGTTGCGGTCAAATGCTTGAGCAGCGCTTTCAGCATCGCTAATGGCGAAGCGCGCAGAATATGAAGCACCGGCCATCACACTGTGATCTAAACTTGGTAGCTCTGGACCAATAAATTCCACTTCAGCAATTTGCACTAAACCATCATTACCGCTGTTTTTAGTGATATTCAAACGATAGCTGGTATAAGCCAATTGATTCGCTGAACGGAATTCCTTGCGCTCAAAACGCTGATCAAATGCTTCACCTACCCAATCACCGACAACTTCCCAGTTGCTGCCATCATTAGACGCTAATAACTGGAAGTTTTCCGGATCACGTGACGAGGCATCATTGGCACTAGTAATAGCGACAACGTTAACCGCCACCGCTTCTGGGAAGTCCATTTGGATCCACGACGGGTCAGCTTCACTTGGCGCACCTAACCAGTCGTTATGATCTAACCACTTAGTATTAACATCACCATCAAATGCTTTGTCTTGGTTTTCGGCATCACCAATGCTATTGCGCGCTGACGCTACGCCAACACCTGAATGTGAATGCACTAAGCTAGTGTAAATTGGCCCTAGGAAGTTAATTTCAGCAATTTGCATTAAGCCGTCGTTACCTGCATTTTTCGTAACATTAAAACGATAGCTGCTGTACTTAAGTTCATTAGCAAACGCAAAGCTTTGCGCCTGAAAACGCTCATCAAATGATGCGCCTTTTACATCTAATAATGTTACCCAAGTTTCGCCACCGTCATTCGACGCCACTAGCGTAAAGTTTTCAGGGTCACGTGCTGGTGCGTCATTGGCACTGGTGATCACCATAGTATTAATCGCTTGTGGCTCGGCAAAATCAATTTGCATCCACGAAGGATCTGCTTCAGTTGGTGCACCTTGCCAATCGTTATGATCAAGCCATTTCGTTTCAACGTCACCATCAAATAGCTGATATTGGCTTTCCGACTCACTAATACTAAAGCGCGCAGTAATAGTGGCCGCAGCAATATTATCAGGGGTAGAAATTTCGTGAATTGGTCCACCTGTTGATTCAGCATCAAATAACGCTAAGCCTAAATCAATAATGGCACTGGCTGAAAAACCAAGCTCTGAAGCCACCTCATGGCGGTCGATAGCTTGGTACAAACCTTCGCGTAACGCGGTTAATGCCTCTGGATCACCCGCTAATGCAGCGCTTAGGTTTTCACTTGCCAATTGCAAGTTCGCGGCTTGCGATGAAGTTTCGTCAAACTGACTAAACGCAGCATTTAAAAACGAAAGCTTAATTTGGCTTTCAGTCACTAAGGTATCAGCGCAAACTTCTTCACCTGACTCGGCTAGTTCACAGCTATTGCCGGTGACAAAGTTATGATAACTTTCAGCACTCACCACTGGCGTAGTGAAAACATTGGTGTTATTGGTTTGCCAGCCTAGAGCGCGAAGTAACAACGCGGAATATTCAGCTTGCGCTAACGCTAATAAATCTGGCGAGCTAACGTTACGCCCATCAGCAATGGCTTGCTCAATCAATTGTGTGGCTAATGTCGTCAGCGCATTCGCTTGTGTCACTAAGTCCGCTTGACCGTCGGCATTGTTGCCATAAGGTACGGCTAACTGGCTTAACGTCGTTAATTGCGTGCCTTCAACAAAAGCGCCGCTCACTACGCCACCTAAGTTAATGCCGGCACACACTGGCGCATCACAAATCATGCTGGCACCAGCGTCTGCTGTCACTGTAATTTTAACTAGGCTGTCGATACCAAAACCTGGTTTGCCATTTAGTTCAACGAAGAATTGACCGTTGGCATCGGTGACTGCTTGGCTTGCTGCGGTTAAGGTTGTGCCATTAAGTGGCGTAACGTTTATTGATGCGCCTGATAAAGTGCCTTTAATTACTGAACCTGCAACTTCTGCCGCAGTATTGTCTGGGGTTACCGGAACGTCTTGCGCATCCGGATCATTGCTGCCTCCACAAGCACTTAATGCGCTTGCAACCAACATCATAGGCAACGTAAGTCTAAAATTTTTAGCCTTATTCATAATTATTCCTTGCATTTTTAACCGGTAATTTCGATCTGACGTGATTACCGACTATTCAATTTGGTTTTATTGTGTTTATAAATTCGTGCTAGAAACGATAGGTCATACCTACGTAAAAACGACGTCCGGTATAACTACTGCTACGTAACCTTGCTTTGGTATCGTCACCATAGAAAGTTCTTGGTTCTTCTTCGGTTAAGTTAATGACCGAGGCAGAGAGAATCAGGTTATCTATGATGTTATACGAAGCATTGATATCAACTTGCTGATACGGCTCTTGGAACACGGTTAAACCATCGGATAAACCTAGAGCGGTTTGTCCGGTACGGTTATAAGAGGCACGTACGCTATATAAGTCGGTTTCATAGTAAGCAGAGAAGTTAAACTGGTTTTCAGCACTACCAACTAACTCAGACTCACCGATTTTCTCACCATCAACACTGATATCAGCCTGATTGGTGTCGTTAAGCGTGTAGTTGACGTTTAAACCAAATCCATTGTCAAATGCATGTTGAGCGAATAGTTCAATACCACGAGAGGTAGCGTTAGTACCATTTGCCGTAGTGTTAAATGGCGTTACGACAATATCGCCAGCCAGCACCACTACTTGACCAGTATTCGGGTTCGTAAAGCCATCAAACGGGCGGGTTGAAGTAATGATCAGCGGTACAATAAAGTTGTCCACGTCTTTATTAAATAACGCGGCACCTACAGCTGAGCCTTCACCATAATAATATTCAATAGAGATATCCGTTTGCACCGACTCGAATGGTTTTAGCGCTTTGTTACCACCAGAACCCGACCAGCCTGGATCAACTGGGTTTGAGCGGAACTCTAAACGGTCATCAGCCCATTCTTGAGAAATGAAGGTTAATTGCTCTGGCGCGCCCATATCATTGTAAGGCGCTCGTGACATGGTTTTAGCCATTGCACCACGTACCACGATATTTTCAGTTACATCCCAAACAATGTTAAAGCTTGGTAAGAAGCGATCATCTTTAATCACGCGCTGAGCGGTAGTTTCAACACTTAATACCCGCTCGTCACCTAAAATATCTTCTTCGGTTTCATCATCAATATCATCTAAATAGTAATTGATTTTATCTGACGACATGATCATGGTTTCTGTTTCTACGTAACGCACACCAAAGTTACCGCGAACATTTTCCCAAGCAAAATCAGCTTGCGCATAGAACGCAGTAATTTCTTCTTCAATATCAAAGACAAAGTCTGGTTCGCGACGGGTATATTTTACGTATTCATCAGTGACGATATCGCGATAAGTATCCCAGTTTATGGTTGGCATCACGTTAACATCAAAGCCGCCAGTAATATTTTGCTCAGATTTCTTATTTAAGATATCCGTCATCTCTGGCATGCCATCAATCCACTGATAAGAAACCTTATCAATGGCGCCTTGGCTAAATGGATCTAACTCACCACTTTCAATGGCTGCCGCACCTTCTTTGGTAATAAAAAAGGTGTTATTGGTTTCACGATGAAGTTTGGCATCACGATATTTTGCACCTACACGTAAGGTCTGGATAATGCCGTAATCTAACTGGTAGTCAAAATCGATTTGTGCGTAATTTTCTTCCAAATCACTGACAATAAAACTTGAGCCTGTTGAACCAGGATCTGGGTCACCAGCAACGCCTGCTCTTAAGTTATTCAATAATTCAGGGTCAGCATAAAGTGAAACGCGGTTACCTAAACGCCAGCCTGCATAGCTAGCCGCATTTTCCACTAAACCAGAGTCACTGCGCTTAGCGGGCTGGCCACTTTTATAAGCGGTATTCCATGCTTCTTTGGGGCCACCTTCTGCTTCAGTATGACCAATGGTAACGCGTAAATCGTAATTATCGCCGGCATACTCTAAGCCTAAATCAAAGGTATCTGAGGTATCTTCTTCTTCGGTATAACTGCCGCTGATCCAAGGAAACTCTAAATTACCTTCTGTACCACCAGCACCAGTAGTGAAATCTAAACCATTAACCACAGTGCCAGTCGAGTCTAAGTGAACACCGGTTAAATGGTCTGGGTTGTATTTCCATTCTGGAATTGATAAACGCGAGTTAGTGCGATCTTGACCTAACGCAAAGCGGAAGTAGTTAAAGGTCATTTTTAAGTCATTGGTTGGTAACCATTGACCGGTAAATTGAAAACCTTCACGCTCACGTTTTTCTTCGGTAACGCCAACACCTGCTACCTGTGGCACCCATGCCCCTTCGGTAATGCCGCCGTAAGCATCTTCAAGTGCTGCGAAGCGGCGAGTGCTGTCAGTAATTTCATTGCCATGAATATCGGCAGCGGGTACATCGTCGCTAGTTGCCCAACGCCAACCGCCAGCCCCACTTGTATCGCCACCTAATGTACGGTTTGTGCGCTCTTGACGGGTATACCCAACAAGTACGCCAAAATCTTCGTTGTCATTTTTCCACGAATAAACACCACTAAAGTTCGGCTCATATTTTTCGGTGACATCGGCATAGGTGTATTCAAGGTTTAATACACCTGAACTAGCGTCCATATCTAATGGTTTACGGCTATGTAGAATAACTGTACCACCAACACCACCTTCATCAAGACGTGCTTCTGAGGATTTAAACACTTCAACTCGCTGCACCATAGTTGAAGGTAATAACGAATAGCTAAAAGAACGCGATGGAGAGCCCGGTGATGACGCAATAAAATTGCCATTTAGCTGAGTAAATGTCAGATCAGAAGACAAACCACGGATACTAACATTTTCACCTTCACCACCACTTCGAGAAATGACAATCCCTGGTACCCGTTGCAATGAGTCAGCAACGTTTTTATCTGGGAATTTACCGATATCTTCGGCGGTAATTGCATCTACGATGGCTGTAGATAAGCGTTTAATCGCTAAGTTTTCCGCCTGACTGGCGCGAATACCACGTACTTCAATGGTTTCAATATTTTCATTTGCCGAGTCAGCATCTGGTGCTTCTTGAGCGTAACCTAATTGAGAGTAACCTAAGTTAAATGCGGTCATCAAAGCCAGCGTTAACGCAGATTTTTGATAGATCCCTTTACTCCCCCGGGATGTACGACCTTTGTTATTATAAGTCATTCCGTTCTCCGTAATGATTGTTGTAAGCGTTCTATTAGACAGCACTACCCTAAGTAGCTAAAAGAAATAGCGAAAGGTAGCTAGAGCGAGCACTATTGTTATTTTTATCCCCATTAAAAAATGGGATTTTATGCTAGTTTAAAACCATGTTCAGGATAGGGTTGTCTGTTAGTAAAGTGATAATATAAATTCGGTTAGTGGTGCAATAAAATCGGCGTTTTGTTTTTTATTCATACAGTTTCTTACTCAGTGCTGTATTATCACACTAAGCGAGTTGTCACCATTTGCCTTAGTTTACAATTATGAGTAACCCGCAATAAATTTGATAAAACGACTGAAAGCCCATTCAAATACTAGCACTTTTAATAAAGCCAGAGCCAACCAAAATACACATAAAAATCATAATGATAGACAAAAATAAACGAATAATAGAAATTTGCATCAATGCTGATGACAGCGCAAACTTAGTCAATAATGTTACCGCAAGTATTAAGGCAGGTGCTGCACGAATTGAGCTTTGTGGGCAGATGATGCTAGATGGTTTAACGCCAGATGAAAGCGCTATCAAGCAAGCAAAATCGGCGATGTTAAAAAATGGTGAATTACTAGTAATGGTCCGTCCACACAATAAAAGCTTTTGTTATTCTGATGAGGAATTAACTCAAATGAATCAACAAATTATCCATGCTGCCAAGCTAGGTGCAGATGGTGTAGTTTTTGGTGTATTAACTAATACAAACACTATCGATTTATCGGTAATGTCCGCATTAATTACCACCGCTAAACAGCATCAGTTGGCCGTTACTTTTCATCGAGCATTTGACGTGATTGAAGATTATGCGCTTGCGGTTGAGCAACTCGCCGATTTAGGCATTGATCGGTTGCTAACCAGTGGTGGCGGTTGGCAGCAACCAACTACGATAAACCAGCGATTAACAAAACTAACATCACTATGCCAACAAGTTGCCGGACGCTTTGAATTAGTTGTTGGTGGCGGTGTGACACTAGAAAATGCTCAGCAATATTGGCAGCACTGTCAACAAAGCGTCACCCCCGTTTCGTTACATACCTATTCCAAGGTGCTAGATAATCAAGGTAGAATCGATCCTTTGGCAATCCACTGTTTAAAAGCTACTACAGATAACTAACCAAACTGGCCGCTGAATTTAAATACTGACAATAAAAAGAACTCGCTGATGAACACGACAAACAAAAATAAACCATTATTCTTAGGTATCGACGGCGGTGGCACTAAGTGTCGTGCCCGTATCGAAGATAGCCAAGGTATGCTAATTGGCCAAGGGCTAGGTGGGCCTGCTAACTTAGTTCGCGGGGTCAGTAGCACAATTACTTCAATTATGGCGGCAACTTCACAAGCGCTAATGCAAGCAAAGCTTAGCCATCAAGATCTAGCTCGAGTTCATGCCGTTGCTGGCCTTGCTGGTGCCAACGTAGAACAAGCTAAGCAAGAGTTTTTAGACTGGCAACATCCTTTTGCGTCACTTACCGTCACTACCGATATGGCCATTGCGTGTTATGGTGCCCATCAAGATCAAAATGGCGGCGTGATAATTTTAGGCACTGGTTTTTGTGCTGGACTAACCATTAATCAACAGGTCAGTGAATTTGGTGGCTATGGGTTATATTTGGGCGATAAAGCCAGTGGCAGTAGTTTAGGGTTAAGCGCGGTACAATATGGTTTAAAAGTATTTGATGGCGTGGAGCCAGCAACTGATTTTAGCCAGCAAATATTAACCACCGTCGACTGCCAGACCCTAGAGCAATTATTATCATTTGCCTTGTCAGCCCAACCAAACTTTTTCGCGCAATTAGCACCGATTGTCTTTGAATATGCCGATAAAGGCTGTGTAATTGCGGTTAACATAGTGCAACAAGCCGCAGACTTTATTGATTTATACGCCAATCATTTATTAGCTCACGATATCAACCGTTTATGTTTAGTGGGGGGGATTGCCTCGAAAATAACCCCTTGGTTGCCTAAATCCCTTCAAACGCAATTAAACAGCCCAATTTCTAACGCTGAGCAAGGCGCGTTATGGTTGGCAAGACAGCAATTAAGTTAAATTAACCTGAGATCTGTATAAGAACTAAAGCCGAGTCACTTTGATGCTCGGCTTTTTCGCTTTAAATGTATAGGCAATTAGCCCTGCCATTAGATTTACCATAAACGAAATACAGCTACGATGCCTTGTGTGATCAATCTGAGCAATATTCTTAAGCTGATCAAAAACGGTTTCGATGATGAAACGTTTCGATAACATAGCTCTGTCCCAAACCGAAATAGGCTGACGCTTCATATTACTTCGCTGACCCGCAATAAAATCGATACCTTGCTCGGCCAGTTGTTCCTTCAAGTTCGCTGAGACATAGCCTTTATCGGCATACAAGCT